>NZ_JBQSXR010000008.1:0-178431 GCF_052378395.1 Brachybacterium sp. AOP29-B2-41
GGCCAACGCCTTCAGTGCTGCGAACACGCTGCCCAACACCATCTGGCTGCTGGTGGGCGGCGGCACTCTGAACGCGATCCTGGTGCCCGCGATCGTCCGCGCGGTGAAGCGTCCGGACCGCGGCAGCGACTACATCTCGCGCCTGATGACCCTGGTCGCGGTGGTGTCGCTCGGAATCACCGCCGCCTGCCTGGTCGCGGTCCCGCTGCTGCTGACCCTGACCAGCGGCCTGCTGCCCCCCGCGACGTACGCGCTCGCGGTGCAGATGGGCTACTGGATGATGCCGCAGATCTTCTTCTCGGCGCTGTACGTGATGTGCGGCCAGCTGCTGAACGCGCACGATTCGTTCGGGCCGTACCAGTGGGCGCCGGTGGTCAACAATCTCATCGGCATCCTCGGTGCCGCGCTGTTCCTGGGCGTGTGGGGCACCGTCGGCGATCCCGGCCAGTGGACGATGTCGATGATCGTGGCGATCGCCGTGATCAACGTGGGCGGTTCGGCCGCGCAGGTGCTGTTCCTGTTCTGGTACGTCAAGAAGCTCGACCTGCGCCTCCGCCCGAAGTGGGGCCTGCGCGGGCTGGGCCTGGGCAAGCTCAGCCGGATCGGGCTGTGGTCGCTGGCGATGCTTGGCCTCGGGCAGCTCGGCATCTGGGCATCCCGCTGGGCCACCGGCGGTGCGGTGCGGATGACGGAGCACTACCAGGATCAGCCGGAGCTGGCGGCACGCTATCCGGCGCTGCTCACCATGGAGTGGGCCTACCTGGCGTTCATGATCCCGCAGGGCATCATCGCGGTCACCCTGGTCACTGCCGCCTTCCCGGCGATCTCGCGCCATGCCGCCGACGCGGACCACGCCGGCGCGCTGGCCCGCTACTCCGAGACCAACCGGATGCTCGCGGTGCCGATGATGCTGTGCACCGCCGTGTTCATCGCCCTGGCCGGACCGATCATGTGGGTGATCGGCGGCGGCACGGCGGAGATCGGCGCCCGAGCCAACGGCACCGTGCTGATCGCCTACATGCTCGGGCTGGTGCCCTTCGCGTCCCTCTATCTCATCAAGCGCGTGTTCTACGCCTACGAGGATGCCCGCACCCCGTTCATCGCCCAGATACCGATCGCCGTGGTCACGGTGCTCTCGGTGCCGATCATCCTGACGATAGTCGATCCGGCATATGCGGCGATGGCTGCGGCCGGCTCCACCAGCCTCGGAAGCCTGCTCGCGTGGCTGCTGGGCATGTGGCAGCTGCGCCGGCTCGCGGCCCGGCACGACACGCTCCCGCCGAGTGCAGCGTCCGGGGCGCTGATGTTCGGGAAGCTCGCGGCAGCCGCTCTGGTGAGCTGGGCTCTCGGCACCGCGCTGGTACGCCTGGCGGACGATCTGTTCTGGACCCACCGGGCCCTCGCCGTGCTGCTGGGCGCCCTGGTCGCAGGGGTGATGGTGGTGGTGTTCACCGCGGTTGCCTACCTGCTGCAGGTGCCGGAGGTGCGCCACCTGGTCGACGCCGTGCAGCGTCGGCTGCGCCGGTTCACCCACCGCGGCAAGGTGGTGGGCTCGTAACATGGTCGATGCACGTGACGGGCACACCCCCGCCGGACGACGAGAAGGACGGGCCGTGAACACGAATTCAGAGCCGGACGCATTGCGGTCCCGGTGGACGCTGGAGGGCACGATCCCTCTGACCGGCGTCGCCGAGGGCGCCTCATGGCGTCGTGCCCGATCGGTGGCGACCGGTCAGAGCGTGGTCCTGTACATCGTGCACGGCGACACCGCCCTGGAGGCCGCCGACGCGGTCCGCCGCGCGTATCTCGTCGACGACCCGCATCTGCTGCCCGTCCAGGAGATCGTGGTGCTCGACGATCCACGGGAGACCTCCTCGGAGCAGCCCTCCTCCGGGAATGCGCAGGGGCCGACGACGGTGGTGGAGTATCTGCTGCCCCCCGCACCGCCGCTCGCGGCGCTGCTGGCCCGCGGCCCGCTCCACCCGGAGACCGCCCGCGCGATCATCGGCGAGGCCGCGACCGGGCTCGAGGCCGCCCGACGCCGCGGCGTGCGCCATCAGCTGCTCGACTCCAACCGGGTGTTCGTCGATACCCGCTCAGGCGCTGTCTTGATCCTCGGGATCGGGGTGGAGGCCGCGTCCCATCCCGGCCTCGACAGGTCCCGCGAGGTGGCCTCCTTCCAGGACACCGCGGCCCTGGTCGCGCTGCTGTACCGGGCGCTGACGGGCCGCAGCCCGCGGCACGACGCCCAGGGGAACGTGCCCCGGCCCTCCACCGTGGTGGACACCGAGATTCCCCAGGACCTGGATCTGCTGTGCGACCTGGTGCTGAATGAATCGGCCGACGAGATCCCCGAGACCACTCGCGGACTGATCGAGGCGCTCGAGCCGTGGCAGTCCATCCCGGTGACCCTCGAGGCATATCCCCGCCGGGCACCGCAGGAGCCCACACCAGCCGGGACCCCGGAGCCTTCGCCGTCGGACGCCCCCGAACCTTCCTCGGAGCTTGCCCCACCACCGGTGGAGGCCACGCCCGAGGCCGCGCCCACGGAGGACGGGGCGCAGCCCGCAGCGGACGGGACGCAGGACGGCGGGGAGGGCGAGGACGAGCTGCTCGAGAGCACAGCACTGATGCAGGCCGTGCCCGACGAGGACACGATCGCTCAGGCGCCGTCCGACAGCCCGACTGAGAGCCCGGTTGAGAGCCCGGCTGAGAGCTCTGCCGCTGCACCGGGCGCCGGTTCCGCCAGCGCTGCGGGCGCGACCGGCGCCGCAGCAGCGTCCGGTGCCGCAGCAGCGACGGGTGCCGCGGGCATCGCAGCGGCTGCTGCAACCCCGACGCAGCCAACCTCCGGCAGCGAGAGCTATCACTACGGTTCTGCCGACGCTGATCTCACTTCCGACGGTTCAGCGCCTGACGTCGACGCCTCACCTTCCGCAGCGGCAGAGGACCAGACCAATCAGGCCGAAGCAGCCGACGAGGCTGCCAAGGCTGACGCGGCCGACGAGGCGGCTCGCCAAGCGGCCCTGGCCAGGGCCGAGGAGGCCCGGCGCGCCTCCTCAGAAGCGAAGGCTCTGGTCACAGACCTGCAGCTCGACGAGAAGCGATCCAGCAGCCCCTTCCCGGGCCACCTGGAGATCACCCTCCCGACCCGGCCGCAGCCGACGTCGGGCCCGGTAGCGCCCACGGACCCTGCTGCAGCTACGGGCCCAGCGGCGAACGGGGCGGCCACGCACCCGGCGCCATCGTCCGCAGGGCCATCGTCCGCAGGGCCATCGTCCGAGGGGCCTCCATCCGCAGCGCGATCGTCCGAGGGGCCATCGTCTGAAGCGCCGTCCGCCCGCGCGGCCGGCGCGTCCAGCGCCCTCCCCGCAGGAGGCCTCACCGCCGGTGCCGCTGCAGGCACCGCTGCTGGCGCCGCTGCGGCTGCTTCTGGCACAACTGCCGCTGGCGGAGCGAACGCCGCCGACCTGCCATCGCGTTCCTCCGGCACCCACTGGCCGGTGGCCCACGGTGCGGAGCAGGCTGACGCCCCGACTCTCGCTCCCGACCAGTCCCCGTCGGGTTCCGACGTGCGAGCGCAGCAGCCCCCCGCTGCGCCCTCGGAGATCAGCGTCGCCTCCACCCCGGACCATTCAGCGCCGATCCCCGCGCAACCGGTCGTCCACAGTGCTGACGAGCAGTCGGTCGCTCCGGTTCCGGTCTCCGGTCGCACAGCATCCCTCGCACCCGTCCGAGAAGACGGACCGATCGTGGTCCATGGTCGAGATCGCACTCGGTTCGACGACACCCCCGACGAGAGCACCGCGCCCTTCGCCCGCAGCTCGCTGCTGCGAGATGTGGTCGGGGTGGCCGTGGATGCCGACGCTCCGGAGACCTTCACCATGGGTCCCCGCGATGAGGAGAAGCGTTCCCTGCAATCGCAGTGGATCATCATCGGCGGCGCCATCGTGGTGATGGTCGCACTGGTCATCGCGCTCACCTCGATCACTCGCGACCTCAGCGGGATCCTGGAGGACCCGCTGGCCACCTCCGCACCCTCGGCAGAGGCCCCCAGCGCGGAGCAGACCGGCGAAGCCCCGGTCGAACCGACCGCCGAGGCGACCGAGGATCCCGCCCTTCCCGCACCCGAGGTCACCGGTGTCGAGCTCTTCGCCGAGGGGAGCGATCGGGAACCCGACCACACCGACCAGCAGGAGCTGCTCACCGACGGTGACCCCGCGACGTTCTGGTCCACGAAGCACTACGGGAGTCCCGACTACGGAGGCCTGAAGGAGGGCGTGGGGATCCGCCTGAACTTCGCCGAGCCCTCGACGCTCACCGCAGTGACCCTCACCACCGCACGCAACAACGGCGGCACGATCGAGCTGCGGGCCGTGAACGACGACGGCTCCCTCGGGGACGTGCTCTCGACCGGCGAGCTCGCCGGGGACGGGGAGGTCCGGCTCGAGACCCCTGAGCCCTTCGAGGCCGAACGGGTCGCGCTGTGGATCACGGAACTGCCCCCGGACAGCAACGAGACCGGCCGGTTCCGCGCCCGCATCGCAGAGATCCAGGTCGAATGACCTCGCGGTCCCCCCGTCCTCCGTCTCCGCGCAAGGGGACAGAGAGCGGTCCGCGTCAGGTCACGGTGCTGGGCATCCCCATCCCTCTGCTGCTGATCGCGCTGCTCGTCGCTGGCCTGCTGGGAGTCCAGCTCGCCGGCGCGCTGGAACGAGCCACCACCAGCAGCTCCCACTCGGCGTCGACATCAGTCGACTCCCTCGCCGGAAGCGGGAAGAATTCAGCGGGCGTTCCCGTTATCACTGAGACGACACTCGGCACAGAGGTGCAGCGTCTGATCGACACCGGCACCATCCAGCCGATGACGAGCTTCGATGCTGCACAGTGCCTACGGGAGCAGAACATCCCGGAATCGATCCTGATCATGGAGGAGGTCGCGTGGGGCGGCGAGGAGACATCGAGCTGGTTGCTCGTCCACGGACCGATGGACCGCGAGACACTGCGGGCCAACGGCGGGACCGTCTCGGCCACCGTGGTCCTTCCCGCTTGCGGCACTTCCGGGGACGGTACCTCGTCCCAGGAGAACAGGCTCTGGTCCGGTGACGTGATGATCGGCCCCCTCTGACCTCATCCGGCGAAGGGTCCACGACCCACCCGCCGCGCAATACTCGATGGCGGTCCGCCCGCCGACCACCTACGACAGTTCCCATGGAAGGACACCCCCATGACGCAGCCCATCCAGGCGCTCAACATCCTCGGCGGCACCCCGCTGTCCACGCAGCCCGCCGCAGCACCAGCCGCTGATATCGATCAGGATGAGACGGTCCACGAGGTCGTCATCGTCGGCTCCGGCCCGGCCGGCTACACCGCTGCCATCTACACCGCGCGTGCCGAGATGAACCCGATCGTGATCGCCGGTGCCCTCGACGCAGGCGGCGCGCTGATGACGACCACGGACGTGGAGAACTTCCCCGGCTTCCCGACCGGCGTCCAGGGGCCGGAGCTGATGACGAATCTGCAGGAGCAGGCTGAGCGCTTCGGTGCCGAGATCATCTATGACGACGCGGTGCAGCTCGACCTGGAGGGTGAGATCAAGACCGTCACCCTCGACGACGGCACCGTCTACCGTGCGAAGGCGCTGATCATCACCACGGGTTCCGAGTACCGGAAGCTGGGGATCGACGGCGAGGAGGCGCTTTCCGGTAAGGGGGTCAGCTGGTGCGCCACGTGCGACGGATTCTTCTTCAAGGACAAGGAGATCGTCGTGGTCGGCGGCGGCGACAGCGCCGTCGAAGAGGCCACCTTCCTCACCCGCTTCGGCAAGTCCGTGACCCTGGTGCACCGCCGCGACGAACTCCGTGCCTCGAAGATCATGGCTCGCCGGGCCGAGGCGGATCCGAAGCTGAGCTTTGCGTGGAACAGCGAGCTGGTGAGCATCAACGGCATCGACAAGGTCGAGTCCGTGACGCTTCGGGACACTGTCAGCGGCCAGGAGCGCGTGCTCGAGACTTCTGCCGTCTTCGAGGCGATCGGGCACCTGCCCCGCACCGATCTGGTGCGCGGAAAGCTCGAGCTCGATGACGAGGGATACATCGTCTGCCAGGGCCGCTCGACCTTCACCTCCGTGCCCGGCGTCTTCGCTGCGGGAGACGTCGTGGACCACACCTACCGCCAGGCGATCACCGCGGCCGGGACCGGTTGCCAGGCGGCCCTGGACGCCGAGCGCTGGCTCGCGGACACGGCTGCCAACGCCCACGCCGAGCAGGTCCTGGCCGCCGCCGGTCAGTGACCTCCACGCCCCAGCAGACCACCACCGGCAGCCCTGAATCGCCGGTGGTGGTCCTGGTGAGCGCCTCGTGGGCTGGGCCGTCGCGCCCGGCGCCTACGGTGCTCAGGGAGCTCAGCCGGCGCTGGGGGCCGAGCATCCTCGCTCTGCTCGTCGAGGACCCCGAAGGCGACGTCCTCGAGCAGTGGGGTATCGACATGCTTCCCACCTGGATGAGATTCCGATCTGCTGCTCTAGAGGCCGCCCCCGATGACGCAGAGGAACGGCTCACCGTGTCGTCCCTGTGTGGTGTCACCCCGAATGGGGAGAGGCTCCTGCTGGAGGGGCCCTGGACGTTGACGCACCGACGCACGGGTGCCCTCGCCAAGCATGTGGTGGAGACGGAATTCGGACCGGACTCGCGGCACTGAGGGGGACGCACGTCCTGCTCCGCGGCTGTCAAATCACCTAGGACTGCAAGCGCTGACGTGCATGGATCAGGTTGTGCACAGTGTTGTCCACATGTCCGTCCACATTAGTGGACGGGTAGATCCACAAGGTTATCCACAATTGGGTGTGCACAAGTGGGGAAAGCCGTCGACCAGGCGCTTTGCTGGGAAAGCTGTCCTGACCTGCAGGAACACTGTCCAAGCGGCGGGAGATCGGCACCGCTGGTTCACGTGACCTTGCACATGCGCGTGTGACGACACCGAATCTGTACACCTGTCCAGATGTAGTTGTCCACAATGTTACGCACACTGTGCATGACGGGCACCGCCCGCTGCTTGACATGCATCTGCTGCCCGTAGCGAATGGGCACGAACGCCGTGGCCGCTGGCGGGGACTTTCCAAGTCTCGGGAGTCACGTGAAGCGACCGCAGGTGAAAGCGACGGCAGTGAACCGGCATGCACGCCTTGCCCTGCGGCCCGTGTGCGCGCAGCGCCCCTCCGGAAGAAACTGATTCCTCTCCGTCTGCTGGCGTAGGTCGACGTGGCTTGGGGAGAGTGGAGGAGTGCGGACTCGGGTTCGGTGCGCCGATCGCGCAGTTCCTCGTGAAACCTGGACCGCGCGATGTGTTGCCTTCGCCGGCTCGCCGGGAGGGGCGTTACGTCCATGTTTCACGGGCAACATCGCGTCGCCGCCCCCCCCCGCCGCGCAAGCACCGACCTTGCGCCGGGTGAAGCGTCGCGGCACGCTTTGTGCTGTGGTCGACTTCCACCGTGCCTCGGTCGGGCGGTGCCGGGCTCGGCCCATCCACGTTCCACGTGGAACTGAGTTCGAAATCATCAGTGATACCAAAGGCGGGTTGAGAGTTCGCTTGTACGACTAAGACCAGCCACCGCTCGGGCAAGTTTTCACCCGGGTAGCGATCCGCTGCGCCTTCCCCAGCACCGGCTCATCTAGCTACACACGTTTCACGGGGAACACAGAGTCGCGGTCGCACGTCGCCCTTAGCCCGTGCTGCGGAGCTGGCGAGAGCGGCCTACGGTCTACTACCCGTCCACGTTTCACGGGAAACGAGGACGGCGAAGTGAACCCGGAGGCCGCCTCAGTGGGGACGTCGATCATGGTGGCCCGCCTCCAGAAAGGGCTCGTCCACAGCACAGACGCCAGGAGGGAAGTCCATTCCCCATTTGGCCAGCGGATTCCAGGCTCCGGCGACCACGGCGCTACCCCACACCTGGGGGACGTTTCACGCGAAACCATCGCAAGATCCCTAGTTCTCGCTTGGTCCACGTGAAACGTTGATCCAAGGCGCTGTTGGCCCATGAGCTTGTCTTCTCCTCGCCGCCCTTCCTTGACCTCGCAGCAGTTCTATAGGCTTTCAAACGCTAATGACCGGTAGCCGCCTCACGGCTCTGGCGCGCACGATATCGATGTTTCACGGGGAACGATAGGGAGGCGCGGCTTGCGAGGTCTCCCCGCTGACGAGCGGCCATAGGAGTCCGGGCCGCGCTCAGTCGTGTCGTTCCAGGCGAATCTGACCTCCGGCGGGGGCCCATCTGATGCTGGCCATGTTCCACGGGAAACTGAGCTCGTGGGGCAGCAGTTGGGAAGTGGCGATGCCCTGATGTCCGCCGTCGCCACCCCGGCAGCCTGCCTACCATGCACATCCCAAGCACGAACTCATACGCGTTCCACGTGGAACTCTCGCGAGGGCACAGTTCCACGTGGACGCCGCCATATCGCACCAAGTGAAGCTCTGGAGAGAAGATTCTGAAGGTCGCCGCCGAATCCAGGATCGGTCCAGGGCGCGAAATGTCGCCCCCCATCCCCGGTTCCCCGCTCTTGGTAGTGAACGTACGGGTAAGCGGGGCTCTCGAGTCGTCGTTTCCCGTGAAACGGTGACCATGCCCAGGGGCCGACCAATCCCTTCCAGCGTACGACCGACATCGCCGAATCGATGGCTTGACGCTGCGTTCCGTGCGTTTGCGACCACGCAGAGATGACCGCACGCCAGCCCCCGTTTCACGTGAATCGCGGGGTTCGATCTAGGCTGCCCGTTAGTTGGACGACTGTCACGCCCATGTTCTTGAACCAACCGCCCAGGGAAGTAGGTGCACTAGTCCGTGTTTCACGTGAGTCGGACCTATCGCTGCCGGGCCGAATGTCGTCCGAGGCGAGCACGGACGCCACCACGCACATCGGCGTCGTCAGCAACACAACAATTCTCAGCCAGCCCGAGAGGACGTTTCGCGTGGAACGGCGCCAAAGAGCAGCCGGATCGGAGGGCTACTGGAGCACAGCCACAAGGTCCGGCAGTCGTGCCACGGTCGAAGATCCCCGGCGGCCTCGCCGGGGTAGCAGGGTTGCCTCGTACCCAAGGAGGGCTCTATCCACATGTCTGTACACAATGGTGGATAACCGAATAATGGGGCACTGACCTGTGCATACGCCGCTCAGACGGAGACGCTCTCTGCTTCTCCCAGAGCGGATAGACCACGACTACATAGATCAGCGCTTATGTGACCTGACTCTCTTCGTGCGAGGTAACTGACATATGCGCCCACTACGTCGTGTCCGCGACCAGCACGTCCTTCAGTCTCTCCAAGCTCAGGGATCTGCCGGCGCGAGGGGCGATCGTTCTCTCGCAGGCGCCCGCTCGGTACCGGAATTCTCCAGGGCCGGGACTGCGTCCTCACACCAGGACCGCGGAACACTTGACGGGCCCCGCTGCGGTCACGAACAGACGCTGGACGCTGCTGACACTGAACAGCAAAGGAGGGGCTCGCAATATCTGCGGGCCCCTCCTGGTGTGCTGCTCGTGCCTGCTCAGTCTTGCGCGGCGTGCTCTCCATCGGGCAGGGGAATGTCCAACCCCATGTTCTCCACCAGACGCTCCAGATCCTCGAGGTTGCTGAACTCGAGGGTGATGCGCCCCTTGCGCTTGCCGACATCGATGCGGACGGGAGCTTCGAGGCGGTTGGAGAGACGACTGGTGAGGTCCACGACGTGCGGGTCATAGGTGGTGCGGCGAACGGTGCGGGTACCGGTCTCCTGGCCTCCACGAGCGACCAGACGTTCGACCGCGCGTACGGAGAGCCCTTCCTGCACGATGCGCTGTGCGAGCTCCTCCATCAACGTCGGGCTGTCGAGGGAGAGCAGAGCGCGGGCGTGACCAGCGCTGATCGCGCCGCTGGCGAGCCGGCGCTGCACCAGGGCGGGGAGACGCAGAAGACGCAGAGTGTTAGTGATCTGAGGGCGGGAGCGGCCGATGCGCTCACCGAGCTCATCCTGCGTGCACCCGAAGTCCTCGAGGAGCTGCTGATAGGCGTTCGCCTCTTCGAGCGGGTTCAGCTGAGTGCGGTGAAGGTTCTCCAGCAGGGCATCGCGAAGCAGGTCATCATCGCTGGTCTCGCGGATGATGGCGGGAATTGCGAGGAGCCCTGCTCGGCGTGCCGCGCGCCAACGGCGCTCACCCATGACCAGCTCGAAGGATTCGCCGTCTTCGGTGACGGGGATCGGGCGCACCACCACGGGCTGCAGTACGCCGACCTCACGCAGCGAGTAGGCGAGCTCATCGAGCTCGTCGTCGTCGAACATGGTGCGAGGATTGCGAGGATTCTCCCGCACCTCATGGATCGGGATCTCCGCGAACTCGGCCCCGGGAACACTGACCAGGCCACGGGTTCCGGTGAGCTCTGTCGGCGGCGCGTCGCTCCCGCTCTCGTCCTGCGCGATGTCGTCCTCTGAGTTCGCGGGCTCAGACTCAGGGGCAGCATCCTCGGAGTCCTCGGCAGTATCCGTGGGCTCCGGAGGGAGATCCGTGGGCTCCTCCGCGGGAGCCGGGGCGGGGGCGTCGGGCTGTGCAGGGGTCGACGTCACCGTCTCCACGTCGACGACCGGGCTGTCCTCGCTCTGGCGGGGCGTGGTCTCGCGCGGGGACGTCGTAGCCGTCCCTGCGGGCTCCGCAGTGGACTCAGAAGTGGCCTTCGCGGGAGACGACTTCGCCGAGGCGGGCTTCGAGGAGGCGGCCTCCGAGGCAGCAGGCTTCGAGGTGGTGCGCTTCGCGGTCGTCGAGGAGGAAGCGGAAGGCTTCTTGGTCTCAGCCGTCGGGGAGGCAGCTGCGCCAGCGTTCTTGGCGGCTGCGACAGCCGGCTCAGCCTCAGTAGCCTTCGTCGGCGCGGAGTTCTTCGCCGCGGTGCTCTTCGCTGCGGCGCGCTTCGGCGCCGGGGCCTTGGCTGCAGTGCTCTTGGGGGCGGCCTTCTTCGCGGTGCCGCTGGAAGAGGAGGTGCTGCGGGAGGACCGTGTCGAGGTCGAGGTGTTCGAGGATTCCTTCTGCGGCTCCTCGTCAGCTCCCTTGGACTTCGTGGACGCAGCCCCGGAGCGTGCGGCACCGGAACCATTGGTGCGCCCGCGTCGCTCCGCCGCTGCGCGTGCCATACCGGTGGCCAGATCATGAGCGCCGGCACTGCCTCGCTGCGCGCGCTCGGTCTCGCCGACCTTCTCCCCGGAGAAGAACATGTCGACCGGCCGGGGGGAGCTGGAACGTCCCTCGGTCGCATCGGACGGGCGCGTGCGCGTACGAAGCTCCTGCTCAGGCGCAGGCCTCGAACCGGCGCCTGGGATCAGGGCGCCGAGTCCTCGACCGAGTCCTCGCTTCTGCGTCATGGCCATTGTCCTTCCAAGAAATATCGTCGCCATCGGGATGTTGACCGGGTGTGCGCGCGTCTTCGCAGCGGGTCCCGGTCAGGGGAGATCAGGGTGCGGGGCGGGTGTTGAGCTCGTGTGCGGCTGCCCGGTAGGCGAGCGCCCCGCTGGAGGCTGGATCGTAGGTCAGGACGGTCTGGCCGTAGCTGGGCGCCTCGGAGATCCTCACCGACCGCGGGATGCTGGTCTCCAGGGTCTGGTCCGGGAAGTGTTCGCGCACGTCCTGGGCGACCTGAGCCGCGAGGCGGGTGCGGGCGTCGTACATGGTGAGCATGATCGTGGAGACCACCAGGTCCGGATTCAGATGCTGACGGATCAGATCGATGTTGTTCAGCAGCAGCGAGAGACCTTCGAGCGCGTAGTACTCGGCCTGGATCGGGATCAACACCTCACGGGCCGCGACCAGCGCGTTCACGGTCAACAGCCCCAGCGAGGGAGGGCAGTCGATCAGCACGTAGTCCAGCCGCTCGAGCCCCTGCTGATCGCGCTCCTCGAGATGATCACGGATCGCGTTGCGCAGCCGGTTCTCCCGTGCCACGAGCGAGACCAGCTCGATCTCGGCGCCCGAGAGGTTGATCGTCGCGGGCGCGCAGAACAGGCGCTCCATGTCCGGGACCGGCTGGATCACGTCGCTCAGAGGAGCGGATTCCACCAGCACCTCGTACATGCTGGGCACCTCGGCATGATGGTCGATGCTCAGCGCCGTCGAGGTGTTCCCTTGCGGGTCCGCATCGATCACCAGCACGTTCAGGCCGCCCATCGACAGCGCCGCGGCGACGTTGACGGTGGTCGAGGTCTTGCCGACCCCGCCCTTCTGATTCGCGACCGTGATCACACGGGTCTTCTCGGGACGAGCGAAATCGAGACCCTCGAGCTTCTTCCTACGGGCATGGTCCCGGGTGAGCTCACGCATCAGCGGGGTGTCTTCCATCGCGCCGCGCCCCGGGGAGGAATCATCGCGCTTTTCAGCCACGTGCGTCTCCCTTCCTGGTCGCCTTCGCACGGCGACGCACTTGGACCACTGTAGTGGGAACCTCGACCTCGCCCACGCCGTACTGGGAGATGGTGGGATCCACGCCTCCGAGCTTGCTGAGGACCTTCTGAGCGTTCTCGACCTCATCCGCCGCCGAGGAACCCTTCATGGCCAACAGCATCCCGTCCTCGGCCACGAGCGGAAGCGTCCAGCGGGCCAGCTTGTCCAGCGCAGCCACCGCCCGCGCGGTCACCACGTCGAAGGACCGCACTCCGTGCAGCTCCTCGGCCCGGGCGCGGACCACCTCGAGCCCCAGAGCCAGCTCGGCGTCGACCTCCTCGAGCCAGGTGGTGCGGCGCTGCATCGTCTCTACCAGCGTGACCTGCAGGTTCGGGCGGGCGATCGCGATCACGACCCCGGGCAGGCCGGCCCCGGAGCCGATGTCGGCCAGGGTCGTCGCAGTAGGGGCGGCGCTGTCGATCGCGTCGACCATCAGCGCGCAGTTGAGGAGGTGCCGCTCCCACAGCCGGTCCACCTCGCGCGGGCCGATCAGCCCGCGCTCCGGTCCCTGCTCAGCGAGCAGCGTGACGAAGCGCTCCGCCAGCTCGAGGCGATCTCCGAAGAGACGCTCGGCTGTCGGGCGGAGGGAATCGGGAAGGGGCTGCACGGTGCGCCTCAGGATGCCGGGTAGATCACGACGTGGCGGGTCTTGCCATCACCATCGGACTCCGAGCGCAGACCCTCGCGCTTGGCCACGTCATGCACGACCTTGCGCTCGAACGGGTTCATCGGCCGCATCGGGACCGGTTCGCCGGACTCCTTGGCCTCGGCGATCGCAGTCGCGGCGAGTCCCTCGAGGCTGCCCTTGTGCTCCGCACGGAAGCCGCCGATGTCGAGCATGAGGCGCGAGCGGTTCCCGGTCCGGGTCTGCACGGCCAATCGCGTGAGCTCCTGCAGCGCATCGAGCAGCTCGCCCTTGGGCCGGTTCAGGCGGGCCAGCTTGTCGGCGCCGGCGATCTCCACGGACGCCCGGTCGCCATCCACGTCGATGTCGATGTCGCCATCGAGGTCGGCGATGTCCAGCAGCTCCTCGAGGTAGTCGGCGGCGATGTCGCCCTCCTCCTCGAGCCGTCGCATCCGCTCCTCAGTGGTCTCGACGGTCGCCTCCGGATCCTCCGGGTCCTCCGAGGACTGTTCGTCGCCCTCCACGGGGGTGTCAGCAGACGCGCTCCCGGAAGGTGCGGACTCGGCCTCGGTCGCCGCGGCGTCAACGGTCGCGGAATCGGCAGCCACGGAATCGTCGGGTGCGGACACGTCGGCAGCAGTCGCATCAGCCGCAGCCTCGTCGGGCGAGGACGGAGTGGCAGCGGACGCAGCCGCGTCGAGCGGCGCGGTCGACGCCTCCCCTCCCTCGTCGGTCACAGGAGCATCAGCGATGGGGTCATTCAGGTTCATCAGGAGTCCTCCGGAAATGCGGGATGTGGGGTGCTCCCCGGGAGCGGCTGTGCTCCCGGGGGCGAGGTCACTTCTTTCGCTTCTTCTTCGCGCCCTTGTTCAGGGCGTTCGATCCCTGCGAAGGAGGGGGCGGAGTCTCGCCCGCGGCCTCCAGCGCCTTCCGACGCTCCTCGGCGGCCTGGGCACGCAGAGCCCGAGCACGTTCGAGCTTCTCCTCGTCGGAGAGCTTCTTGCCGCTCTTGCCCTTCGAGGGCTGCACCCGGATCGGAGCCTCGGGCTCCGGCTCGGCGGAGATCTTCTTGGGCGGGGTGAAGTCCAGCGGCTCGAGGCCCTTCTTCGCCCGCTTGGCGTTGATGCGCTCGTGCTTCGCCTTCTCGGCCTCGGTGCCGGGAGTGGGGGTCGCACGGATGACGATGTACTGCTGGACGAAGGTCCACACGTTGGTGGTCAGCCAGTAGACGAGCACACCGATCGGCATACCCGGCCCCGTGATCACATAGATGAACGGGAGCATGTACAGCATCATCTTCTGGGTGCTGGCCATGGGGCCCTCGAGGGCCGCCTTGGGCATGTTCTTCATGGTCAGCGACTTCTGGGTGAAGAACGTGACTCCGGACATGCACGCGATGATGAGGCCGGAGACGATCATCGTCGTCATCCCGCCGTCACCGGGCTTCAAGAAGGAATTGGCAATGGTGACGTCGCCGAAGAAGGTCGCGGTGCTCGCGCTCTCCGCGAGCGACTGGGTGAGCGGGCCGAAGCCGTCGCTGCCCTCCGCAGCGGCCTCGGGAAGCTTGTTGAACAGCACCCGGAACAGGCCGAAGAAGATCGGCATCTGCAGCAGCACCGGCAGGCACGAGGAGAACGGGCTGGCGCCGGCGTCCTTGTAGATCGCCATGGTCTCGTTCGCCATCTTCTGGCGGGAGTCCGGGTCCGTCTTTCCCTTGTACTTCTTCTGGACGGCCTGGAGCTCCGGGGAGACCATCTGCATCGCGCGCGAAGCACGGATCTGGCGCACGAACAGCGGGATGATCAGCGTTCGCACCACAACGGTGAGGCCGACGATCGAGAGCACCCAGGTGATGCCCGCGTCCTTGTCCATGAACAGGGACAGCAGCGCATGGAACTTCACCATGAGCCATGCGACGGCCCACTCGATGGGATACAGGGGGTTCATCGGCCTGGTCTTCCTGCCGCACGGATGCGCATGACGTTCATACGAGGTGTCGGCTGTGGTCGGGAATCTGAGATAAGGGTAGGCCCTAGTGGGCCGGGTGCCGCAGTCGGCGTGGATTCGTCCACATGCCGGGGGCGGGGACCGGGTCGGGGCCCCCGCGGGTGAAGGGGTTGCACCGCAGGATCCGCCAGCCGGTGAGCAGCGTTCCCTTCAGCGCACCGTGCACACGCAGGGCGTCCATGCCGTACTGCGAGCACACCGGATCGTAGCGACAGGCGGGCGGCGTATAGGGCGAGATGCCCACCTGATAGCCGCGCACCGGGAGCATCAGCAGCCGGCGAGGCAGGCGGGTGAGGGCATGAATCCCTCGCCGCTGGCTCATCCGGCGTGCTCCAGGCGCCGGGCGAGCTTGCGCTCGGCGGCGGCGAGGGCGGAGTCCACGTCGTCCTTGAGTGCAGCGAACTCCTGGTCCTGGATGCCGGGCAGGGTGCGCAGCACGATCGCCGACCCTGCCGGAAGGGTCTCGAAGTGCGGGCGGACGATCTCCCGCAGCCGCCGTGTGACGCGGTTGCGCACCACGGCGTTGCCGACCTTCTTGGACACGACGAATCCCACGCGGGGTGCTTCTCCTCCCTGCGTCAGCAGGGCGAGATGCACGACCACGTGGGATCGGGCGCTGCGCACTCCACCGCGGGTGACCGCTCGGAACTCGTCACCGGAATGGAGCCGGTGACTGGACCAGTTCACGGTGCCACGAGTGTCACGAGGAGTGCGCCGGGAATCGCCTCGACGAGTCGCCTCAGGCGGAGAGCTCGGCGCGGCCCTTGGAACGACGGGCGTTCAGGATGGCGCGGCCTGCACGGGTGCTCATGCGTGCGCGGAAGCCGTGCTTCTTGGCGCGACGACGGTTGTTCGGCTGGAACGTGCGCTTGCTCATGGTTCTCCTCGATCGTGGGCACGGACATGCCCCTCGCGGTGGTCTGTGGTCTGCTGCACGAACGGGAAGTCCGGGCGCACCCGCCGAGGCGGGGCGGCTGCCGAGGTCCGATCCGATGCCGGAGTGGGCCCGCAGTGGATCCGGGAAGCGTATCGGGACGGCGCGCAGCGCTGACTGCACGATGTTAGGCGCGGGGGTGCGTGGGGTCAACGGCTTGAGCCCTCAGGAGGCCGGTTGTGGCCGGATTCTCACTCTTCCCGGGCGTTTCGGGGTGATCGGGCCCGTGGGAGGTGTCTCCCGTCCCGTTGTCCACATCCTCGATCCACAATACAGAAGCTATTGTGGAAAACTGTCCCGACCGCCCGCTCTACCTGTAGGGAGAGACCTGATGAACGAGGCGAATGCCGACGCGATCTGGGAGCGCACGCTCCAGACCCTGCGCCGCGACGACACGGTGTCCCAGCGTGTCATCGCCCTGCTCACGCTCTCCCGGCTGATGGCCGTGGTGGCGGACACCGCGCTGGTCGCAGCGCCTTCTACCTCGGCGAAGGAGCTGTTCGAGCATCGGGTCGCCGGGTCTCTCAAGGCTGCCCTCAGCGAGGCCACCGGGCGTGACATCCGCTTCGCCGTGACGGTGGACGAGTCCCTGCTGCTCGAGGAGGACACCGATTCGCCGGCCTCCCCGCCGTTGACCTCCTCCTCCGCTGCTGGCAGTGCACATTCTGTGGACAGAGATGTGGACAACGCCCCTCACGACCTCCACAACGCC
Source organism: Brachybacterium sp. AOP29-B2-41 (assembly GCF_052378395.1). Taxonomy (NCBI): domain Bacteria; kingdom Bacillati; phylum Actinomycetota; class Actinomycetes; order Micrococcales; family Dermabacteraceae; genus Brachybacterium; species Brachybacterium sp. AOP29-B2-41. The sequence continues at coordinate 16,732 of NZ_JBQSXR010000008.1, forward strand.
CCGTTCCGCCGCAACGAGGGCTCGATCCTGCCCTCGACCGGGCACGTCGGGCGGCCCGCCCTGCCGGGCAGCAGCTCGGCGAGCTCCGCCGGAGGTTCCTCCGCTGCGGACCGCTTCGCCACCCACCCGGGCTACCGCGGCCGCGCCGCAGACGATCCCAGCGCCTACTCCGGTCTGACCGGCCCCTCGGCGCCCTCTCCCGGGCCTGCGCCGCGCCGTCCCACCCGCAACGGCGCCTCGCGGATGGGCGAGGATTCGCGGTTGAACAGCAAGTACACCTTCGACACCTTCGTGATCGGTGCCTCGAACCGGTTCGCGCAGGCTGCTGCGTCGGCGGTCTCGGAGACTCCGGCCAAGGCCTACAACCCGCTGTTCATCTACGGCGGCTCGGGTCTGGGCAAGACCCATCTGCTGCACGCCGTGGGCCACTACGCCCAGAGCCTCTATCCCGAGGTGGTGGTGCGTTACGTCAACTCGGAGGAGTTCACCAACGACTTCATCAACTCGGTGCAGTCCGGCCAGTTCGGCAAGGCTCAGGAGTTCCAGAGCCGGTACCGGGACATCGACATCCTGCTGATCGATGACATCCAGTTCCTGCAGCGGGCGCCGGAGACCATGGAGGCGTTCTTCCACACCTTCAACACGCTGTACAACTCGGACAAGCAGATCGTGATCACCTCCGATCTGCCGCCGAAGGAGCTGGGCGGGTTCGAGGACCGCATGCGCTCGCGCTTCGAGATGGGCCTGATGACCGACGTTCAGCCACCGGACCTCGAGACCAGGATTGCCATCCTGCGCAAGAAGGTCGCGCAGGAGAACACTGGGGAAGTGCCCCATGACGTGCTCGAATACATCGCCTCGCACATCGCCACCAACATCCGTGAGCTGGAGGGGGCGCTGATTAGGGTGCAGGCGCTGCACTCCCTCTCACGGCAGCCGATGGACGTCACCCTCGCCGAGACCGTGCTGAAGGATCTGCTCTCCCACGATGACGGTGCGCAGATCACCGCGTCGACGATCATCGTCCAGACGGCGACCTACTTCGGCCTGTCCGTCGAGGAGATCGTGGGCACCGGTCGCTCCCGCCGCCTGGTCTCCGCGCGTCAGATCGGCATGTACCTGTGCCGAGAGCTCACAGATATGCCGCTGATCCGCATCGGTGACGAGTTCGGTGGCCGCGACCACACCACTGTGATGCACGCGAACAAGAAGATCAGCGAGCTGATGAAGGAGCGTCGGGCGATCTTCAACCAGGTCACCGAGCTCACAGCCCGCATCAAGAGCTCGAGCTCCGCGTCTCGTCAGTGAGGCGGCGCCCGCTCGGAGCGGGCAGCTGGGCGAGGAGAAGAACAGGGCAGGTCAGCACGGAGTTCTCCCCAATTGTGGATAACTCTGTGGAAACTGTGGAACTACAGCTGTTCCTGCAGGAGCCGATGTGCACGGGCGAATGACAAGAATTCCCTCGATCAGTGCCTCCATGCACAGCCGACGCACGACGCGCTGACACTCCTCAACGATCCGTCCACGCCGATGGAGATCGTAGTGACCTGCAGTGATGACGGTTATCCACCAGATCCACAGTCGTGAAGAAGAGGACTGTAAGTACTTGCTCGACGGGGATGTGGACGGGGAGGGCTGCTCGGGAGCGACCGCAGAGCCTGTGATTCTGGGTGCTGGGGAACGACAGGAAGCCGGGACCAGGAGGGGTCGGCTCCCGGGGAACACGGCGGGATGAGTGCGCGAGCAGAAGTTCTCATTACGGCTGAAGCGGGGTCCGGTGACCATGGAAGTCAAGGATCCTTCCCGGTGTGTCGGCGGGAGTCCTCAGGAACCGATACGCTGTGCTCGGTTCGGCCGCGGCACATGACGCGGTCGATCTGATTCCGTCATTCGACCACTGCGAAGGAGTGGCAACGGTGAAGTTCCACCTCGATCGCGGCGTCCTCGGCGACGCCGTCTCCTGGGCCACCCGTACCCTCCCCGTCCGTCCGGCGATGCCGATCCTGCAGGGGGTGCGGATCGTTGCCGAAGCCGGCGGCGAACTGCAGTTCTCGACCTTCGACTACGAGGTCAGCGCCCAGATCCGGCTCGAGGCCGAGATCGAGCAGCCCGGTGAGGTGCTCGTCCAGGGACGGATGCTCTCCGACATCGTCCGGGCCCTGCCGAACAAGGACGTCTCCATCGCGCTCGAGGGGACCAAGCTCCAGGTCCGCTGCGGCAGCGCCCGCTTCGCCCTGGCGACCCTCCCCGTCGAGGAGTACCCGCAGCTGCCGAGCATGCCCCCGGTGGCCGGCTCCGTCGCGTCGGACGTGTTCGCCGAGGCGATCTCGCAGGTCACCGTCGCGGCTTCGAAGGACGACACCCTCCCGCTGCTGACCGGCGTGAAGGTCGAGATCTCCGGCGAGACGATGACGCTGATGTCCACCGACCGCTACCGCCTGGCATTGCGCGAGCTGACCTGGAACCCGTCGACCCCCAGCACCGAGCTCACCGCCCTGGTCCGAGGCCGCACCCTCCACGAGGTGGCACGCTCGCTCTCCACCGGCGGCAGCGTCGAGATCGCACTGTCCGATGACTCCTCGGCGAACCTCATCGGTTTCGAGGCCGGCGGTCGTCGCACCACCTCCACGCTGGTCGACGGCGATTACCCGCCCGTGCGTCGCCTGTTCCCGGACACCTCGGCGATCACCGCCGTGGTCTCCACCGGCAGCCTGATCGACGCGGTCAAGCGCGTCTCCCTGGTCGCCGAGCGGAACACCCCCGTGCGGCTGTCCTTCACCGAGGGCCAGGTCGCCCTTGAGGCCGGCGCCGGCGACGACGCCCAGGCCAGCGAGGTGCTCGAGGCGCATCTCCAGGGCGAGGACCTCGTGGTCGGCTTCAACTCCGGGTTCCTGCTCGACGGCCTCGGCGCCCTGGGCACCGAGTTCGCCCGGCTCACCTTCACCGACTCGATCAAGCCCTCCGTGATGACCGGTCAGGACTCCCTCGAGGGTGAGCCCGACAACTCGTACAAGTACCTGATCATGCCGATGCGGATCTGAGGGAGGGAGTGCTCCCTCCGTGCAGCTGACCTCGCTCGAACTCACCGACTACCGCTCCTACCAGCGGCTCTCCCTGCCGGTTCAGCCCGGCATCACCGTGCTGGTGGGGAAGAACGGGCAGGGCAAGACCAACATCGTCGAGGCCCTGTGGTACCTCGCGACCCTGTCCAGCCATCGGGTCCCGCACGACGCCGCCCTCGTCCACCGCGGCGAGAGCACCGCGATCATCCGCGCGAGTTTCCTGCGTGCGGGTCGGCCGCTCCAGATCGACCTCGAGATCACGCCAGGCAAGTCCAACCGGGCACGGCGGCAGGGACAGAACATCTCCCGCCTGCGCGATCTGCTCGGCGAGGTCCGGGCGGTGCTCTTCGCCCCCGAGGACCTGGGCCTGGTGAAGGCCGATCCCGAAGGCCGCCGCCGATTCCTCGATGAGCTGCTGTTCGTCATCGCCCCGCGCTACGCCTCGGTCAAGGCCGATTACGACCGGGTGCTCAAACAGCGCGGCAACCTGCTCAAGCAGATGCGGTCGATGCGCCGCGGCGGAAGCGGCCGCAGCGTCGGCGGGCTGGATCCCGCAGACACCGCTGCCTCGACCCTCGAGGTCTGGGACCAGCAGCTCGCCCGCCATGGCGCGGAGCTGCTGCGCGCCCGCCTCCATCTGGTCAACCGCCTGCGCCCCCACCTCGGCTACTCGTACCTGCGCGTCGCCACCGACGAAGGCGCAGACCAGGCGCTGGATCTCCCTCCTGATCAGCGGGGCGAGGTCAGTTCCCCGGCGGACATCCTCTACCGCTCCGAGGTGCTCGACGGCCTGGGCACCCTGCCGGGCACCCTCCCCGCCACGCGCGAGATCCACGACCGGATGCTGGAGATGCTCGCCGCCCGGCACGACGAGGAGATCGATCGCGGGGCCACCCTCACCGGACCCCACCGCGACGACATGGAGATCCGGCTGCACGAGTTCCCGGCCAAGGGCTATGCCAGCCATGGCGAGTCCTGGTCGCTCGCACTCGCCCTGAGGTTGGCCTCCTACGATCTGCTGCGTCTCGAAGAAGGGGATCTCGGTGACGGCGAGCCGATCCTGATCCTCGATGACGTGTTCAGCGAGCTCGACGCCTATCGCCGCGAGCGGCTGGGTCGGATCGTCACCGGTGCCTCCCAGGTGCTGATCACCACCGCCAACGATTCCGACATCCCAGATTCTCTGGACGGCGAGATCCACGTGGTCGAGGTGAGCCTGGGAGAGGCAGTGCCACGTCAGAACGGCGGCGGGCTGTGACGGGCCGTGCCGGTGGAACGAGCCGAAAAGGCGGTGCTGGCCGCGGTGACGGAACTGCCCGTCCCCGCCTCGCGAACCCCTATGACCTGGGCACCTGGTCCGGCGGGAACAGCTCAGCCGCCGAGACTGAGCGCGGATCCACGCCTCCGCCCGCGCGGCGATCTGCGGCGGATCAGTCCGCGACCCGGCCGGGTCGTGACCGCCCGGAGGTCCGCCGGATGCCGGACCACGAGCCGGATCGTGCATCTGGATTCGAGCCGAGCATCCGCTCGTTCGATCCGTACGACGCCGACGACCACACCGCCGACGATTATGCGAGCCGCTCTGGCGCTGCCGTCGAGGTGCTCTTCGATCCGCCGCAGCTTCCCACCCCGCAGGATCCCTTCGAGCTCGCCCGGCGCACGGTGAACCGCTCTCGGGCCGCGGCTCGGGACCGCGGACTGTTCCCCATCTCCGCGAAGACGCAGGCCAGGGACGTGCGAGACCGTTCCGGCCGGGCCCCAGGCTATTCTGGATCCCGGCCCGACCCGCGCGATCCGCAGGGGATCGAGAACGTGCTGAAGAAGGTGCTGGGAAACCTCGGCTGGAATGCGGGGATGAACGCCGGGCGGGTGCTCGAGGAGTGGGACGAGATCGTCGGCGAACGGCTCGCCACCCACTGCCGCCCGGTGTCGCTCGACGACGGTGTGCTGGTGGTCAGCGCGTCCTCCTCTGCCTGGGCCTCGCAGCTGCGGATGCTCACTCCCCAGCTGATCACCACGATCGAGGAGCATGTGGGCTCCCATGTGATCTCCGAGCTGAAGGTGACCGGTCCCGCCGCGGCCGAGCGCACCTGGAAGAAGGGCCGCCGTACCGTGACCTGGCGCGGCCCCCGGGACACCTACGGCTGATCGACGTGCTGTGAGGGACGAACGGCAGGAGATCAGCGGATGAGGCAGTGCCTGATCGACCTGCTGTGAGGGACGGGGACGATGTCCCGGCTGATGTGATGCGCAGTTCACGCCCCGTCATCTCCCGGCGGCGCCCTGCTACGGTGGCTCCTGACGAGCTGATGAAGCTCGCGTGCACTGGGGTCGGTGAAATTCCGAGCCGGCGGTGATAGTCCGCGACCCGATGGCCTCTGGCCCTCGGCTGACCAGGTGAAACTCCTGGACCGACGGTTAAAGTCCGGATGGGAAGCGCACGCGAACGACGTCCTCGGGCGATCCGTCTTCGCGCACCCCGGTGCGCCGCACGGTGGACCTGGGTGACGTCGTCTCCGCACACCCTTCCTCTCCCTCCGGGACCGCGAGCAGCGGACCGGAGGAGAGACCATGCTGGAGGATGCCGAACGGCAGGCCCTGCGCCGAGCCCTCGAGATCGCGGCCGATCCCGTGGTGCCCCTGGGCCCGAACCCCCGTGTGGGCTGTGTGCTGCTGAGCCCCGCCGGAGAGGTCCTCGCCGAGGGTCACCATCGAGGCGCCGGCACCCCGCACGCCGAGGCCGACGCCCTCTCCCGCGCGACCGTCCCCGTGACCGGTGCGACCGCCGTGGTCACCCTCGAGCCCTGCAACCATGTGGGCCGCACCGGCCCCTGCGCCGAGGCGCTGATCGAGGCCGGCATCCACCGGGTGATCATCGCCCGCCGCGATCCGAACCCCGTCGCGAGTGGCGGCATCCAGCGCCTGCGCGAGGCCGGGATCGACGTCGTGCTCGACGTACCGGACGATCTCGCCGGCGCTGCGGCAGCCCTCAACCGAGGCTGGGAACACGGCCTGCGGCACGAGCGTCCCCTGGTCACCGCCAAGATCGCCCTCACCCTCGATGGCCGCGCGGCCGCCGCCGACGGCACCAGCCAGTGGATCACCGGCCCCGCAGCCCGCGAAGAGGTCCACCTCCTGCGCACCACCTGCGACACCGTGCTGGTGGGCACCGGCACGGCCCGGATCGACCACCCAGCCCTCACGGCCCGTCGGCCCGACGGGACACTGCATCCGCGACAGCCGCTGCGGGCCGTGATGGGCATCGGCGAGGCGCCCACGCTGCCCGCCATCGACGGTGCCGGCGAGGAGATCCGGCTGCTCACCCGCGACCCGTCGGCCGCCCTCGCGGAGCTGTTCGATCGCGGTGCCCGGCATGTGCTGCTCGAAGGAGGGCCCACCCTCGCGGCCGCCTTCCTGCGGGAGGGCCTGGTGGATGAGCTGATCCTCCACCTCGCCCCGACGCTGCTCGGGGCCGGCCGCCCCGCCGTCGCGGACCTCTCCATCACCACCCTCACCGACCGGCTCGATCTGGACCTGGTCGATGTCACTCCGCTGCGCTCACCGGAGGGGCCGACGGATCTGCGCCTCACCCTCCGCCCCCGCATCCGGCCCTCTCCACCAGCCAACTAGCGCCGTCTGACGTGCAACGCCCGAACCGCAGCGCCTGAACCGCAGCGCCCGAACCGCAGCGCCTGAACCGCACCGTCTGATCCCCACCGTTTGATCCCCATCGTCTGAACCACCCCGCCTGACCTGGAAGGATCCTCATGTTCACCGGCATCATCGAAGAGCTCGGCACCGTCGAGTCGCTCACCCCGGGCGCCGATCCCACCCGCCTGCAGATCCGTTCCCCGCACGTGCTCGACGGCATCGCCCTCGGCGACTCGATCGCCGTGAACGGCTGCTGCCTGACCGTGACCGCGCACGAGGGCGAGCTCTGGAGCGCGGACGTCATCTCCACCACCCTCGCCGCGACCTCCCTCGGCGACCTCGCGCCCGGGGACCGCGTGAATCTCGAGCGATGCGTGCGGGCGGGCGGCCGCCTGGACGGCCACATCGTGCAGGGCCACGTCGACGGCGTCGGCGAGGTCAGCGGGCGTGAGGAGGCGGAGGGGACCACCCTGCTGCACCTCGCGCTGCCTGCCGGTCTGGCGCGTTACGTCGTGGCGAAGGGCTCCCTCGCCGTGGACGGCGTGAGCCTCACCGTCGCCGAGATCGAGGGAGACCAGGTCACGATCGGCCTGATCCCCGAGACCCTCGCCCGCACCACCCTCGGTGGCCGCGACGTCGGCGACCGCGTGAACCTCGAGGTGGACGTGCTGGCGAAGTACGTCGAGAAGCTCACCGCAAGCCTGCTGCCCACCACTGAGGAGACCCGATGACCGCCCTGCGCCTGGATCCCGTCGAGGAGGCGATCGCCGCGATCGCCGCCGGTCACGCCGTGGTCGTCGTCGACGACGAGGACCGCGAGAACGAGGGCGACCTGATCCTGGCCGCCTCCGCCGCGACCCCCGCCCTGATCGGCTTCGCCGTGCGCCACTCGAGCGGTCTGCTGTGCGCCCCGATGAGCGGAGAGCGGGCCGACGCCCTCGAGCTGCCGCTCATGGTGCGGGAGAACGCCGACCCGCTGCGCACCGCCTACACCGTGAGCGTCGACGCGAGCGAGGGCGTGACCACCGGCATCAGCGCCTCCGACCGTGCCCGCACCCTCCGGGTCCTCGCCGGAGCGGACACCGTGGCCGGAGACCTCATCCGTCCCGGTCACGTGCTCCCTCTGCGCGCGAAGCCCGGCGGCGTGCTCGAACGTCGCGGCCACACCGAGGCGGCCGTCGACCTCACCCGCCTCGCCGGCCTGCCCGCGGTGGGGATGATCGTCGAGCTCGTCCACGACGACGGCGAGATGATGCGCGGCCCCGCCCTGCGCGAGTTCGCCGACCAGCACGGTCTGGTGATGATCTCGATCGAGCACCTCGCCGCATACCGCAGGCGGGAGGATCAGCCAGCCCTCGAGATCACGGCGCCGGTCCCGCTGCCCACCCCTCACGGCACCTTCCAGGCGCTCGCCGTGCGCGAGGGCACCGCCGAGCACCTGGTGCTGGTGCGCGGAGACGTCACCGCCGGTGGCCCGGTGCTCACCCGGGTGCACTCCGAATGCGTCACCGGGGATGTCTTCGGCTCCCGCCGCTGCGACTGCGGTCCCCAGCTGCAGGAGTCCCTGGCCCGCATCGACGCGGCCGGGCGAGGGGTGCTGATCCTGCTGCGCGGCCATGAGGGCCGCGGCATCGGCCTGGTCGAGAAGCTGCGCGCCTACGCCCTGCAGGACGCAGGGCGGGACACCGTCGACGCGAACCTCGACCTCGGCCTGCCGGTGGACGCCCGCTCCTTCGCCGCGGTCCCCGGCATCCTCGCCCACCTCGGGGTGCGCGCCGTCGAGCTGCTCACCCACAACCCCGAGAAGGCCCACGCCCTGGTGGGCGGGGGCGTCGAGGTCGCCGGCACCACCGACCTCACCACCCATCCGACCCCTGAGAACCTCACCTATCTGACCACCAAGCGGGACCGACTGGGACATCGCCTCCGCGATCTCCCCGACCTCCCCACCACCCACCTCGAAGGAGAGACCGCATGAGCGGCCACGGAAGCCCCACCACCCAGATCCCCCACCAGCCCACCACCCGGCTCGCGATCGTCGCGGCGTCCTGGCATGAGCAGGTCATGGACGGACTGCTCGCCGGCGCTCTGCGAGGCGCCGCCGAAGCCGGCATCACCGCCCCGACCGTCGTGCGCGCCCCCGGCTCCTTCGAGCTGCCGGTGATCGCGGACGCCCTGGCCCGCGAGCACGACGCGGTCGTGGCGCTCGGCGTCGTGATCCGCGGCGGCACCCCGCACTTCGAGTATGTGTGCTCCGCGGCGACGGACGGCCTGAACCGGGTCGCCCTGGATCACGGCGTGCCGATCGGATTCGGCCTCCTGACCTGCGACGACGAGGAGCAGGCGCTCGATCGGGCGGGGCTTGCGGACTCGCGCGAGGACAAGGGCTACGAGGCGGTGGCCGCTGCGCTGATCACCGCGAGCGTGCTGAGAGAGCTGAACGGGAGCGGCGCCGGAGCCTCCTCGGAGCTCCCGCGAGGCTGAGGGGAGCTCCCGCGAGCCCGAGGCTATCGGGGCGTCTGGTGCGAGCACGCCAGGCGCCCCTGTGCCGCGACAGGACCCGGGGAGGGGTACGGGACCCCGTCCCACGGAGGTTGATGTCGAAATCGAGGGGGTTCCAGGCCATCTGAGGGCCGTTCCGGGTCACGTTGTCCACAGAACAGGCCATGAGAATAGGTTCAGGAGACGATTTCCGCTAGAATCAGGGAGGTTCGGCCGACGTCCTCCGACGTCCTCGTGGACTCGATGCTGTCGGCTCGATCGCCGTGGCCTACGGATGTCTCACGCGCGCACGCGCGCGGGCATCAGTGGGCCGCCTGTGCGAAGAGTCGGCGGTCCCGTCCGCCTGGTCTGCTGAACCACCCTCGGCGCTCTCCCGACCGAGGGACCCTGGACTGCGAGGAGCCACATCAGGTGAGCGACAGCGACCGCCCCATGCCCGATCAGGACGTGCCCGTGGGCACGACGGACCCAACCCCCGTGCCGGGCGAGGGTGCCGTGCCGGTCGAGTCCGGCTCGACGGAGCCCACCGCCGGAGAGCGTGCGGCCCGTGCGCCCGAGCACTACGAGGCCTCGGACATCACGGTCCTCGAGGGCCTCGAGGCGGTCCGCAAGCGTCCGGGCATGTACATCGGCTCCACTGGTGAGCGCGGCCTGCACCACATGGTCCAGGAGATCGTCGACAACTCGGTGGACGAGGCGATGGCCGGTCACGGCGACACCATCGAGGTCACGCTGCTGGCCGACGGCGGCGTGCGCGTGGTGGACCACGCCCGCGGCATCCCGGTGGACATGCACCCCACCGAGGGCAAGCCTGCGGTCGAGCTCGTGCTCACCGTCCTGCACGCCGGCGGCAAGTTCGGCGGCGGCGGCTATGCGGTCTCCGGCGGTCTGCACGGCGTCGGCTCCTCCGTGGTCAACGCCCTGTCCATCCGGATGGAGGTCGAGATCCGCCGCCAGGGTCACGTCTGGCGCCAGGCGTACAGCCGCGGCGTCCCGCTGGCCCCGCTCGAGAAGGGCGAGGAGGCCACCGAGACCGGCACCACCATCAGCTTCTGGGCCGACGACGAGATCTTCGACGAGACCGTCTACGACTTCGAGACGCTGCGCAAGCGGTTCCAGCAGATGGCGTTCCTGAACAAGGGACTGCGCATCACCCTGACCGACGAGCGCCTCCCGGAACAGGGAGACGACGGCGAGGACGACATCGTCGACGTCGAGCTCGAGGCGGAGGGCGCCGAGAAGGACAAGGGCCCCCGCACCATCTCGTACCACTACGAGCGCGGCCTGCAGGACTTCGTCGAGTTCATCAACACCTCCAAGCGGGCCGAGGTGATCCACCCCGACATCATCTCCTTCGAGTCCGAGGACACCGACGCGCACATCAGCGTCGAGGTCGCGATGCAGTGGACCGGCGCCTACTCGGAGTCGGTGCACACCTACGCCAACACGATCAACACCCACGAGGGCGGCACCCACGAGGAGGGCTTCCGCTCCTCGCTGACCTCGATCGTGAATCGCTACGGTCGCGCCCAGGGCCTGCTCAAGGAGAAGGACGCCAACCTCACCGGCGAGGACATCCGCGAGGGCCTGACCGCGGTCATCTCCGTGAAGCTCGGCGAGCCGCAGTTCGAGGGCCAGACCAAGACCAAGCTCGGCAACACCATCGCCCGGACCTTCATGGTCAAGGTGATGACCGATCAGCTGCAGGACTGGTTCGTCTCCCACCCGCAGGAGGCCAAGTCCATCGTCATGAAGGGCCAGGCCGCCGCGGCCGCCCGCGAGGCGGCCCGCAAGGCCCGCGACGCCACCCGTCGCAAGTCCCCGCTGGAGACGGGCGGCATGCCCGGCAAGCTGCGTGACTGCGCCTCGCGCAACCCCGCCGAGTCCGAGATCTTCATCGTCGAGGGCGACTCCGCCGGCGGCTCGGCCGTGATGGGCCGGGATCCCCGCACCCAGGCGATCCTGCCCATCCGCGGGAAGATCCTGAACGTCGAGAAGGCACGCCTGGACCGAGCCCTGGACAACCAGGAGGTCAGGTCCCTGATCACCGCCTTCGGCACCGGCATCGGCGAGGACTTCGACGCCACCAAGCTGCGGTACCACAAGATCATCCTGATGGCGGATGCCGACGTCGACGGCCAGCACATCTGCACCCTGCTGCTCACGCTGCTGTTCCGCTACATGCGGCCGCTGATCGAGCTGGGTCACGTGTTCATCGCGATGCCGCCGCTGTTCCGCCTGAAGTGGACCAACGCCCCGCACGAGTACGTCTTCAGCGACGTCGAGCGGGACGAGCGCCTCGAGGCCGGTCGCGCGGCAGGCCGCAGGATCCCCCGGGACAACGGCATCCAGCGCTACAAGGGTCTGGGCGAGATGGACTGGAAGGAACTCCAGTCCACCACCATGGACACCAACACGCGCACGTTGAAGCAGGTCACGGTCGATGAGGCCGCCGATGCGGACACCATCTTCTCCGTCCTGATGGGGGATGACGTCGAGTCCCGGCGCCGCTTCATCCAGGAGAACGCCAAGGACGTCCGCTTCCTCGACATCTGATCGTCGGACCCCGGGGCGGCGCCGGCCGCCGTGCGCCCCCGGGGGCCCTGACCCATCGGCCCCATCTGAAAGGCCTTGTGCCCCATGAGTGACACCCCGCAGAACCCAGACGAGACCCCGCGCCCCGACCAGGACCCGAGCCCGGAGCAGACCCCGGGCGAGGAGACCACCCCCGCGCAGAGCGCCGGCATCGGTGGCCAGGAGACGCCCGAGGGCGCCCACGAGATCTCCGCCGAGGAGGCCGCCTCGCGCACGGTCACCCTGGTGGATCCGTTGGACGAGCACGAGGTCGACCGGATCACCCAGGTCGACCTGAACCAGGAGATGCAGCGCTCCTATCTCGACTACGCGATGAGCGTCATCGTCTCGCGCGCCCTGCCGGACGTGCGCGACGGGCTCAAGCCCGTCCACCGCCGCATCGTCTACGCGATGTACGACGGCGGCTACCGGCCCGACCGCTCCTTCTCGAAGTCCGCGAAGGTCGTCGGCGAGGTCATGGGCAACTACCACCCCCACGGCGACAGCGCCATCTACGACGCCATGGTGCGCCTCGTGCAGCCCTGGTCGATGCGCTACCCGCTGATCCTGGGACAGGGCAACTTCGGCTCCGCCGGTGATGACGGCGCCGCCGCCCCCCGGTACACCGAGTGCAAGATGGCCCCGCTGGCCCTCGAGCTCGTGCGTGACATCGACCAGGAGACGGTCGACATGCAGGGCAACTACGACAACACCGTCGACGAGCCCACCGTGCTGCCCGCCCGCTTCCCGAACCTGCTGGTCAACGGCTCTTCCGGGATCGCCGTCGGCATGGCCACGAACATCCCGCCGCACAACCTGCGCGAGGTGGCCGAGGCCGCCCAGTGGCTGCTGACCAACTACGAGGCCACCAAGCCTGAGCTGCTCGAGGCCTGCCTGCGCCTGATCAAGGGCCCCGACTTCCCCTCCGGCGCCACCATCGTGGGCACCTCCGGCATCGAGGATGCCTATCGCACCGGGCGCGGCTCGATCACCCAGCGCGCCGTGGTCTCCACCGAGGAGATCAACGGCCGGATGTCCCTCGTGGTCACCGAACTGCCCTACCAGGTCAACCCCGACAATCTTGCGCGGAAGATCGCCGAGATGGTCAAGCTCGGCAAGATCCAGGGCATCGCCGACATCACCGACGAGACCTCCGGCCGCACCGGCCAGCGGCTGGTCATCACCCTCAAGCGCGACGCCGTGGCGAAGGTGGTGCTGAACAACCTCTTCAAGCACACCCAGCTGCAGGAGAACTTCTCCGCGAACATGCTGGCGCTTGCGAACGGGGTGCCGCGCACGCTGTCGATCGACTCCTTCGTGCGCGAGTGGACCAAGCACCAGATCGACGTCATCGTGCGCCGCACGAGGTTCCGTCTGCGCAAGGCCGAGGAGCAGATCCACGTCTTCCGCGGCTACCTCAAGGCGCTCGACGCCCTGGACGAGGTCATCGCGCTGATCCGCCGCTCTCCGGACGTCGACGAGGCCCGCACCGGCCTGATCGACCTTCTCGAGATCGACGAGATCCAGGCCAACGCGATCCTCGCGATGCAGCTGCGCCGCCTGGCCGCCCTCGAGCGCCAGAAGATCATCGAGGAGCACGACAAGCTGCAGGCCCTGATCGAGGAGTACACCGCGATCCTGGCCTCGCCCGAGCGGCAGCGCGAGATCGTCTCCGAGGAGCTCGCCGAGATCGTGGACCGCTACGGCGATGACCGTCGCACCCAGATCCTCCCCTTCGCCGGAGACATGGCGATGGAGGACCTGATCCCCGAGGAGGATGTGGTCGTCACCATCACGCGCGGCGGCTACGTCAAGCGCACCCGTGAGGACCAGTACCGCGCCCAGAAGCGGGGCGGCAAGGGGGTCCGCGGCGCGTCGCTGCGCGAGGACGACGTGGTCGAGCACTTCTTCACTACGACCACGCACCGCTGGCTGCTGTTCTTCACCAACCAGGGCCGTGTCTACCGCTCCAAGGGCTACGAGCTGCCCGAGGCGCCGCGGGACGCGAAGGGCCAGCACGTCGCGAACCTGATGGCCTTCCAGCCGGACGAGCACATCGCCTCGGTGCTCGCGATCGACAGCTACGAGGACGCCCAGTACCTCGTGCTCGCGACCGAGTCGGGCCTGGTCAAGAAGACGGCTATGTCGGCCTTCGACTCGAACCGCACCGGCGGCATCATCGCGATCAACCTGCGCGAGGTCGACGGCGTCGACGGCACCCGCCCGGACCGCGTGATCGCGGCCCGCGCCGTGAACGCCGACGACGAGATCCTGCTGGTCTCCCGCAACGGCCAGTCCGTGCGGATGCCTGCGGATGACGGCACGATGCGCCCGACGGGCCGCGCCACCAGCGGCGTCACCGGCATGAAGTTCCGCCATGACGACCAGCTGCTGGCCATGGACGTGGTGCGTCCGGACACCTTCGTGGTCACCGTGACCGACGGCGGCTTCGCCAAGCGCACCAGCGTCGACGAGTACCGCCTGCAGGGTCGTGGCGGCCTGGGCATCCGGGTCGCGAAGCTGCCCGACGACCGCGGCCACCTCGTCGGTGCCGCCGTCGTCGAGGAGTCCGACGAGCTGCTGGTGGTCATGGAGCGCGGCCGCGTGGTCCGCTCCAAGGTCGCCGAGGTCCCGGCCAAGGGCCGCACCACCATGGGCGTCGTCTTCGCCAAGCCCGACAAGGGCGACCGCATCCTGCTGGTCACCACCGGCCAGGAGACCGAGGTCGACGACGAGGACGCCGAGGCGCCCGAGATCATCGATGCCGACGCGAGCACCGACGCAGCTGGAGTTGCCGAGGCTGCTGAGGTGGCCGAGGGCGCTGTCGACGGCGCAGGCGAGGATGCTGTGGAGATCTCCTCGCAGGGCGCGCCCGAGGGTGTGGCCGACGAGGCTGATGTTCTAGGCTCTGACGAGTCCGACCAGTCGCCGCAGGGCGACGCCGACCCGAACCAGGAGTGACCCGTGAGCACCAGTGAGTCCAGGACAGCCTCCGGGTCCCCCAGCCCGGCCGAGTCCACGACCAAGCTCCCGGCCTTCGAGGACACGTCCTCGCCGGCCGAGTCCCCGATGGGTGCGGGCCGTGGCTCCGCGGCCAAGGGCGCGAGCCGCAGCCCGAAGAAGACCAGTGGGATCGCGAATCCGGCGGAGAAGGAACGTCGCGGCCCCCGCCGTGTGCGCCTGACCCTGGCCCGGCTCGACCCGTTCTCGGTGATGAAGCTGTCGTTCCTGGCCGCGATCGCCATCGGCATCGCGACCGTGGTCGCCGTGGTGCTGCTGTGGAACCTGGTCGAGGCGATCGGCATGTGGGACCAGATCGAAGAGCTGGGTCGCTCCCTGAACGGCGGCGATCCGCTGCCCTTCATGGAGTTCTTCAGCTTCTCGAAGATGACCAGCTACGGCACCATCGTCGCGGTGGTGAACGTCGTGATCATCACCGCCCTCGGCACCCTTCTGGCCTTCCTCTACAACCTGGTGGCGGCGCTGCTGGGTGGATTGAAGATGACCTTCACCGACGAGTGAGGCTCATGGCGGGCCCCGCGTGAGACCGGTGGCTCAGGCGCCCTGAGGGTCGGTGAGGTCGGTGATGTCGGCGAGCTGGGCGGCGAGGTGGGAGAGTGCCGCCTCGGCGGGAACAGTGACCGCGACCCCGTGGGCGCCGGCACCGAGGGAGATCGTGCGCTGTGGGTCACCGGTGAGGTCCATGTCGGCGATCACGGGCCAGGCGGTGATCGACCCGAAGGGTGTGATGGTGCCGCGCTCATAGCCGGTGACCTCCTGGGCGACGTCCTTGTCCGGCATCGACAACCGGTTCACCCCCAGCAGCGCCCGCAGCTTCGGCCAGGAGATCTCACGATCACCCGGGACCAGCACGAACAGGAAGTCCCCCTCGCCGCGACGCACCACGAGGGTCTTGATGATGTCGCGAGGCTCCACCCCGCGAGCGGCCGCCGCCTCGGCGAGGGAGCCCACCCGGCCGTGCCGGGTGATCTCGTAGGTGAGGCCGGAAGCCTCCAGGGCGTCGATCGCACGCTGTTCGCTCATGGTGCCAGGGTAGGCCCGGCTCTCAACCTCGCTCTCAACCTCGGCGGCGCTCCATCCAGTCCTCGGGGCCGTCGAGGGGAGTCCAGCCGGCGCGTTCGTAGAGCACTCGGGCCTCGGCGGAGGCTTTCAGCACGACCCTCGTGAGGCCCAGGGGTGCGAGGTCCTCGAGCACGCCGTCGACGATCGCCGCGCCCAGGCCGCACCTGCGGTGGGCGGGATCCACGACCACGTCGGCGAGCCAGGCGAAGGTCACCCCGTCGGTGACGACTCGGGCGTAGGCGACCTGGTCACCGGTGCGCCCCTGGTAGATCCCGTAGTTCCGGGACCCGGCGATGATCGCCTCCTGAGTCTCCCGGTCACGGCCCTGCGCCCAGTGCGCGTGCTCGAGCAGCAGCTGGTGCACGCGCACCGCGTCGATCCGCCCGGAATCCGTGGAGAACTCGTAGCCGAGGGGAGCTGGGGAGGCGTGACCATGGGAAGAAGTGTGGGTGCTCGGGCGCCGTGTGTCCCAGGTGTCCTGCTCTGCGGACCATCTCTGCGACGGGCGTGAGGGTGATCGCGGTTCCCTGGGCGGGGTGCACAGACCTCGCTATGGTCGAAGGATGTCCTCCTCCACGATGACGACCGTTGCCGCCCGCCCTGCCGCTCCCGAGGACTACCCGTGGCTCGGTCCGGCCGTGCGCTCGGCCCTGCTGCGGAGCGAGGGCGTCGTGGAGCTGGATCCGAGCGGCGGCGTGGACGCCCCGAGCGAGCAGCTCGAGGAGGCGCTCATCGACACCGCGGCGATCGAGCAGGCCCTCGCCGCCGACGGGGTGGCCCCGCTGGCCGAGCGCACCCTGGTGGTGGCCGTCGGCTCCAACCAGACCCCGCAGACGATCGCCCGCAAATACCACCGCTCCGGCCGCCGCATCCCGGCGACCACGCCGTTCGTGCGATGCACCGTGCACAACCTCGCCGTCGGGCACGTCGCCCACACCGCTGCACCGGGGTATGTGCCCGCAGCCCCGTACCTCGCCCCAGGGGAGCGGATGGAGCTCGTCGCAACCTGGTTCGACGACGAACAGCTCGAGGTCCTCGACGCCACCGAGCCGAACTACGACCGGGTGCGGCTGTCCACCGACGACTTCCCCCTCACCCTTGCCACCGGTGTGAGGCCTGCACATTTCGATGTCTACGCCTCGCTCTGGGGCGTGATCGCCCGGGAGGAGCAGCCGATCCCGCTGCGCCATCGCCAGCAGGAGATGTTCGACGAACTGGTCGGGCTCACCGGAGATCCGCTGACCCACGGCGAAGCCGCTGAGGTGTGCGCAGCGCTGGCCGCGTCCCCGGAGGCGCTCCATGAGCTGGTCACGGTGCACGAGCTGGTCGTGGGCGACGGCCTGCCCCGCTGAGAGGCGGCTGACTCGCTGAGAGGCGCCTGCCCGTGGGTGCCGCGCAGGCCACGAAGCCGCTCAGGCCACGGTGCCGCGCTCAGACCACGGTGCAGCGCACCGTGTGCCAGCCGCTGGACCCGTCGGGTGCGGGGTTCGCCCGCTCCTCGGTCTGCACCTCGCCCTCGCCGTCGGTCGCGCGGACCATGATGCTGTGGTCGCCGGGGGACGCATCCTCCCAGCGCAGGGACCACTGGACCCAGGTGTCCTCGGAGACTTCCGCGCCGAGCTCGGCCGCGCGCCAGTCGCCGTCGTCGATCCGTACCTCGACCGCCGCGATGCCGCGCTGCTGAGCCCAGGCGGTGCCGCCGAGCATCACGGCACCGCTGGCGTCGGGGCGGAGATCCCCGAAGGAGCGGGGAACGTCCACGCGGGAGGCGATCTTGATCGGCCCGCGCTCGGACCAGCCACGGGTGGACCAGTAGGCGACGTCGTCCGCGAAACGGGTGACCTTGAGCTCGGTGAGCCATTTGGTCGCGGAGACGTAGCCGTACAGGCCCGGCACCACCATCCGCACCGGATAGCCGTGCTCCGCAGGCAGCGGCTCGCCGTTCATGCCCACCGCGATCAGCGAGTCGCGGGAGTCGGTGAGCGCCTCGAGAGGGGTGGAGGCGGTGAACCCGTCGATCGAGCGAGAGAGGACCATGTCGGCCCCGTCCTTGACCCCTGCGCGCTCGAGCAATGTGCGCACGGGGACCCCCAGCCAGATCGCGTTGCCCACGAGATCCCCGCCGACCGCATTGGAGACGCAGGTCAGCGTCAGATTCGTGTCGATCATGGGCTCCGCGAGCAGCTCCTCGAAGCTCAGCGTCAGCTCCTGGTCCACGAGCCCATGTATCCGCAGCTGCCAGGTGGTGGGGTCCACCCGAGGCACCGCGAGAGCGGTGTCGATCCGATAGAAGTCCCCGTTCGGGGTGACGAAGGGCGGCATGCCCTCGAGGTTCACCTGGGCGCCCTCCGGGATCGGGTCCGCGGGGGTGCGCGGAGCGGGGAGCATGAACTGCGCCGCACGCTGAGCCACCTCACGGCTCGCGCTCACCCCGCGGGCGGTGGCGGCGGCGATCACTGCCAGGACGCCCACGGCGCCGATGCCCACCAGTGAGCGGCGCCGCGTCCAGCCGTCGCCGCGCTCCTCGACGGGGGCGTGGACGGTGCGCAGCAGGAACAGCAGAGTGGGCGCGGCGATCACGGTGCCAAGCAGAGTGGGGATGACATCGAGCGCAGAGTTCTGCGCGCGGGTCAGCACGATGATCATCGCGAACACCCCGAGAACCGCGAGGAGGCCGGCGGCGAGGCGCGGCCGGGCATCCCCGAGACGGCCGATCAATGCCGTGAGCACGAGGTACACGGCGATCATCGAGGCGAACAGCACCACCTTGTCCCAGGTGCCGAACAGACCCACCACCAGGTCCTTCACTGCAGGCGGGATGATGTCGACGAAGCCACCTCCGACGGCCACGAAGGGCGCGGAGGAGGAGCTGAAGGCCAGGGAGACCAGCTCCGCGACGGCTACCAGCACCACCCCGGAGATGGTCCCGGCCAGCATCGACCACAGGGGCTGTCGGGCCCGGCGAGGAGCGGCGGGCTGTGTGGCGGCGGACATCACAGCACACCCATCGCGATCGGGGTCATCGTCGGCTGGTCGGAGCCCCCGGCCGGCTCGATGGTCAGGCCGATGCTCGCGCCCTCGCTGATCTCGCCGGTCCTCATCACCGCCGTCGCCGGGTCCTCGATCGTCCCCGCGCTGTGGATGCTCTCGGGACTCTCGATGACCCACAGCTGGTAGTCCTCATCCGCGGGCAGCGCGGGCAGTCCGGCGGACTGGATGATCATGGCCTGCTGGTCCTTCGAGTACATGAGGTTCAGGCTGCCGCCGTGCTGGGAGGGGACCGTGAGGTGGGCGGCGTCGGAGGAGGCCATGATCGTCGAGACCAGCTGGCTCTCCTGCTCCGCACCGGCCTGTGCGGATTCCATCGCCGCGAGGGCCTCCAGGGTCTCCTGCTGTGCGCCCCGCTCGGTGCCCCACAGGCCGAAGCCGACGATCGTCGTGACCATCAGCGCCGCGGCCGCGACGGCGAGCCAGCGAGTGCGGGAGCGATAGCGGTCCAGGGGGATCACAGCAGCGTCGTGCCCGGCAGAGTTGTGCTCAGCGGCGTCGCGCCCAGTGGGGTTGTGCTCCGCAGCGTCGTGCTCGGCCGCGGAGGCGCTCTCCGTGCGGGTGTCCGGCTCGACGGCTGAGTGCGTGGCTGTGCCTGTGCCTGTGCCTCTGTCGCCTGTGGAGACGTCCTCAGCCGGCTCCGGCGAGAGCTGGCGGGTCTGGGAGATCTGCGCCATCAGTGCGCGCTTGAGCTCGGGTCGGGGAGCCTCGCGCTCGAGGCTCCCGGCCAGCTCGCCGGCGGTCTCCTCGAAGGAGCGTGCCTCGGCCGCGGCCTCGGGATCCTTCGCGAGGAACTCCTCGAGCAGGGCGCGCTCCTCGGCATCCAGGGCGTTCAACGCCCAGGCACCAGTCATGTCATGCTGCTGATCGTTCACGAGGTCACCCCCAGGCTGTCGCGGAGGACGATCATTCCGTCCCGGATTCGTGTTTTGGCCGTCCCGACGGGGATGTCCAGAAGTTTCGCCACCTCCGTGTGGCTGTAGCCGCCGAAGTAGGCGAGGCGGATCGCATCGGCCTGCAGCCCGCTCAGCGAGCCCATCGCTGCCTGCACGCGCTGTGCCTCGACCCTCATGATGCCCTCCTCCTGCACGTCGACGACTTCGTCCTGGATGATCCGCAGCCCCTCCTGGGAGTCGCGGCGCCGAGCGGCGGCGCTGGAGCGGACCGTGTCCACCGCGCGGCGGTGGGCGATGGTGCAGATCCATCCGTGGGCGGATCCGCGCCGAGCATCGAACCGCGGGGCCTGCTTCCAGATCTCCACGAATACCTCCTGGAGCACTTCTTCGCTGATCGACACATCCCTCACCACGCGCTTGATCAGTGAGAACAGCAGCGACGAGGAGTCGTCGTAGAGACGGGAGAAGGCATCCTCGTCACCCCGAGCGACGCGGGGCAACAGCTCGGAGAGAGTGGGCGCGGCGGGAGCTTCCGCCACGTACCTTCCGCTATTGGTCTCCGGCGGTCGCCGTCGCTCGGCTGATGTCTCGGGAGGGTCGTGCACCATTCACAGCTCCTTCGAGGACCGGTCGAGCGGGCGGAGGTCATCGGGTCGATGCTCCCGCCCGCTCACCGCGTCTCCACAGTGTGCGCTGATATCAGCTGGCGTCCGCCATCGACGGAGGCATCAGAACGGTATCGACCAGGTAGACGGTCGCGTTCTGGGTCTTCACGCCGCCGCAGATCACGGTGGATCCATTGACCATCAGATCGTCGCCGCTGCCGGTCACCTCGACCTCTTCGCCCTGCACGGTCGTGTGCGTGCCGGCGATCTCGTCGGGGGAGAGCTGCCCGGGGACCACGTGGTAGGTGAGCACGGAGGAGAGACCCTCGGCGTCACCGGCCAGGGCGTTCAGATCCGCCTCGGGGACTGCCGCGAAGGCGTCGTCCACCGGCGCGAACACGGTGAACTCGTCTCCATCGAGGGTATCGACGAGGTCCACGTCCGGGTTCAGCTCGCCGGAGACCGCTGAGGTCAGGGTGGTGAGGATCGGGTTGTTCGAGGCCGCCACGCTCAGCGGGTCCTGGGACATGCCCTCCACGGAGCCGGCGCCGTCCGGCACCATCGCGGCATAGTCCGCGCAGCCGGCGCCGACGAGATTCGCCGCGGGGTCCATGTCTCCGCCGCCGTCGGACGTCATCCCGCTGTCCTCGCTCTGCGTGGACGCGGGCTGCTCTCCGCCGTCGGCAGAGGTCGGATCATCGGTCATCCCGCCGGAGCATGCGCTCATCAGCGCGACGGTCGCCGCCAGTGCCCCGAGTCGGGGAAGGATCATGCGAGTGTTCATGGCGATCTCCTTGGTGATCCTGCTGTCGAGCTCGGAGGACCCGAGCACCGGACCTCCTCGGAAGGGGGTCATGCCGGAAGTTCGGAGCCGGACGGCGACCGGATTGGAGGTATTTCGCCGAGGCGTGCGGTGTCGTTGCCCGGACCGGTCCAGCGATGGGTCCGCTGTGACCTCGGAAACACCCGGTCGGACGGGTTGGACGCGGTGGCCTGCGTCGCGGTAACGTAGTCCGTCGGTGGCTGACACCGGTACGCTTCGGAGATCAGCCCCCATGGGCCTATAGCTCAGTCGGTTAGAGCGCTGTCCTGATAAGACAGAGGTCACTGGTTCAAGTCCAGTTAGGCCCACTTCGAGGATCGGAGGAACGTATGAAGAAGTTCATCACCGCCGCCGTCGTCCTTCTCGGGACGTCGATCGCCGGGATCCTCACCTGGCGGAAGGTCGAATCTGACCGCATCCGCAATGATCTGTGGAGCGAGGCGGAGCGCGTTTCCGCCGAGCAGGACGCGTCTGCTGCGAAGCAGGCTCAGCCGGCTCCCGCAGCTCGCGCCTGATCCACGGCCTGCCGCTGCGTGCGGCGGTAGGATCGGGACAACCGAATATGGGGACTTAGCTCAGTTGGTAGAGCGGTAGCTTTGCAAGCTTCAGGTCAGGGGTTCGACCCCCCTAGTCTCCACCAGTGAGAACGATGAGACCCCTTCCCGGATCGGGAGGGGGTCTCGTTCGTGATGAGGTGCATTTTCGCAGCTGATCGACAGATCGCCGGTCGCGGGTTCACGCTGGCGACCGTCTTCACGCCGACGACCGTCCGCACTCGTTCAGCGGTGGTGGCGATAGAGCGGGAAGTGGCCGTCATGCCTGGTGAATCAGGTGCGGCCTGCACGCCCCGTGAACGCACCAGGTGACCAACAGCCTTGGTGACGCTCCGGAGGGGGAGGGGCCTGGACACCGTGAAGATGCAGGGTGAGGGCTTCACGACGCTCGTGGCCTCCGGGGAGCGGGTCAGCGCGGGCACCCGCTGCTGTGCGCGGACCTCTCGGCGATCCGGACCGCCGGATATCCCGTCGTCACGCCGGTGATCGTCATGAACGACAAGGACACCCGCATCGAGCTGGTCTGAGTCCCGTCCTCCCGAGACCGCTCCAGGGCGAGCGACGGGGCGGTGCCGACCGGCGTCACTCCCGCGGGACCGCTTCCGCCGCCGTGCCGTCGGCCCCCACGAGCGTGACCATCTCCTCGGCTCCGAGCCGGGCTCCCGCCGGGACCTGCGCTGCGCGGGCAGGGTGAAGCCCACGTCGTTCAGACCCTGACCGAGATCCGCGGTCACCTTGTGCGCGCCGTCCTCGTTGCCGACCACGCCGATCAGAGCGACCTTGTCGAAGACGCGGGGACGACCTCCCTCGTCCGTCTCCGAGTCGCCGTTCAGTCGCTCCAGCACGCGCTGGGCGATGCTGCTGGGGTGCCCGAGCCAGATCGGGCTGGACAGCACCAGGATGTCCGCCGCGAGCACCTTCTCGTACAGGGCAGGCCACGCGTCTCCGGCGCCCATGTCGACCGCCACGCCCGGCCTGACGTCTTGGTCGACGACCCGCACGGAGAAGGTGCTCACGCCGTGCTGCTCGAGCTCGTCCAGCAGCTGTCGGGCGAGACGATCGCTGCTCGAGGGCGCGGGGGAGGGCGTGAGGGAGCAGGTGAGGGCAAGGGCGGAGAGGTCGGTCATCGGTGGTTCCTTCCATCGAGGGGCGGACTGCCGGTCCTGCCATGCTGGCCTCCGCGGGTGGGCCTGTCGAGATTCTCGACCGATCAGTCGGGCCGACGCGGTCGGCGCCGGTGACCAGCGGCTTCTGCGCCCGGGGCCTCCGGTCACGAGCCCTCCCCGCCGCGCCGGGAAATTCCCTCCCATCCGATCCGCCCTGGGTTCCGAACCACGTGATGGAACGCCGCCCACGACGGCTGCATGGTCGTCCGGCGTCCGACGAAGGAGTCATGATGCGCACGACGACGAAGCGACTGCTCCCCCTGTTCGCGGCCACGGCCGTGCTCGGCATGTTCGGGGCCTCCGGTGCCGCCCTGGCCGAGGGGCATGACGGCGGACACGGATCCACCACCCTCGAGGCCCACCTCACCGAGCTGAACGACTCCGGGGCCTCCGGCACCGCCTGGGTCACGGTCGAGGGCAATGAAGTCACCGTGAACCTGGAGAACACGGGCCTGCTGGCCGGGTCCCCGCATGCCCAGCACATCCACGTCGGCGGCAAGAACCAGTGCCCCGATCCGAACATGGAGGGAAGCGGCGAGAACGGGGCCATCCAGGTCTCCGACGCCCACGACGACTATGGACACATCGTCACCTCGCTGACCACCGAGGGCGACACCAGCCCGGACAGCGGCCTGGCCGTGGACCGGTTCCCGGTGGGCGAAGATGCGTATGAGCGGACCATCGAGGTCAGCGACGAGGTCGCCGCGGATATCGCCGCCGGCGACGGCGTGATCGTCGTCCACGGCGTCGACCACAACGGCAGCGGGGCGTACGACGGCGATGTCGTCTCCGACCTCGACCCGAACCTGCCCTCCGAGGCCACCGATCCGGCCGCCTGCGGAACGCTCGACGTTGCCCAGATGGAGCAGTGGCCCGAGGGTGGTGCCGAGACCGGTGACGGCACCACTGCCGGGATCGAGCAGTCCGGTGCGATGCTCGCCGGTGGTGGGCTGCTGACCGCAGCGGCCGCCGGTGCCTTCGCACTGCGTCGTCGTCAGACCCAGAAGTGAGATGACCTCTCACGGAGAATCCCGACAGAACGGCGGCCGTCGCACGGCGGCCGTCGTTCTGGCGGCCCTCGCCCTGCTGGGTGCGGCGCTCCTGGTGTTCGCGCTGACCAGTCAGGTCGGCGCCCCGCCGGAGCCCGCGCTGCGCACGACCGGTGCGAGTGCGGACGGCACAGTTTCGGACGGCGCAGGTTCGGACGGCGGCGGCGCGGAGCCGTCGGACGCCGGAGGTGACGAGTCGTCGGCCGCTCACCGCGCCGAGACCGCCGAGCCTTCGCAGCAGCCGGCGACCGCGGCGCCGGAGAAGGCCGCCGCGGCTGCGCTCCCGGCGTCCGAGCCGACTGGCCTGCGCATCGATTCGATCGGCGTCGACGAGCGGGTCTTCCCGATCGGTCTCGGCGAGGACGGGAAGCTGCTGGCCCCCCGTGGGGAGCAGGCGGATCTCGCGGCCTGGTTCGACGGCTCTCCCACCCCGGGGGAGTCCGGGCCCGCCGTCATCGAGGGTCACGTGACCTGGGGCGGTGAACCCTCGGTCTTCTTCGAGCTCGGGGGCCTGCAGCCGGGGGACCGCATCGAGGTGGACCGGGAGGACGGCACCGTCGCGACCTTCGAGGTGTACGACGCGGCTCGGTACCCGAAGGACGAGTTCCCCACGGTGGCCGTCTACGGGAAGACGGACGGGTCGGAGCTGCGCCTGATCACCTGCAGCGGTGACCTCGACGTGGACGGGCACCACCTGGACAACACCGTGATCTCCGCACGACTCATCGAGAGCTGAGGACAGACCATGGCCGCCTCCCGCACTTCGCAGGGCTGGCTCGGTCCGCTGCTGCTGCGCCTGCACTTCTACGCCGCGATCCTGGTGGGCCCGTTCCTGCTGATCTCCGCCGCCAGCGGGGCTCTCTACGCGGTGAGCCCCCAGCTCGAGAAGGTCGTCCACGCCGAGGCGCTCACCGCCCCGGCCGACGCCGCCCCGCTTCCGCTCGCAGACCAGGTGGAGGCGGCGCAGGCCTACATCGGGCCGGACGCACAGCTCGCCGCCGTGAGACCGGCACCGCAGCCCGGGGACACCACCCGGGTGATGTTCGTCGACGAAGCGCTCGCCGAGGGCGAGTCCCGGGCGATCTTCCTCGATCCCGCCTCCGGCGAGGTGCGCGGTGACCTCACCGTGTACGGCACCAGCGGGGCCCTGCCGCTGCGCGGCTGGATCGACCAGCTCCACCGGAACCTGCACCTCGGGGACGCGGGACGGCTCTACAGCGAGCTCTCCGCCTCCTGGCTCGGAGTGATCGCCCTGGCCGGGCTGGGGCTGTGGATCCGGCGGGCTCGGCGCTCCCGGCGAAGGCGCGACCTGGTGCGACCGGATCTGCGGGCGCGCGGCTACCGACGCACCCTCTCCCTGCACTCCTCGGCCGGCTTCTGGGTGCTGCTGGGCGCGCTCTTCCTCGCCGCCACGGGGATCACCTGGTCGCAGTACGGCGGCGGGAACATCGGCACGATTCGCGCGGCATTCGGATTCACGACCCAGGCCGTCAGCCCCGCGTTGCCCGCCGCTGGCGACCCGACGGAGCCGGCCGACGGACAGGGTGAGCACGCCGGCCACGGCGCCGCTGCCGGTGGCGAGCAGGGGGAGCACACCGAGCATGGAGCATCGGGCGAAGCGCCGGACTGGGCCTCGATGGCCGGGCCGACCGACCGCACCGATCCGGCGGCGATCGACGACGTTCTCGCTGCCGGCAAGGCCGTCAACGTCGACACCGGCCTGGTCGAGATCCTTCCCCCGGCCGACGCCGACTCGGCCTGGGTGGTGCAGGAGATCCAACGCAGCTACCCGACGAAGGTCGACGCCGTGGCTGTCGAC
This sequence comes from Brachybacterium sp. AOP29-B2-41, assembly GCF_052378395.1. Taxonomy (NCBI): domain Bacteria; kingdom Bacillati; phylum Actinomycetota; class Actinomycetes; order Micrococcales; family Dermabacteraceae; genus Brachybacterium; species Brachybacterium sp. AOP29-B2-41. Next base: position 42,564 of record NZ_JBQSXR010000008.1, read on the forward strand.
GGCGCCACTCTCGAGGTCATCGACCGGACCGACTTCGCCGAGCAGGATCTTGCCGCGAAGCTCACGCGCTGGGGCATCGACCTGCACATGGGGACGATGTTCGGCCTCGTCAACCAGATCGTGCTCTTCCTGATCGCCTCGACCTTGGTCGCGATGATCCTGTGGGGCTACGCGATGTGGTGGCAGCGGCGCCCGACCCGTGGGGGCCGCGGGCCGGGCAGGCCCCCACACCGCGGAGCATTGCGCCGCGCCCCCTGGTGGGGCCTGGCCCTGGTGCTGCTGGTCGCGCTCGGCATTGGTTTGATGCTCCCGCTGCTGGGACTGAGCTTGGCTGCGTTCGTGCTGGTCGACTCGATCGTGGGGAGGATGAGGAGGTCGTCGCAGCGGGGAGGGGCCTCCGGTGCCGACGCGTGACTACGCGGTCCGCAGCGAGCTGAACAGCAGGCTTGTCTGTGTGGAGTTGACCCCGGGGATGGCCCGGATCCGCTCGAGCGCCAGATCGAACTCGGAGAGGTTGCGGCAGCGGAGCTGGATCACGAGGTCCCAGGTCCCGGTGGTCGAGTGGAGCAGCTCGATCTCCGGGTAGCCGCGGATCTCGTGGACGATGTCGTGGTTGCGCCGGGTCTCGGTGGACACGAGCATGACGCCCTGGACCGAGTCCTGCTCGAGATCGCTGCTGACCCGGATCGTGAATCCCTCGATCACGCCGGTGTCCACGAGCCGGTCGATCCGCGAGGTGACGGTCGAGCGATTGATCCCCAGCTCCCGCGCCAGGACCGCCACCGGGGTGCGGCTGTTGGAGCGCAGAAGGGCGATGAGGCGGTAGTCCAGGTCGTCGAGCACGCAATCAGCGTAACGCCACCCGACAGAGTGCGGAAACATCGCGCATTCTGCCCGCAAGTCGGCGATTGCGCCGCCACATCGCCGAGCTCTACCGTCTCTCTTGGCCCAGGTGAGGGCGTGGTTCCGGGAGTTCCTCCCGCTGAGAGTTCGAGGTAGCGAAGTGCTCGATGTGTCCGTCCTCCCTGCCTTCCTGGTGGCGGTGCTCGTGATCCTGGTGACCCCCGGACCGGATATGGCCTTCCTGGTCGCGACCGGGATCAATCAGGGCCGCAGAGCGGCGGTGCGCGGAGCTTTCGGTGTCACCTCGGCGATGACCATCTGGGTGCTCGTCGCGGCGACGGGGCTGGGGGTGGCGCTGACGCAGCTGCCGTCGGCCCTCGATGCGATCCGGATCGCCGGCGCGGGCTATCTCCTCTTCCTCGCCGTCACCACCTGGCGGAACGCGGGGGCGGCGATGGCAGACGCGCAGACGGTCCCCCACGTGTTCCGTCGCGGCTTCCTGGTGAACCTCACCAACCCCAAGGTCGCGCTCTTCTTCGTGGCCTTCCTGCCCCAGTTCCTCGGCTCGGCGGATGAGCACCCCTTCGGCCAGATCCTCATGCTGGGCCTGCTGCTGCAGGCCACGGGGCTCATCGCGGACATCGCGATCGGCAGCGCGGCCGGACTGTTCCGGGATGCTGTGCTGGGCCGCCGCAAGGTGCGCCTGGCGCTCGACGGCGCGGCCGGCACGGTCTACGCCGCACTCGCCACCCTCCTGGTCGTGGGGGTCGCCCGCTCGTAGCGGCGAGATGCTGCCCCTCGGCATCGCTCGCGGTGTCGGCGCACGGGCCGGCTCGGTCATGATGGTGCGCGGACATGATGGTGCCCAGGCATGCCGGTGCACGGGCATGCCGGTGCCCGCGCGTCATGCGCCGGAGATCCCGGCGCCCTGCCCCGGATCCGCACCGAGTTGCGAGGAGGGACCCGATGATCACTCTGCACATCGACGGCCGACGGGTCGAAGACATCGCCTCCTTCTACGAGGAGGTGAACCGCGTCTTCATGCAGGGGGAGGACTGGCGCCTGGGGGAGAGCCTCGATGCCCTCGACGATCTGCTGTACGGCGGGTACGGTGCCCTGCACCGGCACGAGTCGGCCCGGGTGGTGTGGGAGGAGCACGAACTGTCCGCCGCCGCACTCGGTCTCCGCGCCACCCGCGAGCAGCTGCTCACGAAGCTCGCGACCCCGCAGCGGTATGACCAGGACCTCCTCCGTCGCCGACTCGAGCAGCTCGACGCCGAGGGCGGCCCCACCTACTTCGAGACGGTGCTGGAGATCTTCGGGTCTCACCCGGGGATCGAGCTCGTGCTGGCCTGAGCGGAGTGCAGCTCAGTCCTCCTGCCCCTGAGCGCTCCCGTCGGCCACCGGGGCGTGCCGCTCGAGGAACTCGAGCATCGAGACCCGGTCCACCCCGGTGAAGGTGCCCGTCGGCATCGCGGCCAGCAGCGAGGCGTGCAGCCGCGCGACCGGCCACACCGACCCCTCCCAGCGCTCCACGAGCGTCGGATCCGGCTCTCGGCAGCAGACCGGATCGGGACAGGAGGAGGAGTGGCGCACCGTCGTCTCCCGGCCCCGGAACCACTTCGTGTGCTGGTAGGCGGTGCCCACCGAGATCGAGAACTCCCCACCCGGACCGGATTCGATGTGCGAGGTGCACCAATAGGTGCCACCCGGCTTGTCGGTGTACTGGCAGTACTGCCCCATCCGGTCCTCGCTGCGGAACACCCGCCGCGCGCTCCACCAGCGGCACACCCGCTGCCCCTCCACCGCGCCGAGCGCATCGGTGGGGAAGCGGACCTCGTCGTTCTGGTAGGCCTTGAGGATCGTGCCGGAGGAGTGGACTTTCAGGAAATGCACGGGGATGCCCAGGTGATGGGTGGCCAGGTTCGTGAAGCGGTGCGCAGCCATCTCGTAGCTGACAGCGAACTCGTCCCGCAGATCCTCGACCGACAGCTCCCGTTCCGCCTTCGCCCGGTGCAGGAAGTCCAGTGCCCCCGCCTCGGGCAGCAGCAGCGCGCAGGCCAGGTAGTTCGTCTCCACGCGCTGACGCAGGAGGTCCCCGTAGTCCGCGGGCTCGCCCTTCTGCAGCACATGGGCGGCGATCGCCTGCAGCACCGTGGTGCGAGGATCCGAGGTTGCCCTGCCCAGCGGCAGGTAGATCCGCATATGCTCCGAATCCGTGATCGACCTGGTCGAATGCGGCAGGTCGGGCACCGAGTGCAGGGAGAAGCCGAGCTTCGCGGCCAGCAGTGACACCTTCGACTGGGACAGCGGCCCGCCTCGATGCCCGATCTGCTCCAGCAGCTCCCGGGCCGCCTCCTCGAGCTCGGGATAGTAGTTCCCGCCCTCGGACTGCTCCTGGCGGAGCTGTCCGTTCACCCGCCGCGCCTCCTCCGGGGTCGCGGCCCGCTCTTCGTGCAGGCGCCGCAGCTCCTCGTGCAGGGCCAGGATCGTCTCGATCGCCGCATCGGAGAGAGACTTGCGCACCGGCAGCTCGGGCAGTGGGAGGCTCTGGTAGAGGGTGCCGGCCTGGGCTCTCTCCAGCGCGATCTCCAGTGCCGCCCGACGGGACGGCGGCTCGGGCTCCAGCAGGTCATCCACGCCCACTTCGAGCGCGCGGGCGATCCTTCGCAGCTCGCCGAGTTTCAGCTCCCGCCTGCCGTTCTCGATCACGGACAGCTGGGAAGGGGCGCGCTCGACCCGCTGCGCCAGCTGGGCGAGGGAGAGACCACGCTCCAGCCGGCGCGCACGGATGCGCTGACCGATCAGCAGCGGGTCGAAGGAGTCATCCTCGACATCTGTCGCAGGGGTCGTCGCCGGGCCGGGAGCAACCTCGTCGTGCACCATGCGCACACGGTGCCATAGAAAAGTTCTGATCGACAGAAATATCGAGAAAGTTCTTCGAATCGGGGGGTTCTAGGGGGCTTACGTGGGCTGCAGAGTGTGACTACTCGATGAAGTTCGTCGAGAGCGACGGTGGACCCACCGCCCCGCACACCCCGATCGATCCCGAGGAGCCGACGATGACCACGCCCATCCCTCCCACCACCCCCATCCCTCCCGCAACCTCTCTCCCTCCTACCGCGCCCGGCACCCCCCGTGCCGGAGACCAGACCATGACCGCCGAGGAGCTCGCCCGCGATTGGGAGATCGACCCCCGCTGGCGGAACGTGCGCCGCGACCACACCGCCGAGGACGTCATCGCGCTCGCCGGGCCCGTCCGCGAGGAGCGCACCCTCGCCCGCCGCGGCGCGGAGACCCTGTGGGACCTCATCGAGCTGAACACCTCCGATCCGGAGCAATGGGTGCGGGCCCTCGGTGCTCTGACCGGCAACCAGGCCGTCCAGCAGGTCCGCGCCGGGCTGAAGGCCATCTACCTCTCCGGCTGGCAGGTCGCGGCCGATGCGAACCTCTCCGGGAAGACCTACCCCGACCAGTCCCTCTACCCCGTCAACTCGGTGCCCGCCGTGGTGCGCCGCATCAACAACGCCCTGCAGCGCGCAGCTCAGATCGAGCACGCGGAGACCGGCACGACCAGCCGCGAGTGGATGGCGCCGATCGTCGCCGACGCCGAGGCCGGCTTCGGCGGCCCGCTGAACGCCTACGAGCTGATGCTCTCGATGATCGAGGCCGGCGCCGCGGGTGTGCACTGGGAGGACCAGCTGGCCAGCGAGAAGAAGTGCGGCCACATGGGTGGCAAGGTCCTGGTCCCCACGTCGCAGCACGTGCGCACCCTCAGCGCCGCGCGCCTCGCCGCGGACGTCGCCGGCGCGCCGACGGTGATCATCGCCCGCACCGATGCCCTCGCCGCGAACCTGCTTACCAGCGACATCGACGAACGGGATCAGCCCTTCCTCACCGGGGAGCGCACCGCGGAGGGGTTCTACGCGGTCCGCCCCGGGATCGAGCCGGTGATCGCACGGGGCCTGGCCTATGCGGAGTACGCGGACCTGCTGTGGGTGGAGTCCTCCGAGCCGGATCTGGAGCTGGCCCGCACCTTCGCCGAGCGGATCCACCGCGACTTCCCCGAGCAGAAACTCGCCTACAACTGCTCGCCCAGCTTCAACTGGAAGCGCCACCTGGACGACGCCCAGATCGCCACCTTCCAGCGCGAGCTCTCCGCCATGGGCTACGCCTTCCAGTTCATCACCCTGGCCGGCTTCCACTCGCTGAACCACGGCATGTTCGAGCTGGCCGCCGGCTACCAGGAACGCCAGATGAGCGCCTACGTCGAGCTGCAGGAGGCCGAGTTCGCGGCAGCGGACCGCGGCTACACCGCCCACCGCCACCAGGCCGAGGTGGGCACCGGCTACTTCGACCGGGTCGCCACCGCCCTGAACCCGTCCTCCAGCACCCTCGCGCTCGTCGGCTCCACCGAGACGGCGCAGTTCTGATCGCCGCACCCCACCCCCACGTACCGGGCTGCACCCGCGCCCGCGCCCCGCCGTCGGCCCCCCGCACGACCTCCCCAGAAGGAGCAGGATCATGACTCTCACCCAGCAGCGTCCCACCCCGCCCGGCCCTCGTTCCCCGCGGCCCCCGCAGACCGTCCCGGCTACCTCCCAGCCGAGCCGGATCGAGCTGCTCGGACCGATGGAGCACCGCTTCGACGAGATCCTCACCCCGGAGGCGATGAGCTTCCTCGCCCAGCTGCACGACCGCTTCGCCAGCCGCCGCTCCCAGCTGCTCACCTCGCGAGCCATGCGACGCGAGGCGATCTCGGGTGGTGCGATGTTCGACTTCCGCCCCGAGACCGCCGCAATCAGGGACGACCCGACCTGGCAGGTCGCCGGCGCCGGCCCGGGCCTGACGGACCGCAGGGTCGAGATCACGGGCCCCACCGATCGGAAGATGACCGTCAACGCGATGAACTCCGGCGCGAACGTGTGGCTCGCCGACGGCGAGGACGCGTTGAGCCCCACCTGGCACAACGTCATCACCGGGCAGCTGAACCTGCATGACGCGATCCGTCGGCGGATCGACTTCGTGAGCGACGAGGGCAAGGAGTACCGCCTGGGGGAGCAGACCCCCACCATCGTGTTCCGGCCCCGCGGCTGGCACCTCCCCGAGCAGCAGCTGCGGTATCAGCGGGCCGATGGCCGCTCCTGCCGAGCCTCCGCCTCGCTGGTGGACGTGGGCCTGTACCTCTTCCACAACGCCCACGAGCTGATCACCCGCGGCACCGGGCCCTACCTCTACCTGCCGAAGCTGGAGTCCCATCTCGAGGCGCGGCTGTGGGACGAGGTGTTCACCATCACCGAGCAGCACCTGGGCCTGGAGCACGGCACCATCCGCGCCACGGTGCTCATCGAGACGCTCCCCGCAGCCTTCGAGATGGACGAGATCCTCTATGAGCTGCGCGATCACTGCGCGGGGCTGAACGCGGGCCGCTGGGACTACCTGTTCTCGATCATCAAGCAGTTCCGCGATCGCGGCCGCAACCAGGTCCTGCCTGACCGCTCGCAGCTGACCATGACTGTCCCGTTCATGCGGGCCTACACGGAACTGCTGGTGCGCACCTGCCACCGCCGCGGCGCCTACGCGATCGGCGGGATGAGCGCCTTCATCCCGAACCGTCGGGACCCTGCGGTCACCGCGAACGCCTTCGCGAAGGTCTCCGAGGACAAGGCGCGGGAGGCGGCCGACGGATTCGACGGCACCTGGGTCGCGCACCCCGACCTGATCCCGGCGGCGCGCGCCGAGTTCGACGCGGTGCTGGGGGAGCGACCCCACCAGCTCGCACGCATGCGGGAGGACGTGCAGGTCACGGCCGCGGACCTGCTGGACCTGCGGGTCGAGGGCGGCCGCATCACCACCGCCGGGATCCGCCAGAACATCCAGGTGGCGCTGCGCTACCTCGACTCCTGGCTGCGGGGCCAGGGCGCCGCGGCGATCGACAACCTGATGGAGGACGCGGCGACCGCCGAGATCTCCCGCTCTCAGCTGTGGCAGTGGATCAACCAGGGGATGCTCACCGAGGAGGGCATGCCGATCGTCAAAGAGCGGATCGAGTACTTCATCGACCGCTGCGCCGAGGAGCTCGGCGGTGATCCCGGAACGGACACCCCGGGCAGCCGGATCCCAGAAGCGGTCGAGCTGCTGAAGGATGCGGTGCTCGGCGAGGAGTTCCCGGCCTTCCTCACCACCGCGGCGTACGAGCGGCACCTGCGCTGAGCGCGGGCGGGGTGTCCGGTTCTGCTGCCCTGGCGACCGATGCGGACCTTCGCATCAGTCGCCAGGGCAGCAATAGTGAGAGGAGAGCGGGGCGCGGGGGCGTCCGTGACGGACGCGACGTGGAACTGCGTGGAACCGCGACGCTCCGGAATCCCCCCGGGGGTATCTTCAGCACATGCGGATCGGTATAGATGTGGGCACGACCAGGACAATTGCAGCGGGAGTGGATCGGGGTAACTACCCGGTGCTGAGCTTCCTGGACCCCGACGGGGATCCGCACGACCACTTCCCCTCCGTGATCGCTCTCGAGGGCGACGCCTTGGTGCACGGCTTCGAGGCAGAGCGTTCGGCGCGGGCCGGGGCACCCCATCTGCGTTCCTTCAAGCGACTGCTCGGAGACCCGACCACGCATCCCGGGACCACGGTCGAGCTGGGCGGGCGTGAGTTCGCCCTGCTGGATCTGCTCACCGGCTACCTCAGCGCCGTGCGCACCGCCCTGCCGGAGCCGGTGGGGGAGGTCGCGGTCTCCGTCCCGGCCCATGCCCATTCCGCTCAGCGGGTGATGACCCTCGAAGCATTCCGGCGCGCGGGCATCGACGTGATCGCGATGATCAACGAGCCCTCCGCCGCGGGCTTCGAGTACACCCACCACCAGAGTCGCTCCCTGACCTCGCGCCGCACCCGGATCGCGGTCTACGACCTGGGCGGCGGCACCTTCGACAGCTCCCTGGTGGAAGCCGACGGCGCCAGCCACGTGGTGCTCGGCAGCCGCGGCGAGAACCGCCTGGGCGGGGACGACTTCGACCAGGTCCTCGCGGACCTCGCGCTCGAACGGGCGGGACTGCGTCCCGAGGACCTCACTGCGGATCAGCACGCCGCGCTCCGTGAGGAGTGCCGCGAGGCCAAGGAGCGCCTCACCCCGCAGACCCGCCGGGTGATGATCGAGATCTCCGCAGAGCATGACCCGGTGATCCTCTCCGTGGACGACTTCTACGCCGCCGCGGCACCGCTCGTCGAGCGCACCCTGGAGGTGATGACGCCGCTGGTCGGCGCCCTCGACGCGGACTCCGGCATCGCCGGCATCTACCTGGTGGGCGGCGGTTCCGGTCTGCCGCTGGTGGCCAGGCTGCTGCGCGAACGCTTCGGCCGACGGGTGCACCGCTCGCCCTATCCCGCAGCCTCGACAGCGATCGGGCTGGCCATCGCCGTGGACCCTGACGCCGATGTCACCCTCACCGACCGGCTCTCCCGCGGCATCGGGGTGTTCCGCGAGGCGGATTCCGGCGAGGGCGTCACCTTCGATCAGGTCCTCACCCCGGACGCGCCCTTGCCGCAGACCGGCAGCACCAGTGTGACCAGGCGCTACACGGCCGCTCACAATCTGGGCTGGTTCCGCTACGTCGAACATCCCGCGCTCGACGAGGCCGGGGAGCCCCGCGGTGACCTGGTCCCCTTCGCGGACGTCCTCTTCCCCTTCGATCCCGCGCTGCGCGAGCTCGGCGCGGCGGAGCTCGCCGCCGTCACGGTCGAGCGCCGGGACGGCGGGCCGGAGATCGAGGAGACCTACACGGTGGACGCCGCTGGCATCGTCACCGTGCGGATCTCCGACCTGAACAGCGGGTTCAGCCGGGAGTACGGGCTCGCCCGTCGGGGCTGAACGCGAGGCGCGGCCGGCTGAGTGATCTCCGTCAGGTCGTGCTCGAGGACATCCCCGAGCCGCCTGGTGGGATGGTTCTCGACACCACCGGCGCCGTGATCAGTCGAGGACGGGCCGAAGCTCGAGCCATTCGTGGATCGGCTCGCCATCTTTCCCGGGCTCCGCGGAGAGCTCGGCGGCCAGCTCCACGGCCCGTTCATGACTGGCGACGTCGATGATCATCCAACCTGCCACCAGGTCTTTGGCGTCGAGGGCGGCGGAATCGGTGAGCGGGGGACTGCCCACTCCGTCGTACCTCACGAAGGTTCCCTCGGCGGACAGCGCCAGCGAGCCCACGAACTCGCCGCTCTCCCGCAGTCGGTCCGCGAAGTCCTCCATGTACTTCATGTGGTCCGCGACATCGCGCTCGGACCACTGATCCATCGGGACGTCGTTCACCCCGGCCGGGGCACCTCGGTAATGCTTCAGGAGCACGTACTTGGCCATGGCTGGCCTCCTTCGAGAGGGTCCGCCCAGTCTCCTCCGCGGAAGGTCTCACGGGAAGTGGGGAGGCGCGGCGACTCCCGGGCCGGGGGCTTCAGGACTGTCCGTGGAACTCGATGACCTCGTCGAGGATGTCGATGGTGTCGAGCTGCCAGGCGATCTCCTGCCGCAGGCGTTCGCGGTGCTCGCTCAGCACAGCCACGAGATCTTCGGTGCGGCACCCCTCCCGGACCAGGCCGGGCAGCACCGGCTGGATCTCGGTGCTCGTGAGCCCGGCGGCGAACAGCCGCTGGACCAGGCCGACCCGGTCCACCGCCTCCTGGCCGTAGCGACGATGCCCGGCCGGGGTGCGCTCGGCCAGGAGCAGGCCCTGCTCCTCGTAGTACCGCAGGGAGCGATGGCTGACCCCGGTGCGGGAGGACAGCTCACCGATGCTGAACGTGGACCCGTCGGTGGTCCTCACAGCGATGTCAGTGGTGGTCATGCCCGCACTGTACGACCTCCGTGGCGACGGTTCATGCAGGTCAGCGGCGTGTCGTCCGAAGTGACAACGATGTGAGGGCTCTGACATCAGGCCAGCGGAGACGTCAGGCCAGCGGAGACGTCAGGCCGGCGGGGACCTCAGGCCAGCGGGTTCGGCTGCGGGGGCAGGGCTTCGATGATGGGGTGGTCCTTGTTGATCACGCCCATCTTCGCCGCTCCGCCGGGGGCGCCGAGGTCATCGAAGAATTCGACGTTGGCCTTGTAGTACTCAGCCCACTGGTCCGGGGTGTCGTCCTCGTAGAAGATCGCCTCGACGGGGCAGACGGGCTCGCAGGCCCCGCAGTCCACGCACTCGTCCGGTTGGATGTAGAGCATCCGGTCGCCCTCGTAGATGCAGTCCACGGGACATTCGTCCACGCACGCTCGATCCTTGACGTCCACGCAGGGCAGTGCGATCACATAGGTCACGGGATTCGGTCCTCTCACTCGATGCTCCTCGGAGCGTAGGATCTCAAGTGCACTTGAGGTCAAGGAGACGCACCCGAGATGGGCGCGGCACAGGCCATGACATGGAGCACGAGGAGAGGGGGTCCGGGTGAACCCCACCCACGAGCCCGATGACCTGCTGACGATCGGCGAGATGAGCCACCGCACCGGCGTCGCGACGTCGGCGCTGCGCTATTACGAGGAGCTCGGTCTGGTGGGCTCGGTGCGCACTGGCGGTAACCAGCGTCGCTATCCTCGCCATATGCTGCGTCGGGTCTCCCTGATCTCCGTCGCGAAACGGCTCGGCATGCCGTTGTCCGATGTCAAAGAGGCTTTCGGAGATGTCCCGATGGAGAGCACCCCCTCGCACTCGGACTGGCAGCGTGCCTCCCGGCGCTGGAAGAAGCGGCTCGAGGAGCGGCGACGGGCCATCGAACGGCTCGAGCACGAGCTCACTGGCTGCATCGGTTGCGGCTGCCTCTCGCTCAAGGCCTGCGCACTGCTGAACCCGGATGACGCCCTCGCCGAGATCGGCCCGGGACCACGCCGCCTCGAGGATGTCACCGAGTTCCCCGAGGGCGACGCGGAGAGGTCTTGACCTCAAGTGCACTTGAGGTCTTATTGTCGTGGCAACACCACCATTGAAAGGATGATCCACATGGCTGACTACACGCTTCCTGATCTCGATTACGACTATGGCGCGCTGGACCCCTCGATCTCCGGGAAGATCATGGAGCTGCACCACTCCAAGCACCACGCGACCTATGTCAAGGGCGCGAACACGGCGCTGGAGAAGCTCGCTGCGGCTCGTGAGGCGAATGATTTCGGGACGGTGAACCAGTTCTCGAAAGACCTCGCGTTCAATCTCGGTGGTCACACGAACCACTCGATCTTCTGGAAGAACCTCTCGCCCGAGGGTGGCGACAAGCCCACCGGTGAGCTCGCAGCGGCGATCGATGAGTTCTTCGGGTCGTTCGATGCTTTCCGTGCGCATTTCACGGCGGCGGCGCTGGGTATCCAGGGCTCGGGCTGGGCTGTGCTCGCGTATGAGCCGCTCGGTGGGAACCTCGTGATCGAGCAGTTCTACGATCAGCAGAACGGTGTGCCGGTCGCGACGATCCCGCTGTTCCAACTGGATATGTGGGAGCACGCGTTCTACCTGGATTACCAGAACGTGAAGGCTGATTACGTCAAGGCGATCTGGAACATCGTGAACTGGGCGGATGTCCAGGCACGGTTCGTGAACGCGACGAGCAACGCCTCCGGCCTGGTCATCCCCACGGCCTGAGCTGAGCCTCGGCGCCGGCTCGACGACGGCGCCGGATTCGTCCTGCAGCACCGGCCTTCACCGGTCCGTGCTCCGCGGTGACAGTGGCCGGTCCCTCCGCGGAGGGACCGGCCACTGCGCTGTGACGGGACGGCCTTCGGGTCAGCTGTGGCGGTGAGTCGTCGCAGGCACGGACGTATCCTGGAGCCTCGGGAGGCGGGCGCTCCCGCGACAGCAGAACACGGCAGAGGAGGTCCCCATGGACGTCTCCGTCCTCGGCATCCTCTTCCTCCTGGCCATCCTCGCGGTGGTGGTGATCGCAGGAATCGCTCTGGTCGCCGTCGTGCTCGGGATCATCATGCTCGTGCGCAGGTCCACCGCACGCCCCGCCCCGATGACCTCCGTCGGCCGAGAGCATCCGCGCCGATAGCAGCCTCGGCCGGCCCTGGCGCCTTCGCCGCTCCGTGAGCCTTCACCGCACCGGACCTTTCGGACGATGTGTCAGCGCTGTCGCCCCCTCTACAGTGACAGGGTGGATGTCGATCGTGCCCCCTCTCCGGAAGCGCCCCGTGCTGTGATGCCGGCGCCGGCCGCTGCCGCCGGCCGAGCGGTCGCGGAGGGCGACACCGCCTCCGCCCTCGCCGCCACCCTGCGCGGCGCGATGCACGTGGCGTTCCTGGTGCTGCCGAGCGTCGGCGCGCTGCGGGCCATCACTGCCGAGGCGGTGACGCCGGCTCTCGCGATCCTCGCCGCCGCCGTGGTCGCCGCGATCTACCTGCTCGGATCCCAGCGCGCCCTGGCCCGCGGCGCAGCGGGACGCTCCACCCGCACCGACCTGCTGCTGCCCTCGCGCGGCTGGGTGCTGACGCTCTGCGTGGCCTGGATGGCCAGCACCTTCGTCTCCGCGGCCTTCGTCTGGATCGCCTTCCCGCTGTTCTTCCTGGTCCTGTTCGCGCTCGGCCGCATCGCCGGACCGCTGGTGATGTGGGGGGTCGCGCTCTGGGCGGTGATCGCCCCCGTGATCGCCCGCGAGCAGTGGTCGCTGGGAGTCGGCGAGATCCTCGGCCCGCTGGTCGGGGCGGCATTCTCACTGATCGCCCATGCCGTCTACCGTCGGCTGCTGCAGGAGACGGACCGCAACCGGGAACTCGTCGTCCAGCTGCGGGCCGCCCAGGCCGAGCTGGCCGATTCCGAGCGCCGCAAGGGCATCGCCGAAGAACGCCAGCGCCTCGCCCAGGACATCCACGACACCCTCGCCCAGGGGTTGAACTCGATCGTCATGCTCAGCCGCGGCGCCCGCAACGCCCACCCGACGGCCGGCGTCGAGTTCGGCCGCATCGAGGACACCGCCCGCGAGAACCTCGCCGACGCCCGCCGCCTGGTGCGGGATCTCGCCGACCGCGCTCCGCAGACCACCCTCGAACAGGCGCTGCGTGCCGCGATCTCGCGGGCCGAGGCGCTCGGGGACCTGGGGGAGCAGCCCCGCTGGGAGCTCCGCATCGACGGCACACCGCGCGAGCTGGAACCAGCGCAGGTCGAGACCCTGCAGCGTGCCGCCCAGTCGCTCATCGCCAACGTGCAGAGACACGCCGAGGCGCAGCGCTGCGTGCTCACCCTCGCCTGGTGGCCGGATCGGGTGAGCCTGGACGTGGTCGACGACGGCCGCGGCTTCGATCCTTCTGCCGCTCCCCGCCGGGGTGAGGGCGAGGGCGGCGACGGGCTGCGCCTGTTGCGCGCGCGGATGGACCGCGCCGGGGGGACGGTGACCATCGATTCGGCACCGGGAGAGGGCACCACCGTCGGCCTCTCCTTGCCGACCCGCACCCCGTTCACCTCCGACCCCACGAACCCCAGGCCACCGAACCCCGCCCCACCGAACCCCGCTGGGTCGACCCCCCTCCAGGAGCCAGGCGAATGAGCATCCGCATCATGATGGTCGACGACCATCCCGTGGTCAGGGCAGGACTGCGCGCCCTGCTCGAGGCCGACGAGGGGATCGAGGTGGTCGCGGAGGCGAGTTCCGGAGACGAGGCGATGAGGTCGCTGAACCTCCTCGCGCAGACCCCCGAGAGCGTCCCCGATCTCGTCCTCATGGACCTGAACCTCGGCGATGGGATCGGCGGGATCGAGACCACCCGGCAGCTGCGCGCCCGCTATGCCGCGGTCCAGGTGCTCGCCGTGACCACGTTCGACGCCGAGGCGGACATCGTCGGCGCCCTCGAGGCCGGCGCCACCGGCTACGTGCTCAAGGACTCTCCCACCGAGGCGCTGATCGCCGCCGTCGGCGAGGCCGCGGCCGGGCGCAGCATCCTCTCGCCCGAGGTGCAGCAGCGGCTGGTGGCCCGGATGACCAACCCCGCCACCGCTCTCTCACCGCGCGAGACCGAGATCCTCGAGGCGCTCGCCACCGGCGCCACGAACCGGGAGGTCGCCAAGGCTCTGTTCATCTCGGAGTCGACGGTGAAGACCCATCTGGTCCACCTCTACGACAAGCTCGGCGTGGACAGCCGCACCTCCGCGCTGCGCGTGGCACGGGAGCGCCGGCTGATCCGCTGATGCAGGTGGGAAGCGGGCCGACAGGCCGTGCCCGCGCACGGGGAGACCAGCGGTCCTCCCCTGCACGGGGGTGGACCGCCGGTCACGTGGAAGGCCGGAGAGACGGGGTCTCACCAGCGATGGGCCACGTCGATCACCAGGCGGGATCCGTCGCCGGGGCCGTCGAGCACGAACGTCCTCATCGGGAGCCGGGCGCGCACGCCGAGCCCGATCAGGGTCTGTCCCTCGAAGCTGCCGCTGAAGGCGACCTGACGGAAGGTGCGGTAGCCGTCGACGTTCACGGCCTGTGTCCGGTGGCGCGGGCTGAAGGTCGCGCGGTAGTCGCCATCGTGGGCCGGGGCGTTGATCAGGATCTCCAGGTCAGCGGCGCCGCTGAGGGGAACCGTGAATCCGGAGCCGAGCTGGGACACCCGGCTGACGTACTGCACGGAATACCCCGAGACGTCCCCCTGGAGGTCGACGACGAGCCGGTCGAAGCAGGAGTGCCGACCGGAGCGGAGGTTCTTGATCTGCGCCGAGGACATTCCCGTGGCGGATTCTGGGAGCGAGCCCCAGGTGAGGCCGCAGTAGGGGGCGGCGGTGGCCGTGGCGGGGGCGAACATCCCCAGGCCGAGCAGCAGTGCGCACGTCGCGAGGACGGACAGGACTCTCTTCTTCATGGCGGGCTCCTCAAGGAGGCGGCTGTGGCCACGACGGCCGGGCCGTATGCTGAGATTGTCCGCCTTTGCGGGGGCGCTATCCAGTGACCAGGCGGTCATGACAGCAGGATCGTGATCTGCCGCTGACCGGGGATCTCGTCGCCGCCCGCCCGGAAAACGAGACCATCAGGGCGAGCGCTCAGGCGAGTGCTCGACCGGGCGCTCGGTCAGGCAGACAGGCGCCACGAGACTTCGGTCCCGCTGGGCTGGCGGAGCGGCTGGCAGGATGGTCCCCATGACCGTGCTCGTCGCCTACGCGACCCACTCCGGAGCCACCCGCACCCTCGCCGAGACCCTCGCCGCCGCACTGCGCGCCGCCGGGCTCGAGGCGGACCTCATCGACATCGAGGACTCGCCCGATCCGGCCGACTACGACGCCGTGGTGCTCGGCTCAGGAGTACGCGTCGAGGCAATCGAGAAGACGGCCGCCGCCTGGGCGCAGCAGCACGCACCGGTGCTCGACCGGCAGCCCTTCGCGTTCTTCTCCTGCTCCGGTTCGGCCTCCGACCCGGCCAAGGGCGGGAAGCAGAAGGCGACCGACGCCTTCCTCGAGAAGCTCCCGGTCAGCCCGGTCGCGGTGAAGAACTTCCCCGGCTGGGTGCTCATGGACCGGATCCCCCTGCATGAACGGGTGCTGCTGAAGTCCATGCGCACCCCCACCGGCGACTTCCGCGACCTGCCGGCCGTCGAGGCGTGGGGCCGTGAGATCGCGCCGTTGCTGCGAGGCTGAAGCCCTGGGGCCGCGTCAGGAGGCTTCGGCGGTGCCTTCTGCTCGTCGCACGGCGGCGCTCTCCAGCAGCAGCCGGTGGAATCGCAGCTCTCCGGAGACCTCCGGGTGGAACGCCGTGGCCAGAAGATTCCCCTGCCGGACGGCCACGATGCGGCCGTCCTCGAGGCGCGCGAGCACCTCGACGTCCGGGCCCGCCAGGACCACCTCCGGGGCACGGATGAAGGTCGCCGCGACCGGCTCGTCGCCGAGCGCCGGGAGGAGGAGCGTCGCCTCGAAGGACTCCTGCTGCCGGCCGAAGGCATTGCGGCGCACCGTGATGTCGAGCCCGCCGAAGGTCTGCTGGCCTGCGATGGCATCCTCGAGCCGCTCCGCCAGCAGGATCATCCCGGCGCACGTCCCGTAGACCGGGAGGCCGGCAGCGATCTCCGCCTGCAGAGGCTCTCGCAGCCCGATGGATCGGGACAGCTTGTCGATCACGCTCGACTCGCCGCCGGGCAGCACCAGGCCGTCGAGGCCGACGAGATCCGCCGGTCGGCGCACCCGCACCGTCATGGCGCCGAGGGTCGCGAGCGCGCGCTCATGCTCACGGACGTCGCCCTGCAGAGCGAGGATGCCGATCCGCAGCGTGGGGGACTCCGCAGGCCCCTTCGCGTCGGTGACGGCAGCCCCCTCTGCGGCTGACGACGGTGCGGGGGCGCTGGTCACCAGCCGCGCTCGGCCAGGCGATGCGGAGCGGGCAAGTCGGCGACGTTGATGCCCACCATCGCCTCACCGAGCCCGCGCGAGACCTCCGCGATCACGGAGGGGTCGTCGTAGAAGGTGGTGGCCTTGACGATCGCCGCGGCACGCTGGGCCGGGTTGCCGGACTTGAAGATCCCGGAGCCGACGAACACCCCGTCGGCCCCCAGCTGCATCATCATCGCGGCATCCGCCGGAGTGGCCACGCCGCCCGCGACGAACAGCACCACGGGCAGGGCGCCGGTCTCGGCGACCTCCTTGACCAGCGCATAAGGGGCCTGCAGGTCCTTCGCGGCGAGGTAGAGCTCGTCCTCGCTCTTCGCCGCGAGCGCGCGGATCTCGGAGGAGATGGTGCGGATGTGCTTGGTGGCCTCGGAGACGTCACCGGTGCCGGCCTCGCCCTTGGAGCGGATCATCGCGGCGCCCTCGGTGATGCGGCGCAGGGCTTCGCCGAGGTTGGTCGCGCCGCACACGAAGGGCACGGTGAAGCGGTGCTTGTCGATGTGGTGGAGGTAGTCGGCGGGGGAGAGGACCTCGGACTCGTCGATGTAGTCCACGCCCAGCTCCTGGAGGATCTGCGCCTCGACGAAGTGGCCGATGCGGGCCTTGGCCATCACCGGGATCGACACCGTCTCGATGATGCTGTCGATCATGTCGGGGTCGCTCATGCGGGAGACCCCGCCCTGGGCGCGGATGTCCGCAGGGACCCTCTCGAGGGCCATCACGGCGACCGCGCCGGCGTCCTCGGCGATCTTCGCCTGCTCGGCGGTGACGACGTCCATGATGACGCCGCCCTTCATCATGTCGGCCAGGCCGCGCTTGACGGTGCCGGTGCCGGTGGTCGGCGAACCCGTGGTGGCCGCACTCGTGGTGGGCGTGCTGGTGCTGGGGGTGGTCTTCATGGGGAATCCCTCGTCGCTCGCGCGGCGCGGGCCGACGGCATCCAGCACGTCGGCCCTCCCTGCACCACATTGGCCTAGGTCAAAACGTAGCACGGCCCAGGTCGAAGTACGAGGAGGGGTCCGGGGAGTGGCCCGGGATCGACGAGGCCCGCCTAGACTCGCAGGGTGAGCACGGACAGCGACGTGGTGATCAGCGGCGGGACCGCTGCGGAGATCGCCGACAGCGTGCGGGCCCTCGTGGACCGCGGCGAGTTGGTCCCCGGGCAGAGCCTGCCCCCCGTGCGCGCCCTGGCCGAGCAGCTCGGGATCAACCGCAACACCGCCGTGGCCGCCTATCGCACGCTCGCCCGCTCCGGGGTCGTGGTCTCCCTGGGCCGCGCCGGCACCCGGGTCGCGCGGCGGCAGACCGTCGCACAGGAGGGCTTCGCCGCTGCCGGGTCTCTCCGGGATGTCGCCACCGGGAACCCTGATCCGCGCCTGATCCCGGACCTCGGCCCGGCCCTGACCGCCGCGGCCGGACGCCCCGTGCTCTACGGAGAGCCCGTGATCGACCCCGGTCTCGAGCAGTGGGCCAAGGAATGGATGAGCCCCGACGCCCCCGCGGAACCCACGGACCTGCATCTGACCCTGACCAGCGGTGCCGTCGACGCTGTCGAGCGGCTGCTCGCCCAGGCCCTGATGCGGGACGACGCCGTGGCGCTCGAGGATCCCTGCTTCCTCGCCAGCATCCAGATCGCCCGGCACGGAGGCTACCGGGCCATCCCGGTCCCGGTCGACGCCGAGGGGATGACCGCCGACGGCCTCCGGGCTGCGCTCGAGCAGGGGGTGCGGGCCGTCGTGTGCACCCCGCGCGCCCAGAACCCCACCGGGGCCTCGCTCAGCGAGCGTCGCGCCGCCGAACTGCGCGAGGTCCTCGCCGCGCACCCGTACGTGCTGGTCATCCAGGATGACTACTACTCGCTCCTCTCCCATCAGCCCTTCCACTCGATCGTCGGCCCCGCGCATCGGCGCTGGGCGCTGCTGCGCTCGGTCTCGAAGTTCGCCGGCCCCGACATGTGCCTGGCGGTCACCGCGACCGACCCCGAGACCGCAGGCCGACTCGCCCAGCGGCTCAGCCCCGGCACCACCTGGGTCAGCCACCTGCTGCAACGGATCACCCACGCCGTGCTGACCGACCCCGCCGCGCTCGCCCTCATCGACCGAGCCGGGGCCCACTACGCCGCGCGGAACACCGACTTCGCCGCCCAGCTCACGGCGCAGGGCCTGCCGGTGGAGGCGGGGGACGGGATGAGCCTTTGGGTCCCCGTGCCCGCGCCCGCCCGACTCGTCGCCGAGCGGCTCATGCGACGAGGGTGGCTAGTGCGCACCGGAGACGACTTCCAGCTTGCACCCGGCGCGGAACCGTCCCAGCACCTGCGGCTGACCGTGCACGACCTCGACAAGCAGGCCGCTGAGCGGCTCGCCGCCGATCTCGTCGCCGCAGTGGGGGAGAGCGCCGGCTGAACTGCCGCCCCGTATCGTGAGGCCGGTGGCGCAGCGCCTGCGTCGCGACGAGGTCAGGAGGCGACAGTGCAGATCGAGCTGGCCCTCCTGATCGTGATCGGCGCGGTGCTGCTCGGCGTCACCCTCCAACGCACCAGCGGCATGGGCACGGGCCTGGTGCTGTCACCGGCGCTGGTGCTCGCGATCGGGCCGGTGACCGGGATCCTGCTGACGAACATGACGACCGTGGTCTCGGCGACATTCCTGACTTTCGCTGTGCGCGCCGACATCGACTGGGGTCGCTATCTGCGTGTCGCGCCCGCCATCGTGGCGGGCGCCGTCCCGGCCGCGGTGCTGGTGCACTCGGTCGAGTCGGGCTGGCTGGAGGTGATCATCGGAGTCACGCTCCTGCTCTCGCTCGCCGTCACCCCGCTGCTCCGGGGGCGCGAGGCCGCGCTCTCGGCCACGCCGGCCGGGCTCCTCGCCGGGGCGCTCGGCGGCTTCCTGAACACCGCCGTCGGGGTGGCCGCCGCGGCGATGCTCGCCTACGCGCATGTGACCCGCTGGGACCAGCGGTCCTTCGCCGCGACGCTGCAGCCGATCTTCCTGACCATGGGCCTGATCTCAGTGATCTCGAAGCTGGTGGTGGGGGCCAGCGGATCAGCAGAACCCCCGCCCTGGCCGCTGGTGATCGCCGCCATCGGCTCCGTTCCGTTCGGGGTGCTGCTCGGCGGGATGGTGGTCAAGAAGGTGTCGGCGAGAACTGCTCGCCGGGTGGCGGTCGGGGTGGTCCTGCTCGGATCCTGCGCGACTCTGCTGCGAGGGCTCGGCCAGGTCGTCGGTCTCTGATCGGGTGGGATCGGGGCAGCCCTCTGCGCGGCTGGATGTGCGGCTGGGCTGGGCTGGGCTGCGCTGAGCTGGCGCACACCTCCGGCCCCGCCCTGAAACGCATCGATCCCCTCTCAGCTGTCGTCACGAGGGGCTCGTGACGACAGCTGAGAGGGGATGGACACTCCTGGCGTCTGGCGACTAACAACCAGGGAAGGAACAGCCAGGGAAGGAACAGTCACACGATGAACAGCAGCCCTGGCGCGAACGCCACCAGGAGCACCACGATCAGCCCCAGCCCGTAGAAGGGCAGCAGAGCTCGCGCGGTCTCCAGGATCGGAACCTTGCCGATCGAGGCGGAGATGAACAGCGTGGTCCCCACCGGCGGGGTGTAGAGGCCCATCGCGAGGGTCACCACCATGATGATGCCGAAGTGGATCATGTCCATCCCGATCGCATTGGCGACCGGCAGCATCACCGGGGTGAGCAGCAGGATCGCCGGCGAGATGTCCAGGAACATGCCCACGATCAGCAGGATCACGATCATGGCGAGCACGACCAGCCAGTCCGCCTGGAGGGTGGAGGTCAGGGTCTCGGCCAGGGCCTGCGGGGCCTCCTGGATGGTCAGCAGCCACGCCAGCGCGGAGGAGAACATGATCAGCAGCAGCACCACGGCGCTCGCCGAGGCGGATTCGATCAGTGCCCTCTTGAACTGCTTGACGCTGAGGTCGCGGTAGAGGAGCACCCGCACGCCGAGGGCGTACAGGACCGCCAGCACGGACACCTCGGTCACAGTCGCGATGCCGGTGAACAGCACGATGCGGATCAGGATGATCGGGATCAGGATCGCGGGGGTCGCGAACAGCAGGTCGATCAGCAGGCGCTTCGCGGTGAACTTCGCCCGCACCCGCGGGAATCCGGCCTTCCAGGCCACCAGCCAGCAGCCGATCAGCAGCAGGATCGCGGCGAGCACGCCCGGGCCGATGCCGGCGGTGAACACCGCCGCGACCGAGGCGCCGGAGGCGGAGGCGAACAGGATCATCGGGATCGAGGGCGGCAGGATCACGCCGAGCGAGGAGGCGGAGGCGTTGACCGCGGTGGCGTAGCCGCCGCTGTAGCCCAGGCGCTTGGTCCAGGGGATGACCACCTTGCCGATGCCGGTGGCGTCGGCGACCGCGGAGCCGGAGATGCCGGCGAACACGGCGTTGGTCAGCACGCTGGTCATGCCCACGCCGCCGCGGAGGCGACCCACCACCCGGGTGGCCAGACCGATCACCTGGGCGCCGAGCTTCCCGCTGAACAGCAGGTCAGCGGTGAGGATGAAGAACGGGATGGCGAGGATCGAGTAGTCCCCGACGGGGCTGAACGACTGCTGGGCAAGGCCCTCCATGGGCAGGGAGCCCACGGCGAACAGGCCCACGATGGCGCCCGCGATGATCGACAGCGCAACGGGGATGCCGAGCAGCAGCAGGATGATGAATACGGCGACTGCGATGAGAGCTTCAAGCACCGGGGGTCTCCTTCGGCGAGTCCTGCGTCGAGGCATCGTCCTGCGCGGACGGGGCGTCCGGGCTGCCCGACGGGACGGTCGCGATGACCTCGTCGGGGATCCCGTGGCGGAAGTAGTGGACGGTGCGGGCACCGGCCTGGATCGCCATCACCGCGACCATCACGATGAAGGCGCTGAAGCTGCCCAGCTGCGGCCAGCCCATGATGGGGGTGGACTGTGCGGCCATCGGCGGGATCAGGTAGACCGCCAGATAGGTGAGATAGGCCAGCAGCAGGGTGGAGAACGCCCAGATGGCGATCTGCGCCCGCTCGAACGCCTTCCCGGTGAGCCTGCTGACCAGGACATCCACCGCGATGTGACCACGGCTGCCCTGCGCCACGATGGCGCCGCCGGCGATCAGCCAGGGGAACAGGTAGGTGGGGCCCTCGGCGGCGATCGCCAGGGAGGAGTTCAGGAAGTAGCGCATGATGACGGCGAGGGTCACCAGGGCCACGATGAGCAGGGTCGAGATGATCGCGATCCAGCCACCGATCTGTGCGGTGACCCGGTTGATCGGCTCCTCGGGCTGGGCGTCGTCGCTGTGCCCGTCGGAGGTGTCGAGGGAGGCGAGGTCCTCCTCGGTGATGACGGGATCGCGCTCGATGGCGCCGCCCACGGTGGGGGAGGTCCGGCTCATGATGCACTCTCCTGATGCTCGGCGCGGACGGCATCCGCAGCGGCGGTGATCTGCTCGAAGAACTCCGGGTTCTTCTGCTGCCAGCGGTCGTACACCGGATGGGTGGCCTCGCGGAACAGGGCGCGGTCCGGATGCGTGACCTCGAGGGTCTGCTCGAACTCGGCGTAGATCTCCTCGCTCTGCTCGTTCATCAGGCGCCGCTGCTCCTGCTGCGCCTCCACGGAGGCCTCCTCGATCACGGTGCGGATGGCCGGATCGAGGTTCTGCCACCGGGTGGTCGACATGACGAAGGGGTTCGTCTCGTACTTGTGCCCGGTCACCGCGAGATGGGTCTGCACCTCCTGCAGCGAGGAGCTGAAGATGTTGACCACCGGGTTCTCCTGGCCGTCGACGGCACCCTGGCGCAGTCCCAGGTACAGCTCGCCGAACGCCATCGGCGTCGGGTTCGCGCCCAGCTCGCCGAAGATGTCGATGGTCATCGGATCATCGGGGGTGCGGATCTTCAGACCGGCGAGATCCTCGGGGGCCTCGATCGGGCGCACCGAGTTGGTGATGTCGCGCATGCCGTTGTCCCAGAAGCCCAGGACGTGGAAGCCCTTCTCCTCGGCGAGGGCGGCGATGCTGTCCTGGATCTCGCCGTCGAGCACCTGGTAGGCGTGGGCCGAGCTCTCGAACAGGAACGGCAGGCCGATCAGCGAGGACTCCGGGACGTACGAGGAGAACGGCCCCTGGGAGTTGATCGACATGTCCAGGGTTCCGGCGGCGACGGAGACCATCATCTCGGAGTCGTTGCCCACAGATTCCTGGCCGAGGATCTGGATCTCGACCTCGCCGTCGGACTTCTCCGCGACGAGGCGCTGGAAGGCGAGGGCGCCCTCGGAACGGGGGTTCCCGGGGGCGGCGCCGTGGCCCAGGATGATGCGCACCGAATCGGTGCGGCGGGGGCCGTCACCGCCGGCGCAGGCGCTGAGGCCGACGCCGGCGAGTCCCGCCAGGGCGGCGCCGCGAAGCAGATCGCGGCGACCCGGCGAGCGGCCGGAGATACGGGGAGGGGTCATGGGGGTCCTCCTGGGGCCAGGGAGCGTCATCGCCCCCTGGGTCGGGGTGGGCCGGGCCGACGGCTGTCGGTGCGGCGGGGAGGTCGTGCAGGTCGGCGCCCCGAGGGCGGGATGCCGGAAGAAGTGGTCGTCAGAGTGAAGAAGTGGTCGTCAGGGCGCGGGGGCGAGCAGCGCCGAGATCTCGGCGTGGCTGCGGGCCGCGTCGCGCTCGCGGTCCTCCTCGGCCACGTCATGGGTCTCGAGCTCGAGGATGTAGGTGCCGGTGAAGCCCTGTCCCTCGAGCGCGGTCACCAGCGCGGGGAAGGCGACCTCGCCGGCGCCGAGGGAGAGGTTGAGGTTCCCGGGGACGGCGTCGCGCAGGTGGACGCGCTCGATCCGGTCGCCGAGGCGACGGGCCCAGGCCAGCGGATCCTCGGCGGAGGCCACCACGTGGGAGACGTCGAAGAGCACGCCGAGCTGCTCGGGGGTGCAGCGTTCGAGCAGGGCGTCGGCCGCTTCGACGGTGTGCACGTACCGGCGGTGGTGCAGGACCTCCACCAGCAGGCGCACTCCGTGGGCGGTGCAGAGCTCGGAGATCAGGCCCAGGTTCGCGGCGATCCGGTCCAGATCCGAGTCGTGGTCCACGATCGGGGCGTGGTCGGCCCGGCCGGCGGGCACGATCAGCGCCGCGCCGAGGGCCGCGGCGAGCTCGACCAGCGGCTGGACCACCGCGTTGAGCGCCGCAGCGGTCAGCGCGGGGTCGTTGAGGTCGCCGGGATCCGCGTTCACGGCCCCGGTGCGTAGACCCGCCGCGGTGATCGCGGCGGCATACTGCGCGGGATCGCCCTCGAAGGGCACCGGCACGTGGTCGGTGACCGCCGGGATCGCGCCCAGGTCGATCTCCTGCGCGCCGATGCCGGCGATCAGCTCCAGCGCCTCCGCCAGCGGGCGGTGACGGAAGGAGATCGTCGAGAGGCCGACGCGCGCGGAGGGCGTGGTCATGAGATGTACGCGCCGCCGTTGATGGCCTGCGTGGTGCCGGTGATGTAGCCGGCGTCCTCGCTCGAGAGCCACACCACGAGCGCGGCGATCTCCTCGGCCGTGGCCTGGCGACCCATCGGGATTGAGGCGGACAGCGCCGCCTCCGACTCAGCTGTGGTGTTGCCGCGGATGTTGGTGTCGGCGGCGCCGGGGGAGACTGCGTTGACGGTGATGCCCTCGGGCGCCATCTCGCGCGCCAGGGAGCGGGTCAGGCCCAGCACCCCGGCCTTCGCCGCGGAGTACGGGGTCTTGGAGAACACGCCGCCGCCCTGCTGGGCGGAGACGGAGGACATGTTCACGATGCGGCCGTAGCCGCCCTCGAGCATGGCCGGCAGGAACGCCCGGCAGGTGTAGAAGCTGCCGGTGAGGTTCACCGCGATGATCTTGTCCCAGAGGTCGTTGGTGACTTCGAGGAAGGGCACGGGCGAGGGGATGCCGGCGATGTTCGCGAGCGCTCCGACGGGAGGGAGGTCCGAGGCGGCGATCTGGGCGGCGACCTCGTCCACGGCGGCGGAGTCGGTGACGTCCAGGGCGTAGCCCTCGGCGGCGATGCCGTACTCGGCGGCGAGCTCCCCGGCGAGCACCCGGGCGCCGTCGCCGTCGAGGTCGAGGATCGCGACCGACCAGCCATCACGGGCGTAGCGGGTGGCGGTGGCGCGGCCGATGCTGCGGGGTCCGGCGCCGCCGGTGACGACTGCGGTCCTGGTCTGGCTGCCGGTGGTCTGTGTGTGCATCGGTGCACTCCCGTCACGTCGGTGTGGAGGGGCGCTGGGCCCCGGTTCGGATCGAGCTGACGCTATGAGTGAACGAGTGGTCGGACAACTCCTCGCCGCGTCCGCGAACCCCCTCGCAGAGCGAATGTGCAGTTCAGAGGCTTGAAAGTGCCAGGGTATTGGTCAGACCAGTGTGGATGGAGGGGTGGCCGGGGGTTGTCGCGGCGCGAGTGGTCGACCAATTTTTGGGCCCGCACTCCCGCCGCTGACCTGCATCGATCGTCCATCGGCCGTCGTTCCGGTGCCGCCCTCCGATTGCCCGTCCTGGAAGTGCGTGCTTGCATCATCCCCACATCGACGGCAGCGATCCGACGCCCTTGGCGCCCGGCACCGCCCCGTTCCGAGACCGACCGAAGGAGGTCAGGTGGACGCCGAGACCCTGGAGTTCCTCGACAGCCTCGTCAGCGAGGGCACCGAGGTCGAGGGCGGGATCCTGATCCCCACCGAGCGGAGGCTCGCAGAGGTCAGCGGCATGTCCCGGGCCCGGGTGCGGGAACGACTCTCCGGCCTGCAGATGCTGGGCATGCTCAAGAAGGTGCAGGGGAGCGGGAACGTGCTGGTCACCCCGTCGTTCGACGGTGGCAGCGGCAACGTGTTCGAGCTGATGCTGCGCGCCGGGATGGTGACCGTCGCGCAGATCGCCGAGGCGCGCGAGATGCTCGAGGTCGCGATCGCGCCTCGGATGGTCGAGCGGGTCACCGATCAGCAGATCCATGCCCTCGAGGACCTCGTCTACGCGATGGTCGACGCCTCCGCCAACCGTGACTTCGTGGGCGGCCTGGAAGCTGACCATGCCTTCCACATCGCGCTGTTCGAGATCCTCGGCAACCCGATCATGAGCTTCGTCGTGGGCGGGATGAACCACGCCCTCCACGACCTGCTGCTCGAGCGGCGGCGCGTGGTGATCGGCAAGGAGATCGCCGCCAACGGCGGTGAGGTGCCGGAGATGTTCGCCTCCGACTCCGTCCACTTCGAGATCACCCGCGCCCTGCGCTCCCGTCGTCGGGAGGCGGTCGCCGCAGCGATGAGCGAGCACTTCGACCGCTGGCGACGCATCTCGCGCACCTCCACCCCCGCACCCCCGGACCCGACGGCCGGCCGGAAGCCCGCCGTGCCCCGAGCAGCCACATCCCCGAACTCAGAGACCACCCCCACACGAGGAGAAGAATGACCGTGACGTCCTCCCAGACGCCGCTCGATGCCGAGCGCATCCAGCGCATCCGAGAAGCTGCCTATCGCATCCGCCAGTACGCCCTGATCCAGGGGGAGGTGCAGGGCCAGGGCTACATCGGCCAGGCCCTCGACATCGCCGATGTGCTCGCGGTGCTCTACGCCGACCAGCTCAACCTGGATCCGCTGGACCCCGAGAGCGAGGATCGCGACCGCTTCCAGCTCTCGATCGGCCACTACGCCCTCGCGCTGTACGCGGCGCTCACCGAGGCGAAGTTCTACCCCGTCGAGGAGCTGCAGACCTACGCGAGCGACGACTCCCGCTTCCCGATGTCCTCGATGCGCACCTACACCCCGGGCGTCGAGATCTCCGGCGGCTCCCTCGGCCACGGCCTGGGGATCGCGAACGGTGTCGCGATGGGGCTCAAGCGCAAGGGGTCCGACCGCTTCGTCTACAACCTGCTCTCCGACGGTGAGCTCGGCGAGGGGTCGACCTGGGAGGCCGCCGCGGTGGCCGCCCACCACAGCCTCGACAACCTGATCGCGATCGTCGACTTCAACGACCAGCAGGCGGACGGCAAATCCACCCAGATGCTGTCGATGGAGCCGGTCACCGACAAGTTCGAGGCCTTCGGCTGGATCGCCCGGCGCTGCAATGGCCACGACATCGAGGCGCTGCTGACGGCCTTCATCGAGCTGCGGGAGAGCACGGATCCGCGCCCCCGCGTGCTGATCGTCGACACCACCCTCGGCAAGGGCGTCGACTTCCTCGAGGCCCGCGAGAAGCTGCATTTCATGAAGGTCGACGAGGAGGAGTGGGCGCGCGCCCACGAGGAGCTGACCGAGAGCCACCAGGCGCTGACGAAGGAGAGCGGACGATGAACCAGAACACCCCCACTCAGAATCTCCGCTCCGGCGCGATGAGCGCGGACCTCGCCAAGGCCGGACAGCGCGCGGTCTCCGCCCCGCTTGGCCATGCGCTGGTCGAGGCGGCGCAGCAGGACGAGCGGATCGTCGGCCTCTCGGCGGATCTCGCCAAGTACACCGACCTGCACATCTTCCGTGATGCGATGCCCGAGCGGTTCTACCAGATCGGCATGGCCGAGCAGGCGCTGCTCGGCGCGGCCACGGGCCTCGCGATGGAGGGCTACGTGCCCTTCGCCTCGACCTATTCGGTGTTCGCGACCCGTCGTGCCTACGACTTCCTGCTGCTGGACATCGCCGAAGCGAATCTCAACGTGAACCTGGTGTGCGCGCTGCCCGGCCTGACCACTGGCTATGGCCCTTCGCATGCAGCGACGGACGACCTCGCGATCCTGCGGGCCGCCCCGAACCTCACGATCGTGGATCCCTGCGATGCGATCGACATCCAGCAGGCGGTTCCGCAGCTCGCGGCGTCCGACGGCCCCACCTATATGCGCCTGCTGCGCGGCAAGGTGCCGGCTGTGCTCGATGAGTACGACTACACCTTCGAGCTCGGCCGAGCCAAGCTGCTGCGCGACGGCGCCGACGTCCTGTTCGTCTCCAGTGGTCTGATGACCGAGCGCGTCCTGGACGCCGCCAAGGAGCTCGAGCAGGACGGCATCGGCGTCGCAGTCCTGCACAGCCCGACGATCAAGCCCTTCGACGAGGATGCTCTGCTGGCCCAGCTCGGCAAGGGCCGCCTGGTGCTCACCGCGGAGAACCACTCGGTGGTGGGCGGGCTGTTCGACACCGTCGCCCGCACCGTGGTCTCCCACGGGCTCGGCGAGAAGATCACCCCGATCGGTCTGCCGGACGAGTTCCTCGAGGCCGGCGCGCTGCCCACGCTGAACGATCGCTATGGCATGAGCGTCGAGAAGATCGTGGAGCGGGTGCGCGGGCTGCTGTGAGCAGGGCTGGGCGGGGCTGAGCTGAGCTGGCGCACCACGCCAGCCGCGCCGGTCAGCCCGCTCGACAGTCAGCTGGCGAACCAGAATCGACCGGATCCTGGCTCGCCAGCTGACTGTCGGCGCCGCTGCCGCTGTCGCCGCTGCCGCCACCGTTGCCGCTGCCGCCGCTGTCGCTGCCGGGCAGGGTCGGCGCAGTCGATGGTCAGCTGCCAGGTGACGGCCATGGGGTTCCCCGTAGTCGGAGGGCGCGAGCATATGCCCCGGGTCCGACTCCGGCCCGGGCGCACCTATTCAAGAATGGGGTTACATAATCCGTCCGCGCTGATAGCGTTCAGGTGTGTACGTCACCGCGGCCGCAAGGCAGTCGCACCGTCCGGCGCCCTTGACCACGGCGCCGACCCCCTCCCTGAGGAAGGACCGCCCGCGCATGACCACCACCCCGCACCGCGAGACCGATTCCGGAGTCGCTGCGCCGGCCGAGCCCGCGCGCCCCTGGCGCGTCGGCGTCGTCGGCACCGGCGGGATCTCCCGCGCCCACCTGCCCGGCTGGACCGAGCTCGGTGCCGAGCTGCACTGCTACAGCCTCGCCGGCGCCGAGGAGTTCGCCGCAGAATCCGGCGCGACCGTGCACAGCACCCTCGAGGAGCTGCTCGCCGCGGTGGACGTCGTGGACGTCTGCACCCCCACCCCGGCGCACCCCGAGACCGTGCGCGCGGCGCTGGACGCCGGCAAGGACGTGATCTGCGAGAAGCCGCTCGCCCTGGATCCGGCCGAGGCGCGCGCCCTCGTCGAGCATGCCAAGAAGGCAGGCCGCAGGCTGTTCCCGGCGCACGTGGTGCGGTACTTCCCGCAGTACGTCGCGGCGAAGCGGGCGATCGACACCGGCGCCGTGGGGAACCTCGCCGTGCTGCGCTTCGAGCGCACCGGCTCCCTGCCCAGCCGTGAGTGGTACGCGGACGAGGAGCTGTCCGGCGGCATCGTGATGGACCAGATGATCCACGACATCGACCAGGCGCTCTGGATGGCCGGCCCCGTCGACCGGGTCTACGCCCAGCAGGCGATCGCCACCTCCGACGCCGCGGTGCGCACCGCGCACGTGGTCCTCACCCACCGCTCGGGCGTGCTCAGCCACTGCCGCGGCTTCTGGGGCCCGGCCGGCACCGCCTTCCGCTACACCTTCGATCTCGCCGGGGACGCGGGCCGCCTGCAGTACGACAGCGCCGGCGACTCCGGGATCGAGTTCGACGCGGTCGCCTCCGCCCGCCAGTCCAGCGGCGACGGCTTCCTCCCCGACGTCTCGGTGCTGGCCGACCCCTACGCGGCCGAGATCGCCGAGTTCATGACGGCGCTGACCACAGGCGCCCCCACCCGCGTGGATGCGGCCGACGGCGCCCTCGCCGTGGAGGTCTCCCGCGCCGCCCTCGAGTCCCTGCGCACCGGACGGAGCATCACATGCTGACCGCACGCCCCACCGACCCTGCTGGCCCGCTGAAGATCGCGCTGATGAGCTGCGCGCACACCCATGCCGTGAGCTATGCGGCGCAGCTCGGGGACCGAGCCGAGGTGGACCTGGTGGTCGCCGATCCCGACGGCTACGGCGACGTGCGCGGGGTGCGCGTGGTCGCCTCCTACGAGGACGCCTGGGCCGCCTGGCCCGAGGGCCCCGACGCCATAGTGGCGACCAGCGCGAACGCCCACCACAAGGACCTGGTGCTCGAGGCCGCGCGCCGCGGCGTGCACGTGCTGTGCGAGAAGCCGCTGGCCACGAACGTTTCCGACGCCGAGGCGATGGTCGCGGCATGCCGAGAGGCCGGGGTGGTGCTGATGACCGCCTTCCCCGTGCACTTCGCCCCCGCGATCCAGGCGCTGCGCACCGCGGTGGCCGACGGCACCCTCGGCGAGGTCATCGGACTCACCGGCACCAACAACGGCAAGCTGCCCTCGGCCCGCGACTGGTTCACCGATGTGGAGCTCGCCGGCGGCGGCGCGATGGTGGACCACACGGTGCACCTGGCCGAGATCCTCGACTCGGTCTTCGGCCCTCCCGCGACCGTCCACGCGGTCACCAATCGGATCCTCTACGCCGAGCGGGCGGGGGAGGGCGCCGAGACCGGCGGCCTGGTCACCCTCACCTACGACTCGGGTGTGGTCGCGACCATCGACTGCTCCTGGTCCCAGCCGGCCGACGCCCCCACCTGGGGCGGCCTGCGCCTGCAGGCCCTCGGCACCGGCGGGCAGCTCCAGATCGACGCCTTCGCCCAGCACGTGGGCGGGCCCGGCCAGTGGCTCCCCTACGGGACGAACACCGACGCCCTCCTGCTCGACGCCTTCCTGGGTGCGGTGCGTGAGGGCCGGACGGCGGATCCCACCGGTGAGGTGGGGCTGCGCACTGTCGCGGTCGTCGCCGCCGCCCAGGAGTCCGTGCGCACCGGCCAGCCGGTGGCGCTCGCCGCGACGGCCTGAGATGACAGCACCCGGCACGGTGCTCGATGATCGCGAGCTGCGCTGCGTCCTGGCGGTGGCACGCTCGGGTTCGCTGCGCGGTGCCGCTCGCCAGCTGGGCCTCGCGCCGTCGGCCGTGCAGCGCACGATCGCGGCGGTCGAACGCCGCCTGGACGGGGTGCTCTTCGAGCGCGACGTCGCCGGGGCACGGATCACCGCGCTGGGCCAGGTCGTGGTGCGCCATGCCCAGGAGCGCCAGGACCTCGAGACCGGGTTCGCTGAGGAGATGGCCCGCGCCCGGACCGCCGAGGTTGGGGAGGTGACCCTGGCGGTCGGGCTCGGATTCCTCGAGGACATCGGGTCCCAGGTGCTCGGCCCCTTCCATGCCGCACATCCCGAGGTCACGCTGCGCGTCCGGACCGGGGGCACGGATTCGATGGTCGAGGCGCTCACGGCGGACGTCGCCGACATCGCGATCGCCCTGCACCCCGCGCCGTCGGCCGAGGTGGCCACCGTGCGCAGCCTGCCGCAGCCGCTCGGTCTGGCCTGCGCCGCCGACCACCCGCTCGCCCGGCGGGGCGAAGGAAGCGGGCCGCTCCGCCCTGCGGAGCTCGCGGGAGAGAGGTTCGCGGTGATGCTGCCTGGCTTCGGCCTGCGCGCCCTGCACGACGAGTTCACCAGGGTCCACGGGGTCCACGGCGACGTCGTGCTGGAGACCGACTCCCAGGCGGTGCTGATCGGCGCGGTCGCTCAGGGGCAGGCGGTGTCGCTGCTTCCACCGGTGTTCCTCACCCCCGCCCCGCCTGGCAGCGACGTGGTGCTGCTCGACGTCGCCGATGAGCATGTCCGGGCCGTGCGCGCGGAGCTGATGGTGCGCCGCGGCCGCCGATTGCCGGCTGCGGCCCGCGCCCTGCTGGACACCTGCGCGCACTGGATGGACTCGCAGGCCGCACGCTGAGCGCGAGGCCGGCGCGGGATGATGACCAGATCCAGCTGTCCCTGCCGCGACGAGCTCGCGTTCCCCCGCTCAGGTGTTCTCTCCTGGGCAACGCCCTGTCCTGTGGGAAGGGGCTATACGGGACATCGCCCGGGGCCCTAGTGTCCGAAGGATCCCCGCCGGGACGTTCTCCTCACTGCCGAGGACGCGCGATTCCGGCCTTCCCCCGAGGAGGTCCCATGGAGACCGCACGTGGTCTGCTCCAGCTGTGGCCCTTGCATCTCGCCGTCCTGGTCATCGGCGTGATCAGCCAGCTGATCGGGATCCGCAGCATCCCGATCGGCATCGGCACCATTCTGCTGCTGCCGATGCTGTTCGCCTTCGCGATGGCTCTGCTGCTGAACCCCAACATCATCGGCGCGGTCAAGAAGGTCATGCCCGCCCGCCGCGCCGCCGCCGCGAGCCCGCTGATCGTCATCGCGATCATGCCGTTCATCGCGCGCTTCGGCGCGGACATCGGCCCCGGCATCGAGCTCGTGATCCGTTCCGGTCCCGCTCTGCTGCTGCAGGAGATCGGCAACCTCGGCACCATCGTGCTGGCCTTCCCGGTCGCGGTGTGGATCCTGAAGATGGGACGCGAGTCCATCGGCGCGGTCCACTCCATCGCCCGTGAGCCGAACATCGCGATCATCGCGGACCGCTACGGACTGCGCAGCCCCGAGGGCACCGGCGTGCTCGGCGTGTACGTGATGGGCACCCTGTTCGGCACCTTCATCTTCGCGATCATCGCCTCGGTGCTCTCGACCGCGAACGTGTTCAGCATCGAAGCCCTCGCGATGGCGTGCGGCGTCGGCTCCGGATCGATGATGGCCGCCTGCGCTGGGGCCCTCGCCGCCGCGAACCCCGGATCCGCAGAGTCCATCACCGCGCTCGCCGGTTCCTCCAACCTGCTCACCTACGCCACCGGCATGTACGTCTCCCTGTTCGTGGCGCTGCCGATGGTGGAGTGGATGTACCGCAGGTCCCGCCCCGACGACCCCGCCAACACCCGCCGCCCCGCCGTCACCTCGAAGGGAGAGGCAGCCTGATGACCACCTCCGACGCCGCCGGCCAGAACCCCAGCGACCACCACCCCATCGGCCAGAACCCCGCCGATGACCTCACCGACCTCGACTTCGCCGAGACCGACGAGCGCAAGGTCGCACTCGTCCCCACCCTGCGCGACCTCGCCGTGATCTCCCTGATCTCGGTGCCGATCCAGCTGATCGCCACCGAGCTGACCGTGCTCGACATCGTGATCGGCCTGGTGGTCCTCTACGGCATGTGCGTGCTGGGGCTGCTGCTGACCAAGTACGTGCCCCTGCGACTGCCCTCGGTCGCCTGGATCTCCCTGGTCGCCGTGGTGCTCACCCTGCCGATGCTGCCCTGGGCAGGCGTGATCTTCCCACTGGTCGAGGGGATCAACTTCCTCGCCCTCGCGGTGCCGCCGCTCGCCTACGCGGGCTTCGCGATCAGCAAGCTCGAGATCGATGTCCTGAAGCGCTCCGGCTGGAAGATCCTGCTGGTCGCGATCATGGTCTTCCTCGGCACCTATGTCGGCTCCGCCGCGATCGCCGAGATCACCCTGCAGATCACGGGAGGCGTGTGATGACGCCGGCCGTGAACACCGAGCGCGTCTCGAGCTTCACCCTCCCGGACCGGATCGTGGTGGGGCTGGGGCATATGGGCGCCGGCATGGCCACGAGCCTGGTGCGCGCCGGTCACCGGGTGCTGGGGGTGGACCCCGGACCGGTGCCCACCCCCGCGGGGGTCGAACGCACCACGCTGCCCGAGGCGCTCACCGAGGCACAGGCACCGGTGCTGGTGCTCTCCCTGCCGGGCACCGAACAGGTCGATCAGCTGCTGCCCGACCTCGAGCATGCCCCGTCCCCCGTGCTCGTCATCGACGCCAGCACCTGCCCGCCAGCCGATGCCCGCCGCCGCGCCGCATGGCTCGCGGGGCACGGGCACGTGCTGGTCGACGCACCCGTCTCGGGTGGCCCCTCCGGTGCGGCCGACGGAGCGCTGACCGTGTTCCTCGGCTGCTCCGAGGAGCACCTCG
The DNA here is from genome assembly GCF_052378395.1 of Brachybacterium sp. AOP29-B2-41. Lineage (NCBI taxonomy): Bacteria > Bacillati > Actinomycetota > Actinomycetes > Micrococcales > Dermabacteraceae > Brachybacterium > Brachybacterium sp. AOP29-B2-41. The sequence goes on from NZ_JBQSXR010000008.1 coordinate 75,488, forward strand.
AGAGGGTGCTGGACGCTCTCGATCCGCTGGCCACTCACGTCAACCATGTCGGTGAAGTGGGCGCGGGAAACACCGCGAAGCTGATGAACAATCTGCTGTGCGGCGTCCACCTCTCCGCCGCCCAGGCCCTGCACGGTGCTGCCGAGGCCTCCGGTGTGGAGGTCGAACGGCTGCTGGCAGCGGTCAACACCGCCTCCGGCCGCAGCGCGGTGACCGAGATGAACCTGCCTCGCTGGGTACTCTCCGGCAGCTTCGACTCCGGCTTCCCCGTCGGCCTGATGGCCCGCGACGTGGGACTGGCCGCAGACATGGCCGAAGAGCTCGGGGTCTCCTCCCCGCTGGTCGGGGCCGCACGAGAGATGTGGGATCGCCTGCTCGAGCAGATCGGACCGACAGAGGACTTCAACAAGATGGTGACCACCCGATGACCCCTGCCTCCGCCTCTGCTTCCCCTGCAGCCACCCCCTCCCCGCCCGAGCTCGACATCTGGCAGCACCTGATGGGCACCACCGAGATCGGCAGCCACGTCGCCGGGCAGGTGCTCCCCGGGACGGGGGAGGAGGTGGAACTCGTGGATCCTGCCGCGGAGACGGTGCTGGCCGGCTACCGCGACGGCGCCGAGGCCGCGGTCGATGCCGCGGTCGACGCGGCCACCTCCGCTCAGCGGATCTGGTGGGGGCTGACCGCCTCCGAGCGGGGCCGCATCCTGTGGGGGATCGGAGCGCAGGTGCGCGAGCACCTCGAGCAGATCGCCCGCCTCGAGGCCCGCAGCGCCGGCAAGCCGCTGAAGGACGCGACCGGGGAGACCACGAAGGTCGCCGAGATGTTCGAGTACTACGCGGGCTGGGCCGACAAGCAGCACGGCGAGGTGATCCCGGTGCCCACCAGCCATCTCACCTATACGGTGCGCGAGCCGTACGGGGTGGTCGCCCAGATGACCCCGTGGAATGCGCCGGTGTTCACCGCGGGCTGGCAGCTCGCTCCTGCGCTCGCCGCCGGGAACGGCGTGGTGCTCAAGCCCTCCGAGCTCAGCCCCTTGACCTCGCTGCTGCTCGCGCAGCTCGTCGAGCGTGCGGGCGCGCCCGTCGGGCTGGTGAACGTGATCGCGGGGCTGGGGCCGACGGCAGGCAATCGCCTGGTCACCCACCCGGGCATCGCCAAGGTGGTGTTCGTGGGCTCCCCGGCCACCGGCCGACGGATCGCGGCCGCCGCAGCCGAGCAGCTGACCCCCTGCGTGCTCGAGCTCGGCGGCAAGAGCGCGAACATCATCTTCGACGACGCGAACCTCGACCGCGCCGTCGGCGGAGCGGCATCCGCGATCTTCTCCGGCTCCGGGCAGAGCTGCGTGGCGGGCTCGCGCCTGCTCGTCCAGCGGTCCGTGCACGACCAGGTCGTTGAACGGCTCGGCACACTCGGGGCCGCGATCCGTCAAGGGGACCCGATGGATCCAGCCACCCAGGTCGGCCCGGTGCAGAATCGAGCCCAGCTCGAGCGGATCACCGCGATGGTGCAGGACGCGCGCGCCGGAGCCGAGGTCGTCACCGGTGGCGCACGCCTGGACCGTCCGGGCTTCTTCTACCCGCCCACCCTGCTGGCCGGAGTGGCCAACACCGACGACATCGCCCAGCGCGAGGTGTTCGGTCCGGTCGTCGCCGCGATCCCCTTCGACGACGAGGAGGAGGCGATCGCACTCGCCAACGCCACCGACTTCGGCCTCGCCGGCGCCGTGTGGACCGGGGCCGTGGACCGCGGGCATCGCGTCGCCGCCGCGCTGCGGGCCGGGACCGTGTGGGTCAACAGCTACAAGACCATCAACGTGATGGCGCCCTTCGGCGGGATCGGGCACTCCGGCTTCGGCCGCTCGAGCGGCTACGACGGCCTGCTGGAGTACTCCGAGCCGAAGGCCGTCTGGGTCGAGACCGATGCTGAGGCCCCGCTGGCCTTCGGGTACTGAGCCCTCCGTGCACGTCGATCCCCTCTGAGCCCTCCGTGCACGTCGATCTCCTCTGAGCTGTCGCTTGGTGTGTTCTTAGGCGACAGCTCAGAGGGGATCGACGGGGTCGTGGGGATCCCACGCCCGCTCAGCGCCCGATCCCCCGCAGGCTCACCGCCCGATGTCGCGCCCGATGTCGCGCTCGAGGACCGGGGCAAGGCGGAAGGGGATCAGCTCGCCCATCGCGAGGGAGGTGTCGGTGCGGATCACGCCCTCGCAGCCGAGGATCAGCTTGTTGACCCGGTAGAGGTCGTCGGTGTCGCGGCACACGCAGCGCACCAGGATGTCGTGCAGGCCGCTGAGCCCGTGCACCTGCACCACCTCGGGGATCTCGCGCAGCTGCGCGATGACCTGCTCGAGCCGCGGCTGGTCCACCTGCGTCTCCATGAACGCCGTCAGCGGATAGCCGAGCGACGCCGCGTGCAGCCGACGGTCGTAGCCCTGCAGCGTCTGCCCCGCCTCGAGCGCCGCCAGCCGGGACTGGACGGTGTTGCGCGACAGGCCCAGCCGCTCGGCGAGGGAGACGATCGTCGAGCGGGGGTTCTCCGTCATGGCCAGCAGGAGACGTCGGTCGGTGTCATCCACGGTGCGCATAGTGCGTGATCCTACGCCCCCGTAGCCTCAGGTGTTGAGCATTGTGCTGAAGTCCAGCGGAATCCGTTGTACGTCCTGCACTCCCGGCGTAGCGTGCACGGTGACGATGACGTCACGCGCACCCACCCGGTGCGGACGTCCCATGCGCCTATCCGGCGCGGCGGATTCTGGAGGTCCGAATGTTGACGACCACGTCAGCTCCCGACCAAGACCTGGTCGCTGGACTCGTACAGCCCCTGTACGTCCTCGCTGAGGACGGCACCCGACACCCCGACCCCACTCTTGATCCTCTTCTGCGCGACGTGGACGAGGCACTGCTGACCCGTCTGTATCTCGACATGGCGGTGATCCGTGCCCTCGACGACGAGGCCGTCGCCCTGCAGCGGCAGGGCGAGCTGGGGCTCTGGCCCCCGCTGCGCGGCCAGGAAGCCGCCCAGATCGGCCTGGCCCGCGCCTTGCCGAGCACGGACTTCTTCCTCACCTCGTACCGGGAGAACGGCCTGGCCTGGTGCAGGGGCGTGAGCCCGGGCGAGATGCTCTCTGTCTGGCGCGGCACCACGCTGTCCGGCTGGGACCCCTTCGCCCACCACATGGCCACCCCCCAGGTGATCATCGGGGCGCAGGCCCATCACGCCGTCGGCTACGCCATGGCCACGAAGGCGCAGGGCAAGGACGACATCGCCGTCGCCTGCTTCGGGGACGGCGCCGTCAGCCAGGGCGACCTCAACGAGGCGATGGTCTTCGCCGCCTCGTTCCGCGCACCTGTGCTCTTCTTCTGCCAGAACAACCAGTACGCGATCTCCGAGCCGGTCGCCCTCCAGGCCACGGTCCCGATCGCACTGCGCCCCACCGGCTTCGGGATCCCCTCCCTGCGCGTGGATGGCAATGACGTGCTCGCGATGCGGGCGGCGAGCCTGTTCGCGGCCCGGCACATCCGCTCCGGGAAGGGGCCGATGTTCATCGAGGCGGTCACCTACCGGCTCGGCCCGCACACCACCAGCGACGACCCCACCCGCTACCGCGACGAGGAGGAGCTGGAGACCTGGCGACGCCGCTGTCCGCTCGGGCGCCTCGAACGTCATCTCGAACAGCTCGACATCGACGTCGAGGAGCTCCTCACCGACGCGAAGAGCCGCAGCCTGGAGGCCACCACCGCGCTGCGGGAGGCGGTGACCACGCTGCCCGACCCCGCTCCGGAGAGCCTGTTCGAGAACGTGCTGTCCACCGAGCATCCGGGCCTCGTCCGGCAGCGGGAGCAGTTCCGGGCCTTCACCGCCTCCCTCGCTCCCGAGGCGCCGGAAGCACGGCCGACGGAGGGATCTCCGGCATGACCACCACCACGAGCACGAGCACGAGCACGACGACCACCACCATGACCATGGCCGCAGCGCTGAACGCCGCCCTGCGTGACGCCCTCGCGGCGGATCCTGATGTGCTGCTGATCGGTGAGGACATCGGCGCCCTCGGCGGCGTCTTCCGCATCACCGACGGGCTCCAGGGCAGCTTCGGCCCCGACCGGGTGATCGACTCGCCGCTCGCGGAGTCGGGGATCATCGGCACCTCCGTCGGCATGGCCTATCGCGGCATGCGCCCGGTGTGCGAGATCCAGTTCGACGGCTTCGTCTACCCGGCCTTCGACCAGATCGTCGCCCAGGTCGCCCGCCTCCATTACCGCACCGGCGGGCGCGTGCAGATGCCGCTGACCATCCGGATCCCCTTCGGCGGCGGCATCGGCGCCGTCGAGCACCACTCCGAATCCCCCGAGGCCTACTTCGCCCACACCCCCGGCCTGCGAGTGGTCACCGTCGCCGATCCCCAGGACGCCTACTCCACGATGCGCGCCGCGATCGAATGCCCCGACCCCGTGATGGTGTTCGAGCCGAAGCGCCGCTACTGGTCCAAAGGCGAAGTGGACACCACCCTCACCGCCGACCTCTCCTCCGCGCGCGTGTTGCGGCAGGGGACCGACGCGACGCTCGTCGCCTACGGCCCGCTCGTGGTCACCGCGCTGGAGGCGGCGGTCGCCGCGGAGGACGACGGCATCAGCCTCGAGGTGATCGACCTGCGCTCCCTGTCCCCACTGGACCGGGACACGGTCGCCGCCAGCGTGCGCCGCACCGGCCGCCTGGTGGTCACCCATGAGGCACCGGGCAACGTCTCGCTCTCCTCCGAGGTGATCGCCTCCGCCGTCGAGGACTGCTTCGACCACCTGGAGGCCGCCCCCGAACGGGTCACCGGCTTCGACACCCCCTACCCGCCCGCCGCGGTGGAGGACCACTACCTGCCCGGCATCGACCGGATCCTCGACGCCGTGGACCGCACGCTGGGCCGGCGCAACTCGAGGGAGGCTGCGCGATGAGCGACTTCCGACTCCCCGATCTCGGGGAAGGACTCACCGAGGCCACGATCGTGGCCTGGCAGGTCGCCGTGGGCGACGAGGTGACCCTGAACCAGGCGCTCGTGGAGGTGGAGACCGCGAAGGCCCTGGTCGAGCTGCCGAGCCCCCGCGCCGGGCGGGTCAGTGCGCTGCACGCCGCCGAGGGCGAGACGCTCGCCGTCGGCTCACCGCTGATCGGATTCGAGGAGGTGGGTGCGGCAGCGTCCTCGGGGGGTTCTCCGGCCGACGGGAGCTCCGCGGCCGACGGGAGCCCTGCGGCCGGAGCGGCCGACGACTCCACGGCCGTGCCGTCGAAGCCCGACGCCCCGCAGCGCCAGCAGGTGCTGGTCGGATACGGGCCCGTGCTGCCCGGCACCGGACGGCCTCGCCGTCGGCCGCGCTCCTTCGAGACCGAGCCGTACGTCGGCCGCAGCGCGGGGGTGGCCGTGGGCGGGACCGCCGCCCATGAGACCCCGAAGGCGATGCCGCCGGTCCGTCGACGCGCCCGTGACCTGGGCGTGGACCTCGCGGCGATCCATGGATCGGGCCCGGGCGGCAGGGTCCTGCGCGCCGACGTCGAGGCCAGCGCGAAAGGGGCGACGGCGGCGTGCGCGGGGCCCTCCGCCCGCACCCGCGCGTCCACCCGGGTGCCGGTCACCGGCCTGCGCCGCGAGACCGCGCGGGCGATGACCGACTCGGCCTTCACCGCCCCGCAGGCCTCGGTGCACACCACGATCGACGTCACCGACACCCTCGAACGGCTGCGCCGCCCGGGGCGGGACGAGAGGAAGTCGTCGTTCCTCGCCGCGGTGTGCCAGGCGATCCTGCCGGCCGCCGCCCGGACCCCGTCGGCCAATGCGCGCTACGACGCTGAGGCCGGGGAGATCGAGCACTTCTCCCGCGTCGCGCTCGGCATCGCCGTCGCCACCGAGCGCGGACTGGTGGTCGCCACCGTGCCGGACACCGAGGAGGCGGACGGCGCGACCCTCACCGAGCGGATCGCAGCGCTGGTCGCCACGGCACGGGAGGGGTCCCTGACTCCGGCGGAGCTGACCGGCTCCACCCTCACCGTCACCAACGTCGGCGTGTTCGGCGTCGAGGGCGGCGTGCCGATCCTCAATCCCGGCCAGAGCACGATTCTCGCGATCGGGGCGCTGCGCAGCCAGCCGTGGGAGCACCGCGGCGAGATCGCGCTGCGCACGGTCGTGACGCTCACGCTCTCCTTCGACCACCGGGTGCTCGACGGCGCGGAGGCCTCGCGCTTCCTCATGGATGTCGCCGACGTCCTGTCCGATCCCGCGATCCTGCTGACGAGGTAGCCATGGATGCACTTCACCACGCCTCCCGTCCCGACGGTGCTTCCCGCGCCCAGGCGATGGATGCCCTGGTCGCCGAGCTGCGAGCCCGCCTCGCGAAGGCCGCGGAGGGTGGCTCCGCCGCGGCCCGGGAGAAGCACCGCGCCCGCGGCAAGCTGCTGGCCCGGGAGCGGATCGATCGCCTCCTGGATGAGGGCACGCCCTTCCTCGAGATCGCGCCGCTGGCCGCCGAGGGGATGTACGACGGGGCCGCGCCGGGCGCCGGGGTGGTCGCCGGGATCGGGATGATCCACGGCCGGCACTGCCTGATCCTCGCCAACGACGCCACCGTCAAGGGCGGCACCTACTTCCCACTGACCGTGAAGAAGCACCTCCGCGCGCAGGAGATCGCGCAGGAGAACCTCCTGCCCTGCGTGTACCTCGTCGACTCCGGCGGCGCCTACCTGCCGATGCAGGACGAGGTGTTCCCCGACCGCGACCACTTCGGGCGGATCTTCTACAACCAGGCCCGGATGAGCGGCGAGGGCATCGCCCAGCTCTCCGCCGTGATGGGCTCCTCCACCGCCGGCGGCGCCTATGTCCCGGCGATGAGCGACCAGACCGTCATCGTGCGCGACCAGGGCACGATCTTCCTCGGCGGACCACCGCTGGTGAAAGCAGCGACTGGCGAAGAGGTCAGCGCCGAGGACCTCGGCGGCGGGCTCATGCACACCGAGGTCTCGGGCGTGGCCGACCACCTCGCCGAGGACGACGAGCATGCCCTGTCGATCCTCCGCGACATCGTCGACACCCTCCCCGCCCCCGACCCGGTCCTGCCGCGTGACCTGTCCTGCGCGCCTGCCGTCGACCCCGAGACCATGGGCGACGCGGTCCCCGCAGACCTCTCCACCCCCTATGACGTGCACGAGGTCATCGCCCGGATCGTCGACGCCGGGGAGTTCTCCGAGTTCAAACCCACCTACGGCGCCACCCTGGTCACCGGCTTCGCGAGGATCCACGGGCACCGGGTGGGCATCGTCGCCAACAACGGGGTGCTGTTCAGCGAGTCCGCGCTCAAGGGCGCCCACTTCGTCCAGCTCTGCGACCAGCGCGAGATTCCGCTGGTGTTCCTGCAGAACATCGCCGGGTTCATGGTCGGCGCCGAGTACGAGCGCGGCGGCATCGCGAAAGACGGCGCGAAGATGGTCACCGCCGTCGCCTGCGCCCGCGTCCCCAAGCTCACCGTCGTGATCGGCGGGTCCTTCGGCGCCGGCACCTACTCCATGTGCGGGCGGGCCTACTCCCCGCGCTTCCTCTGGCTGTGGCCGAACGCCCGCGTCTCCGTGATGGGCGGCGCCCAGGCCGCCGCCGTGCTCGCCACCGTGAAGCGCGACCGCATCGAAGCAGGCGGCGGCATCTGGAGCGAGGCAGACGAGGCCGAATTCCGTCGGCCCATCATCGAGGACTACGAGACCCAGGGCAGCCCCTACTACTCCACCGCCCGGCTCTGGGACGACGGGATCATCGAACCCGCCCAGACCCGCACCGTCCTCGGCCTCGCGCTGGACGTCGTCTCCCGCGCCCCGCTTCCCGCGCTCGCCCGCGGCGTCTTCCGGATGTGAGGCCGACGATGCTCGAACGCTCCCAGAACCACCAGCCGGTGACCCGTGACCCCATGCCCAGCGACCCCGTGACCAGCACCCCTACGTCCGGCACCCGCCTGCTCGATACCGTCCTGATCGCCAACCGCGGCGAGATCGCGATGCGGATCCTGCGCACCGTGCACGCCCTGGGCCTTGCCGCGATCGCCGTCCACACCGACGAGGACTCCGGTGCCGCCCACGTCGCCGCCGCCGACAGTGCGGTGCGGATCAGCTCCTATCTCGACGGTGAAGAGATCATCGCCGCGGCGCTCGCCACCGGCGCCCGGGCGATCCACCCCGGCTACGGCTTCCTCTCCGAACGGGCCGACTTCGCCCGCGCCTGCGAGCAGGCCGGGATCGTGTTCGTCGGACCCTCCGCCGCCGCGATCGAGACCATGGGCGACAAGATCTCCGCCCGCGCCGCGGTCACCGCCCGCGGAGTGCCGGTCGTGCCGGGACTCGCCGCCCCGGGGCTGGACGATGCCGCACTGCTCGCCGGCGCCGCGGAGGTCGGCTTCCCGCTGCTGGTCAAGCCCGCAGCCGGCGGCGGAGGGAAGGGCATGCACCGGGTCGCCGCCGCACAGGAGCTGCCCGCCGCGCTCGCCGCCGCCCGCCGGGAGGCCGCAGGCGCCTTCGGCGACGACACCCTCTTCCTCGAACGCTGGATCACCGCACCGAAGCACATCGAGGTGCAGATCCTCGCCGACACCCACGGAAACGTGATCCACCTGGGGGAGCGGGAATGCTCCCTGCAGCGCCGCCACCAGAAGGTCATCGAGGAGGCGCCCAGCCCCTCCCTCACCCCTGACCAGCGTGCACAGTTCGGTCGCGTCGCCGTCGAAGCCGCCTGCGCTGTGGACTATGTGGGCGCCGGGACCGTCGAGTTCATCGTCGATGGCACGGCGCCCGATGCCCCGTTCTTCCTTGAGATGAACACCCGCCTCCAGGTCGAGCACGCTGTCACCGAGGCGATCACCGGGATCGACCTGGTCGCCGAGCAGCTCCGGATCGCGAGCGGCGAACGGCTCTCGCTGGTCCAGGAGGACGTGCACCTCGAGGGCCACGCGATCGAGGCCCGTCTCTACGCCGAGGATCCCGTCGCCGGGTTCCTGCCCACCGGCGGGACCGTGCTCGCCCTCGCCCTGCCAGAGGGTGCGCGCGTGGACCACGCCCTGGCTGTCGGCGCCACCATCTCCAGCAGCTACGACCCGATGCTCGCCAAGGTCATCACCCACGCCCCCACCCGCGCCGACGCGCTCGCAGCGCTGGACCGGGCGCTCGAACAGACGCACCTGCTGGGAGTGGTCACCAACACCGCCTTCCTCCGTGCGCTGCTCGCCCTCGACGAGGTGAAAAGCGGTGACATGGACACCGGCCTGATCGAGCGCCGCCTCGATGAGCTCACCCCGCCCGCGGTCAGCGCCCGCGCGCTCGCCGTCGCGGCGCTGGTGCGCTGGGAGCAGGTGGCACGCTCCCGTCCGCGCGGCCTCTGGCATGCGCCGTCGGGCTGGCGGCTCGGGGCACCAGCACCCTTCGTGGTCCGCTTCGCGGCGGCTGACGGGGTGGGCGGAGCCGACGGGGCCGGCGGAGTGGGAAGCGGCGGTGCGGCCGACGGCACGGGCGCTGACCACGGAGCTGTTCCCGCCGACGATGGCCTGGTGGTGGTCGCACTGACCGGCTTGCCGGAGCAGGCCCAGGCGACGGTGGGAGAGCAGCAGTTCGCTCTCGCGCTCCATGCGGGAGCTGTCACCGTGGACGGCATCCGTCTGCCGCTGCTCCACCACGGCACGGACTCGTCGGTGTGGATCGGCCTGCCGGGCGAGGACCGCGAGCTGAGCCTGCACCGTCCCGTACGGGGCGCAGCAGGGCGGGACGCAGCACCGACTCTCGCCTCGCCGATGCCGGGCACCGTGACGATGGTGCTGGTGGCCGACGGGGACCACGTCGACGCCGGCGACCCGGTGCTGGTGGTCGAGGCGATGAAGATGGAGCACACCCTCAGCGCGCCGAGCTCCGGCACCGTGCACCTGCAGGTCAGCGCCGGAGACCGGGTGGCCCGCGGCGAGGAGGTCGCGCAGGTGGTGCCCGGGGAAGAGGGCCCCGAGGCAGACGGCCCCGAGGCAGAGGGCCCCGAGGCAGAAGGCCGGGAGTCCGATGGCCCCAAGTTCGAGCGACCCGGGACCGAGGGCCCCCATCACGTCGACCAGGAGGCCCGCCCATGACCGATCACGTGCCCGACCCCGTGCCTGATGCGCCGCGCATCGTGCAGCGCGGCCTCTATGCCGAGGAGCTGCAGATCGGGGCGATCTACGAGCACCGCCCCGGCCGCACCCTCACCGAGGCGGACAACGTCCTGTTCTCCACCATGACCATGAACCCGCAGGCCCTCCACCTCGACGCCGCCTGGAGCGAGACCACCGAGTTCGGGCAGCGGCTGGTCAACTCGATGCTCACCCTCGCCACCGTCGTCGGGGCGTCCGTCGCCCAGCTCACCCAGGGCACCTTGGTGGCGAACCTCGGCTTCGGCGAGATCAGCTTCCCCCGCCCCCTGCACCACGGCGACACCTTGTACAGCGAGACGCAGGTGCTCGCCGTGCGGCCCTCGAACTCGCGGCCCGGGCAGGCCGTGGTCTCCCTCGTCCACACCGGACGCAACCAGCACGGCGAGGTCGTGGTCCGCGCCGAGCGCACCACACTCCTGCACGCCAGCGCCTCAGCGCACGCCGCACCCCAGAAGCACGGCCAGGAGGATTCATGAACACCAGGACCCACGAGCACCTCTCGCCGCGCAGCCGCACCACCTGCCGCGAGCGACACGGCGCGAGCGGCGGGCACGACGCCGAGGACCACGAGCTCCTGCCGCTCGGCCCCTCCCTGCTGTTCTGCCCCGGGGACCGCCCGGACCGCTTCGCGAAGGCCGCTGACCGCGCCGACGCCGTGATCCTCGACCTCGAGGACGCCGTCGCCCCGGAGCACAAAGCCGCCGCCCGCGCCGCCGTCGCCGCTCACGGTCTGGATCCGGCGCGCACCATCATCCGGGTCAACGCTCCCGGGGAGTCGGACTTCTCCGCCGACCTGCTTGCTCTCGCCCCGCTGCGGCCGCGCTGGGTGATGCTGCCCAAGGCCAGCAGCCTCGCCGAGGTGGACCGACTCGTCGGCGCCCTGCCCGGGGTGAAGGTGCTGGTCCTGTGCGAGACAGCCCGCGGGATCCTCGCCGCGCCGACGCTCGCCGCCCACCCGGACGTGGTCGCGCTGATGTGGGGCGGGGAGGATCTCATCGCCTCCCTCGGTGGCACCTCCTCCCGCCACCCCGGCGGCAGCTACCGCGATGTGGTCCGCCATGCCCGCTCCAGCGTGCTGCTGGCCGCCCGGGCGCACGGCCGCAGCGCCATCGACGCCATCCACACCGACCTCGCCGACGAGGACGGACTGCGGGCGGAGGCCGAGGACGCCGCTGCCAGCGGGTTCACCGCCAGCGCCTGCATCCACCCCGACCAGGCCGCGATCATCCGCGGCGCCTACGCACCGAGCGAGGAGCAGGCGACCTGGGCTCGCGGGGTGCTGGCCGCCGCCGACCGGCACGGCAGCGGGGTGTTCGAGCACGAGGGCCACATGGTCGACGGCCCGATCCTGCGCCACGCCCGCACGCTGGCCACCCGCGGCCTCGCCAGCTCACTGAACCCGCACCCCTCCGACCCCTCATGAGAACCGCCTGATACGCACCCCCTGATACGCACCCCCTGATACGCACCGACGCGTCATGAGCACCGCCGCCCCGCAGAAGGAGACCCCTGTGAGCACCACCCCCACACCCCCGCCCGGCACCGACATGCTGAGCGAGGAGCACCAGCGCCTGGCCGCGCAGGTGCGCGACTTCGCCGACGAGGTCGTCGCCCCGGCCAGCTATGAGTACGACACCAAGCGGGAGCTGCCGATGGGGATCATCGCCCAGATGGGAGAGCTCGGGCTGTTCGGCCTGCCGATCCCGCGCGAGTACGGCGGGCAGGGCAAGGACTACATGTCCCTCTGCGTCGCCGTGGAGCAGCTGGCCCGGGTGGATCAGTCGATCGCCGTGACCCTCGAGGCGGGCCTGGGCCTCGGTGCGATGCCGATCCTCACCTTCGGCACCACCGCCCAGAAGGAGCGCCACCTGCCGGCGCTGGCCCGCGGCCAGGAGCTCGCCGCCTTCGGGCTCACCGAGGCAGAGGCCGGCTCCGACGCCGGCGGCACCCGCACCACCGCGAGGCTCGAGGGCGGTCAGTGGGTGATCGACGGGACCAAGCAGTTCATCACCAACTCCGGCACCCCCATCACCTCACTGGTCACGGTCACCGCCGTCACCGGTCAGCGCCAGCGCGCCGACGGACGCACCACCCCGGAGCTGACCAGCATCATCGTCCCCACCGACACCCCAGGATTCACCGCCCTGCCGAGCTACGACAAGATGGGCTGGCACACCTCTGACACCCACCCGCTGCTGCTCGAGAACGTGCGCGTGCCCGAGGAGAATCTGCTGGGGGAGCGAGGCCGCGGTTTCGCGAACTTCCTCGCGATCCTGGACCAGGGCCGGGTCGCGCTCGCCGCGCTGTGCGTCGGCGCCGCCCAGGGCTGCCTCGAGCAGGCGGTGGAGTACGCCAAGCGGCGCGTGGTCTTCGACAAGCCGCTCGGCGACAACCAGCACATCGCCTTCACGATCGCCCGTATGCAGGCCCGGGTCTCCGGCGCCCGCGCCCTCATGCATGAGGCCGCCCGCCGCCTCGATGCCGGGATGCCCTTCAGCCAGGAAGCCTCGCTCGCCAAGCTCGTGAGCAGCGAAGCCGCGGTCGCCAACGCCCGCGATGCCTGTCAGATCTGGGGAGGCAACGGCTTCCTCAACGAGAACGTCGTCGCCCGCCACTACCGCGACTCCCGCGTGCTCGAAGTCGGTGAGGGCTCCACCGAGGTGCAGCTGGCGATCATCGCCAAGCACCTGGGGTTCGACAAGGCGCTCGTGGGGTGAGCGGCTGGCGTGAATGGACCTCCGCTGCAGCCAACTTCCTATAGGGTGACTTGGAAGGTGCGTCCGATCCCCTGGCACGACGGGGGCGCGGACCCAGGGAAAAAGAAGGAGTGCCGAGATGGCTGTGCGACGACAGGTGCTCCGTGCCGAGGTCGAGGAGCTGATCCTCCAGCGACTGCTCGAATCGAGGTGGGCACCGGGGTCGCGGCTGAGCATCGACGGGCTTGCCCGTGATCTCGAGGTCTCGCCGACGCCCGTGCGCGAGGCGATGGTCTCGCTTGAGCGCTCCGGGCTGGTCGAGTACGTGGCGCTGCGCGGGTACGTCGTCGCCCCGCCGCTGGATGCCGAGCACATAACAGAGCTGCTGGATGCGCGGAAGGTCGTGGAGTCCGCCGCACTCGGCCGCGCCTTCCGCGATCAGGACGCACTGCTCGTCGACCTCGACGAGGCCCACCGCCGCCACACGGAGGTGCTCTCCCGCATCGACGGGACCAGCTCGGAGGACTACGCACTCCTCAATGAGCACTTCCGTGCCGACTGGGCGTTCCATCAGACCTTCTTCACCCACGCCGAGAACCGCTACCTGCGCTCGATGGTGGAGAACCTCAGCACCTACACCCATCGGATGCGGCAGACCTGGTCCGGTGGCCCCGAGACCTTCGACGGCCATACCGCCCTTCTCGAGCACGGGCTGATCCTCGAGAAGGTCCGGCAGCACAATCATGACGGCGCCCTGCTGGCGCTCACGGCCCACCTCGACGGGGTCCTCGCCCGGTCGCTCACCGGTGTCGAGGAGCGCTCGAGGAACGGGGCGGGCTAGTCGCGCCGAACGTCTGGCTCAGCGGTCGGTGAACGGGTCGTCGGGACCTTCGCCGAAGCGGGCCCGGAGGAACTCGGAGTGCACGTCCAGGGACCGGGTCACGCCCGTGACCAGGGTGTTCTCGACCCTGTCGATGCCCTCGCCGAGCACTGTCAGCTGTTCGTCGATGCTGTCGAGGTTCGCGACCGCCTGGTCCCGCGCCCCCTCGGTGGTGGTGGGGGAGAGGAAGCCGACGGTGTTCTCCAGGGCGTCCACCAGCTCGGGGATGTAGCGGTCAGCCATCCCCTCCAGCAACATCACGTCAGCATCCGAGGCGCGCCTGGACTGCAGCGAGGCCGAGCCCAGCAAGGCGTCGATCCGCAGCAGCAGCGACTCGGTGCGGTGAAGGATCGTGCGCACGGCAGGACTGGGAGCCCGCCGCCGGAGGCGCTGGAGGCGCCGACGCTGAGAGCGTGAGTCCTTCACGATCTTCTCGAGTGTCGCGCGGGTAGCTGCCGGGATCTCTCCGACCGTGGCCCGATTCAGGCGGACTGCCTGCGGTGCGCGATTGCGCAGCAGCAGCCCCGTCCCGCCGCCGACGACCAGGGCGACACCGAGCCCGGCGATCAGCGGGGTGAGGAGCCCCGCGCCACCGATCAGGCTGCTGACGCCGAGCAGGAGGAAGCTGCCGATCCCCATTCCGCCGCCGAGCACCGAGGGCACACCGACGGTGAGCCAGCGGCCGCGACGGCGCGGTACCGAGACCGCCTTCGAGTACGGGGAGTGGATCTTGCCCTCGAGCGGACCCTGGCCCGGGCGTGCACCCGCACCGGGTCCGGGCCGTCGACCGGGGGAACCGTTCCAGCCATTGCCCATGTTCCGCGATGCCCCGACGCCAGGCCGCGAGGGAGCGCTGGCGCGGCGGGCCGAGTGATCTCTGGGCAGGTGATTGTGAGCATTCATGGCACCCACCAGGCTAGCGCGGGCCGCCGAGAGGGGGCTGGGGGATATCCCCCGAGCTGAGTGAGCGGGCGCTCGTCGGCCCGGGGCAGCGTCACGTCGCAGTGCCGCGGCCCCGCGTCATTGTGCCGCGCGCGCGTGCGCCTCCGCGATGCGCAGCAGCTCCAGATAACCCTCGAGGTTCCAGGCCGTGCGGCCCACGAACAGGCCGGTCACGTGCTCGATGCCGAGGAGACTGGCGGCGTTGTCGAGGTTGACCGAGCCGCCGTACAGCAGGCCGGTGACCTTGCCGCTGTAGACCTCGCCGAGGGCGGCGAAGGGGGCGACGAGCTCCTCCACGGTGGCCGGTCGGCCCTTCTCGCCGATCGCCCAGATCGGCTCGTAGGCGATCACCACCCGGGAGAGCTCCTCCTCGCTGAGCCCCTCGAGGGCGCCGCGCGCCTGGTCGAGGATGAACTCGCTCGAGCCTCCGGCGTCCTTCACCTCGGCGCTCTCCCCGATGCACAGCAGCGGGGTCAGCCCGTGGCGAAGTGCCGTGGCGACCTTGAGACGCGTGGTCTCGACGGTCTCGCCGAAGTGCTCGCGCCTCTCGGAGTGGCCGATCTCGACGATCTGCGCACCGGCGTCCTTGGCCTGCGGGACGGAGACCTCACCGGTCCACGCACCCTCATCCTCCCAGTGGGCGTTCTGCACACCGAGCAGGACAGGGGAGTCCTCGCCGAGAATGCCGGCCACTGCGGTGGTCGCCGTGAAGGAGGGGATCACGAAGGGCTGCACCCCGGCCGGTGCTGTACCGTCCAGGCGGTCCCGCAGGCCGGTCGTCCAGGCACCGCCCTCGGCGAGGGTCTTGGTCATCTTCCAGCTGGTGCCCACCCACAGAGCGCTCGTCACGGGTCAGGCCTGCTCGAGGGAGCCGTCGTACGCGCAGATCGCGTCGACCTTCGCGGCGGAGGACGAGGTGGGGTCGAACTCGAGGTCTAGCCACACCTTGATCAGCTCCTTCGCGAGTTCGAGGCCGATCACGCGCTGCCCCATGCACAGCACCTGGGCATTGTTGGAGAGCACGGAGCGCTGCACGGAGTAGAGGTCGTGTGCGGTGACCGCGCGGACACCGGAGACCTTGTTCGCGGCGATCGCGACGCCGAGTCCCGTGCCGCAGATCAGCAGCGCCCGATCCGCGTCGCCGGCGGCGACCTTCTCCGCTGCGGCGACTGCGACGTTCGGGTAGTAGGTGCCGTCCTCCGCGCTGCCCACGCCGACGTCGAAGACCGACTCGACACGGTCATCGGCCTCGAGCAGGGCCTTGAACTCTTCCTTGTATCCGTAGCCGGCATTGTCGCCGCCGACGATGATCTTCAGTGCCATAGGGCTCTCCTTGGTCGTGGTGGTTCTGGTGATGCGTGGTGCGGGTGATGAACCCAGGATCGCAGGTCAGGAGAGGTGCTGCCCGAGTTCCTTCATCAGGATCGAGAAGGAGATCGCGCCGGGGTCGGGCGTGCCGATCGACTTCTCGCCGAGCACGCGCGAGCGGCCCAGCGCGGCGGTGATCTCCGCAGTCGCATCGGCCGCGTCGCGGGCCACGACGGCGCCGGCGAGGATCGCCTCGGCGGCGTTGTCCCCGGTGAAGGCCTCGGCCATCGTGGTGCGGAACGGGGCAGCGGCATCGACCATGGTCTTGTCGCCCACCTGGGCGCCGCCCAGGCGCTGGATCGCGTCGATCCCGGCGTCGATCGCCTCCACGACGCTGCGCGGCTGGCTGCCGGCCTGATCGTCCAAGATGCTTGCGGCGGCGATGAGTGCCGCGCCCCAGAGCGCGCCGGAGGTGCCTCCGGCGGACTCCGACCAGGCGTCCCCGGCGCGGACCAGCAGGGTGCGAGCCCCGGCGCCAGCCTCAAGCGCAGTCTTCGCGGCGGCCGCTGCGCCCTTGGTGCCGTAGGCCATGCCCTGGCCGTGGTCGCCGTCGCCGGCGATCGCGTCGATCCGGCCCAGCTCGGCCTCTTCGCGGAGGCAGACCGCCTCGAACAGGTCCAGCACGCCGGCGATTTGCTGCGCGACGGCGCGGGACTCCTCGCTTGAGGCGGGGGTCTCGTCGGCCCCGGGCTTCCAGAACTCGGTGCGGCGGGGACGCTCGACCTGCGGCATCGCGCCGCGGTGGAAGGCGGGGGTGTCCACGGGGGCGAGCCAGTGCTGCTCGAGCTCCTCGTCGAGGAACACCAGGGTGAGAGACACTCCGGCCATGTCGAGGCTGGTGATCAGCTCGCCCACCTCGGGCCGCACCGGCGTGATGCCGGCGGCCTCGAGCAGCTCCGCGACCTTCGCATAGACGATGAATAGCTCCTCGTACTTCACGGTGCCCAGACCGTTCACGAGCACCGCGGCCCGGCCCTGGTAGCCGCCCTCGACGCGCTCCGGCTGCTCGGCCAGGACACCTTCGACCAGCAGGGTCGCGATCTCGTCGGCCGTGCCGATCGGCTCGTCGCGCACGCCGGGCTCGCCGTGGATGCCCAGGCCCACGCCCATCTGGCCGTCCTCGACGTGGAACAGTGCGTCCTCCGCACCGGGGAGGGTGGGGCCGTCGAAGGCGACGCCGAAGGAGCGGGTCGCGTCGTTCGCCTTCACGGCGATGCGCTCGGCCTCGTCGAGATCGGCGCCAGCCTCGATCGCGGCGCCCGCGATCTTGAACACCGGCAGGTCGCCGGCGATGCCGCGGCGGTCGCGATGGTTCTCGGGGGTGTTGGAGACGATGTCGTCGCTGACCTTGATGATCCGCACGTCGATGCCTTCGGCGCGCAGCTTCTCCGCCGCGCCGCCGAAGTGCAGCACGTCCCCGGCGTAGTTGCCGAAGCCCAGGATCACGCCGCCGCCGTTCTCGGCGTTGCGTGCCACCGAGTAGACCTGCGAGGTCGAGGGCGAGGCGAAGACGTTGCCGCAGGGGGCGCCGTGGCCCATGCCCGGGCCCACCCAGCCGGCGAAGGCGGGGTAGTGGCCGGAGCCGCCGCCGATCACCAGGGCAGGCTGGCCCTTCGGGGTCTCGGTCGGGCGCACCACGCCGCCGTGCACGACGGAGACATGGTCGGGGTGAGCTGCGGCGAGACCTGCGACCGCCTCGGTCGCGAAGGCGGCAGGATCGTTGAAGAGGTACGTCATCGTGTTTTCCTCCGGAGGCTGCCGCGGGGGACCGACGGCGGGTGGTCATGGGTGGTCCTGGTGCGCGAGGAGGCGCGGCCAATTCTGATCCTATAGGAATTTTCTTGCGGCGGAGAGTGCCTTTCGAGACCAACAGGATGCGCACAAAAACTGCGGCCAAGACCAGCACGGATTTCGGCCATCGAGTGTCCTCGGCCTCTGTGTCGCCCCCAGCGGAGGTAGGCGACGATGATTGCCAACATGCGTCGTGCTGAGTTCCCTTCGACGAATCGAGGTACCGAGGAACGCACAGGGGCGACGTGTTCAGACAATCGGAGGCGCGAGGGATGACCAGGTCGGCGGCTCCAGCGCGGGATCCCTCTCGCGGCCCGAGCGGCGGGCGCTCGGGCGGGCGTACCCTTCCGTCAGTCGCAGGTGCGGGGTAGGCGCATCGGAGGACTCGAAGATCGTTTGACTTCCCACTCCCGACGCATATGATGATCGCAGATCCTATTTGATATAGTCTTGGATCGAAGGAGCGGCGCTGGCCCTCCTCCCGCCCCGGGACCGACGACGGAAGAGGACAACGATGCCCGCCACCGCCCCCCGTATTGCCCTGACCTTCGGTGACTTCTCGGGCATCGGCCCAGAACTCGCCGTGCGCCTGCTGGCCGAGCCCGGCAACCTTGACAAGGCTCAGGTCCTCGCCCTGGTCTCCCAGGAGGAGTTCGACCGAGCCTGCGATGCAGCCGGGGTCACTGTCCCGACGGCCGATGAGCCGAGCATCGGTGCTGTGCATCTCGTCGGTTCGTCCCGTCAGGACATCGCGGTGCCAAGCGCCACGATCTCTGTCGATGCCGGAATGCGGGTGATGCAGGATCTTGAAAAGGCGTTGACGATGTTCAAGGAGGGGCAAGTCGACTCGATAATGTTCCTCCCGCTGAACAAGACGTCGCTCCACCTGGCGGGGATGAACGAAGAGGACGAACTCCGTTGGTTCGCCAAGGAGCTCGGCTTCGATGGCTTCACCAGCGAACTGAACTTCGTACCGGGGCTGACCACTTCTCGGGTCACCTCGCACATCCCGATCTCCGAGGTCGCACACCACATCAGCGCAGGCAGGGTTCGACAGGCCATCAAGCTCCTGCACCGAGTTGTACTCGGTGCCGGGGTGGAGAAGCCTCGTATCGCCGTGGCTGCGCTCAACCCGCACGCCGGCGAGAACGGCCAGTTCGGGCGCGAAGAGATCGACCACATTGCCCCGGGCGTGGAGCTCGCTCGCGAGGTGGACGGGATCGACGTCAAGGGTCCGTACCCGAGCGACACCCTGTTCATCAAGGCTCGCGACGGCGAATTCGATGGGGTGGTCACGATGTATCACGACCAAGGCCAGATCGCGGTAAAGCTCCTGGGCTTCGACAAGGGCGTGACCGTTCAGGGCGGGCTGCCGGTGCCGATCGCGACCCCGGCCCACGGCACCGCTTACGAGATCGTCGGCCTGAACAAGGCGCATCTCGGCCCCAGTCAGCGCGCCTTCGACATCTCCGTGGGCCTCGGCATCCAGACCGCCGAGTCCCGCTCCGCCTGACGCTTCCCGGATCGATGGCAGGCGCTTGCGCGCCGCCATCCGGGACGGGGCTGGTCCGACGCGAACCGTATGACGGCACGGCTCCCCAAGGTGAGGGCGAAGTCGTTGCCCGATCGACACCCTTTTCGCCGCATGAATCCAATAGGATCCACGGTAACCTGACACCTGTGGCCGCCGTATTGAGGCCGCGACCCAAGTGGTCGGCCATGAATGGCCGACCGTCTCAACGAGGAGATCTTCATGAAGCGACGTTCACTGGTCACTGCCGGTGCCCTGGGCACTCTCGGCCTGACCCTGGCCGCCTGCTCAGATGGGAACGGCAGCAACGGCACGAACGCCGATGGCGAGTTCAACCCCGGCAATCGCGTCACGATGATCGTGCCGTTTTCCGCTGGTGGTGGCTCCGACATCGCGGGCCGCGCGATCGCCGCCGGTCTTGAAGAGGTCACTGGCTCCACCATCACGGTCGAGAATCGAGTGGGCGGCTCGGGTGCCGTGGGCTACTCGGGCCTTATGAACGCCGAAGGAGACGGCTCTGTACTGCTGGCCTCAGAGACTGCGCTCATCACCCTGCCGATCGTGCAGGATGTGGACTTCACGTATGAGTCTTTCACTCCGATCATGAAGGCTGGCGAGGACTTCAATATCGTCGTCGTCGCCGCCGATTCCCCGTTCCAGTCGATCAGCGACGTGATCGAGGCCGCGAAGACGGAGCAGCTCACCGCGGCCGTCTCTGGCTCGACCGGTCCTGACCACATTGCCTGGAGCCTCATCGAACAGGAGCAGGACATCACCCTGGAACGGGTGACCTTCGAGTCCAGCTCCGAGGTGCTCGCAGCAGTGATGGGCGGCCACGTCCAGGTCGCAGCCTCCAGCCCCGGAGAGCTCATTGGCCAGCTCGAATCGGGTGATGTCCGTGCTCTGTGCGCATTGGCGCCCGAGCGCTACGAATATGAGCTGCTCGCGGACATCCCCACCGGCGCCGAGGAGGGCGTGAACGTCACGTTCGCCCAGTGGCGCGGGTTCATCGCCCCTGCCGGTATCGACGACGCCGCGCGGGAGTACTGGATCGAGAAGGCCAAGGAGTACGAGCAGAGCACGGCCTACGCCGAGTTCATCGAGTCGAACATGCTTCAGCCGGCTACCTCGTATGGCGACGACTTCGTCGCCTACCTCAAGGAATACTCGGCCGACGTCGAGTCCGTGCTCGGAAGCTGACAGGAGAGAGATGACTGAGTCCATGCTCGAGACGCCGAGAGAGCGCACGATGCCGAAGGCCAGCGACGTCGTCGGCACCGGCCTCCTCGCGCTGCTGGGCCTCGTGGCGGTGATCCTGGGGCTCGGATACGGCTTCATCGGTGATAACGATCAGATCGGACCGGGCTTCATGCCGGTCGTGACCGGTGCGTTCATCCTGTTGGCCTCGCTGGCCGAGATCGGTCGTCTGTTCCTCGCTCAAACGGGTCAGCCGACGGCGGGTCTCGGAGCGGTTGCCGAAGAGCTCGCTGCCGAGGCCGCTGCGGCGCAGACCGAGGCGCATGCGGAGCTCGGCGACACCGGGGAGGAGCGCGACACGTTCGGCCGTACTGCGAAGCAACGCAGCCGCACCGTCCCGCTGATCTTCGCGATCCTTCTGGCGGCCATACTGCTCACCCAGGTGATCGGGATGCTGCTCTCCCTGACGCTGATGATGTTCTCCATCGTCGTCTTCGTCGAGAAGAAACCATTGGTCCCGGCACTGCTGGTGTCCGGCGCGGTGCTGGTCGTGGCGTACCTGATCTTCGTCCAGATGCTCGGGGTTCCATTGCCCCAGGGCATGCTCGGAATTCTGTGAGAGGCCCCCGATGATCGACAATCTGATGCTCGGGCTCGAGACTGCGGTCAGCCCCGAGAACCTCCTGTGGTGCGCCGTCGGCGTGGTGCTGGGAACCCTGATCGGTCTGATGCCCGGTCTCGGCTCTGCGACCGGCGTTGCCATCCTGCTGCCGGTGACTCTGACCATGGAGCCGGTGACGGCCCTGATCATGCTGGCCGGTATTTACTACGGCAGCCAGTACGGCGCCTCGACGAGCTCAATCCTGATCTCCACCCCTGGCGACTCATCCTCCGTGGTGCTCACCCTTGACGGTTACCAGATGGCCCGCAATGGCCGGGCCGGTGCTGCGCTGGCAATCTCCGCGATCTCCTCCTTCATCGCGGCGATCATCTCGTTGATGGTCCTGCTCGCGCTCGCGGCTCCCGTCGCCTCCTGGGCGCTGAATTTTGGCCCGCCGGAGACGCTCGCGATCATCATGCTGGGAATGGCGACTATCGTCACCTTCGCGGGCGAGAACATGCTTCGCGGAATCATCATGGCCGCCGTGGGCCTCCTGCTGTCGATGGTCGGCATCGCCTCGGGCTTCACGACCGCCCGGTTCACCTTCGACAGCGTCAATCTGCTCAGCGGACTCGAGTTCGTCGCGGTCATGATCGGCATCTTTGCCCTGGGCGAGGTGCTGCACCAGATCCGACGCGGCGGCGAGAAGCCGATCCGCGCAAGCTTCCGCGACCTGCTGCTGAAGAAGGATGAGGCCAAGCGGATCCCCGGCCCGGCGCTGCGTGGCACCGTGCTCGGTACGGCTCTGGGGGTCCTGCCCGGGGCCGGCGCGACTTTGGCGTCGTTCATGTCGTACGGCCTCGAAGGGCGGGTCGGGAAGCATCGCAAGAAGCTGGGCACGGGCACTGTAGAAGGCGTCGCAGCCCCCGAGGCCGCCAACAACGCGGCGGCGAATGCGAGCTTCATCCCTACGCTGGCGCTGGGCATCCCCGGTTCGGGGACCACCGCCATCCTGTTGGGGGCCTTCGTGATCTTCGGCCTGCAGCCTGGGCCGATGCTTTTCGAGCAGCAGCCGGCTCTTGTGTGGGGTCTGTTGGTCTCCTTCTTCTTCGGAAACCTTCTGTTGCTTTTGCTCAACTTGCCGCTGGCACCGGTCTTTGCCCAGGTTCTGCGAATCCCCTACAGCTACCTGTATCCGATCATCCTCGTGCTCAGCTTGGTGGGTGCCTACGCGGTGGGCAACAACCTGTTCGCCGTATGGGTGGTGTTCTTCGCCGGCGTGATGGGCTACTTCATGAAGCGCTACGACTTCCCGGCCGCGCCACTGGTGCTGGGCCTGGTTCTCGGGCCGATGCTGGAGCGCACCCTGGTCCAGACCTCCGCGATGGGCCACGGCAATCTGCTGATCGTCTTCGAGCGGCCACTGTCTGCGATCTTCATGGTCGTCGCAATCCTGGCCTTCATCGGTCCCCCGATCCTCACCGCCCTCAAGGGCCGCCGCGCGCGGGCTCGAGAGGCGGAGACGTCGGTCTCCATGTGACCGCCGGGCCCCGGGGGGGGCGCCGCGGCGGCGGCGGGCGCCCCCCCCCCCACAACCACACCACGGTCGAACACCCCCCCCCCCCCCCCCCCGCCCCCCCACCCCCCCCCCCCGCCCCGCCCCGCCCGCGCCCCACCGCCGGCCCCCCCGTCCCCCATGCGCCCCCCGGCCCCCCCGCCCCCCTTCCCCGCCCCCCGGGCCCCACCGCGAGATCCGATCCTCAGTGATCAGACCCCCTGCCACCCACGTTGAAGGAATCCCTATGTACACCGCAGAGAACTGGCCGATCGGTGCCAACATGCTCTCGTTCGGCAGCAGGACCTCGGACGGCACCCCCACCCTGGAGGCCTCCTCCTCGGTCTGGGCCTCCCAGCTGCGCCAGGTCAAGGAGCTCGGCGTCGACCAGGTCGACCCCACCGACGCCTGGCTGCCGATGGCCAAGCTCAGCGACGAGCGCGTCGAGGAGTTCCGCCGGGTGCTGGACGGTGAGGGCATGTCGTTATCCTCCATCTCCATGACCCGCAACTCGGTCGTTGATGTCGAGAACGGCGAGCAGAACGTGGCCGACGCGCTGCGGTTCATCGAGCTCGCCCCGAGCTTCGACGTGAGCGTGGTCAACACCGGCTTCATGCAGGCCACCACCGAAGCGCAGAACAAGGCGATCTGGTTCTGGCTGGAGGACGGCCACGTGGACGATCCCGCGCTGCGAGACCTGGCTATCGAGCGCATCCGCACCCTCGGCGACGCCGCGAAGGCTCAGGGCATCCAGGTCAGCCTCGAAATGTACGAGGACACTTATGTCGGCACCGCCGACGACGCCGTCGGCTTCGTCACCGACGTGGACCACGAGGCCGTGGGCCTGAACCCCGACATCGGCAACCTGGTGCGCCTGCACCGCGAGGTCGAGCCCTGGCAGGACATGTTCGAGAAGGTCCTGCCGCACTCGAACTTCTGGCACATCAAGAACTACACCCGCGACGTCGATCCCGCCACCGGCGCGTACTCCTCGGCCCCGATGCCGCTGAAGTACGGTTACATCAACTACCGCCAGGTGATTCGTCGCGCTCTCGAACTCGGCTTCACCGGCGCTTTCTGCTGCGAGCACTACGGCTCCGACTCACTTGCTGTCATCGCGGAGAACGTGCACTACATCCGCCAGATCCTCACCTCCGCTCTCGATGAGACCGGAGTCTGAGGAAAGCACTATCCTCGGGTAGACATCTTGAAGTCGTGGCCTGGCCAGCAAAGGCGCCGCAGGGTCGTCACGGCGCCCTCGCATTCGATGGCGCACCTCTCGGACGAAAGAGTTCACCTCATGACCATTTCCACCGTGACGATCGTCGGCGCCGGCTACATGGGCGGCGGCATCGCTCAGGTCCTCGCCATGGCCGGCTTCGAGGTGACCATCGCCGATGTCGACGTCGAGGTCGCCAACACGTCCCTCGCGCGCCTCCAGAAGGAAGCCCGCGACTTCGAGGAGCAGGGCCTCTACGCCCCCGGCTCCGCAGATCTGGTGGCGAAGAACATCTCCGCCGGCAAGACCATCGAAGAAGCGGTCGCCGACGTCGACTTCATCGAGGAGGCGGTGTTCGAGCGGATCGACGTCAAGCGCGAGGTGCTCGGGAAGATCTCCGAGCACGCCCGCCCCGACGCGATCATCGGCACGAACACCTCGACCATCCCGGTCAAGGAGCTCGAGAGCGCCGTGAAGCACCCCGAGCGGTTCCTCACCGTCCACTTCTCCAACCCCGCCCCCTTCATCCCGGGCGTCGAGCTCGTGGCCGGGCAGGCCACCACCCCCGAGGTCGTCGCCGCGGTCAAGGAGCTGCTGAAGAAGTCCGGCAACCAGGGCGCCCAGGTCGCGGACACCCCCGGCATGGTCCTGAACCGCCTGCAGTACGCGCTGCTGAAGGAGGCCACCTCCGTGGTCGAGGAGGGCGTCGCCACCGCAGAGGACGTCGACACCATCGTGCGCACCACCTTCGGCTTCCGGCTGGGCTTCTTCGGACCCTTCGCGATCGTCGACCAGGCCGGTGCGGACGTCTACGCGAACTCCTTCGTCACCTTCGAGAACGCCTTCGGCGACCGCCTGTCCACCCCCAAGATCCTCGCCGACGCCGTCGCAGCGGACCGCAAGGGCGTCAAGAACGGCAAGGGCCTGCTCGGCGACTACGACGAGGCCACCGCCGCGGAGCTGGTCGCCTACCGCAACAAGGCCTACGCCAAGATGTCCCAGCTCCTCGTAGAGCTCGGCCCGGCACCTCAGGCCACCCCTGAGAAGGACTGACCCCCACATCTCCCCGCTCGTCTCGGGGTCGTAACGCCGCGAGTCCGCCCGTCATTTGCAGATCCCTGTGGATTAGCTCGTTCTCGCGGAGCGGTCGGTCTGGCTGCTACTGACGATCCCGGCCAGCCGAGTTCTGACCAGGACTCCGCCACCGAGGCCGCCCCGACCGGTGCCTGGCGCCCGCGATTACGGCCCGCGACTTCGGCGCGATCGTCGCATGACCTGCGTCTGACAGGGAGAGGGCCGGTGCGCAGCTGCACACCGGCCCTCACCTGCACCCGCTCCGCTCCTGCACCTCGGAAGAAGGCCCTTGTGACCGTCACCGCGTCCTCCCCTCGCCGTCTGCTGATCCTCGACGATGACCCCACCGGCTCGCAGTGCGTGGCCGGCATCGATGTCGCCTTCGACGAGGATCCGGCGATCCCGGTCCAGGTGCTCGCCGAACCCGGCAGCGCCTGCTTCGTGCTGACCAACACCCGCGCCCTGGACGAGAGCGCGGCCACGGCGATGAACCGCCGGATCGTCGGGGGAGTGCTCGACGGCGGGATCCCCGCGCGGGGCCTGCATGTGGTCTCCCGCTCCGACTCGACCCTGCGCGGGCACGTGATCGCCGAACCCGTCGCGATCGCCGACGAGCTCGCCGCCCACGGCGTCGAGGTTGACGCCTTCGTGCTGTGCCCGGCGATGATCGAGGCCGGCCGCTTCACCGAGGACGACATCCACTACGCCACGGTCGACGGGCAGGCGGTCGAGGTCGCCCGGACCGACTTCGCCCGGGACGCGACCTTCGGATTCACCCGCTCGAACCTGCGCGAGTTCCTCGCGGAGCGCTCCGGCGGCACGATCGAGGCGGCGGCCGTGCTCAGCATCTCGCTCGAGGACATCCGCACCGGCGGCCCCGCCCGGGTGCGCGAGATCCTCGCCGGCGCCCGCGAGCGGGCCTGGGTGGTCGTCAACGCCACCGAATACTCCGACATGGAGGTCGTCGCAGGCGCGATCGCCGCGCTCGAGGCCGAGGGCCGCAGCTTCGTCACCCGCTGCGCGCCGTCCTTCGTGCGCCCGCTGACCGGCCAGACCGGCGCCCGGGTGGTCGACGCCGAGGCGATCACCATCCCTGCCGGGCGACTGGACCACGGCCTGGTCGTCGTCGGCTCGCATGTAGGGCTGACCACCACCCAGCTGCGGGCCGTGCAGGAGCGCGGCACGCTGGTCGAGGTCGAGATCGACGTGCCCGCTGTCCTGGACGAGCGGCGCGAGCAGCACCTCACCGACCTCGCGGAGACGGTGCGCGAGAGCCTCACCCGCAGCGACTGCGTGCTCTACACCAGCCGTGACCTGGTGCGCACCGACGACCCCGCCGAGTCCCTCGCGATCGCCCGCAGCGTCTCGGACGCCGTGGTCGAGATCGTCCAGCGGGTGCGCACCGCCCGCCCCGCCTGGGTCGTCGCCAAGGGCGGGATCACCTCCCACGAAGTCGCCGCCAGCGGCCTCGGGATCCGCCGCGCCCGGGTCGAGGGCCAGTTCTGGGCCGGGCAGGTCTCGCTGTTCGCCGCCGAGGAAGCCCCCGAGGAGGTCCTCGGGATGCCGTACGTCGTCTTCCCCGGCAATGTGGGCGGGGCGCAGGCCCTGGCCGACGTGGTCGACACCCTCACCGCCGCCGTCGCGGCCCGCTGACCGTCAGTCCTGCGCTCGCCGGCCCTATCGGATCCCGCCCCGCGCCATCGCTGCCGTCGCAGCCCGCCCGCCCACCTGTCTCGCCGTTCCACCCTGAGGAGCACCCCATGACCACCTCTGACGCTGCCGCCCACGCCTCCGTCGCCTGGATCGGGCTCGGCGCCATCGGCACCCCGATGGCCCGCACCGCCGCCGCGGCCGGCTTCCCCGTCACCGCCTTCGACCTGAACCCCGCCGCCCGCGAGGCCGTGGCCGACGTCGCCACCCCCGCCACCTCCGCCCGCGAGGCCGCACAGGGCGCCGACGTCGTGGTCGTCATGGTCGCGACCCCCGCACAGCTGGACTCCGTGCTCGTCGGCGAGGGCGGCATCGCGGACGTCCTCACCGACGCCACGACGCTGCTGATCATGTCGACCGTCGGTCCCGCCGCGATCGAGCAGACCCTCACGACGCTCGAGGGCATCTCCTCCCACGTGGTCGATGCCCCCGTCTCCGGCGGCGCCGCCCGCGCCGCGACCGGCGACCTGCTGGTGATGGTCGGCGGCGCCGACGCGGATGTCGCAGCAGTGCGCGCCCTGCTGGACGCCCTCGCCTCGAACGCCCCCGTGGTGGGAACGAAACCCGGCGACGGCCAACGCTTCAAGATCGTCAACCAGCTGCTGTGCGGCGTGCACATCGCCGCAGCCGGTGAGGCGCTCGCGCTCGCCGACTCGATGGGCCTGGACCTGGAACAGGTCCACGAGGTCCTCGGCACCGGCGCCGCGGCGTCCTTCATGTTCGCCGACCGCGGCCAGCGCATGGTCGACGGAGCCTTCGACGACGTCCGCTCCGCGCTGACCATCTTCGTCAAGGACATGGGCCTGGTCGCCGAGGCGGCACAGGAGGTCGGCCAGGACGTCCCGCTCGCGACGTCGGCCCAGGGGATCTACCAGCGCGGCAGCGAGCTCGGCTGGGATAGGCGCGACGACTCGATCGTGTACGAGGTGCTGCGCGGCCGGACGGACTGACCGCGTCGCCCGTCTGTTTCCGCACGTCGCTTCACGAGCCGCACCGTCCGTGATGTCATGACGGCACGACGACCGAGGAGAGCTCACCGTGGATGATGCCGAGGCGCGGGACGACGACGGGCAGTCAGAAGAGCCGCCGCAGAGCTCATCGAGGGACAACGTCGTGGGCCAGACTCTCGTGCTCGGCATGTTCATCGGTGCCGCCGTGGGCATGCTCGTCGGCCTGATCCTGTTCGACAGCCCCGGCATCAGCATGAGCCTCGGCATGGGGCTCGGCCTCATCATCGGTGTGGTCGTCGGCTCCTGGAGGGCTGGGCGGCAGGGCCGCGAGGGAGGGCCCGACGAAAGTTGACCCTGGGTCCTCCATCCGGTGGTTCCACCTGCGCGTTGGCCCTTGATGGCATGGTGGACCGACGAGCAAGGAGGCACGCCATGGTGAAGAACGACGTAGATCCGGTCCGCGAGCCCGCCGCAGAGAACACGGAGAACACACCGCCGACGCCGGTGACCAGGGGCGGAACCCTCGCCATCTGGATCATCCTGTGCACGCTGGTCGGCGCTGCCGTCGGCACGCTCATCGGGTCGGTCCTGCCTGGGGACTTCCCCTACGGAAGCGCGATCGGGATCGGCGTAGGTGTGGCGCTCGGCGCTGCGATCGGATCGCGCCGCGCGGATGCGAAGGACCGAGAGCTCGAACGCCGCTCGCAGGGGAGTGACACGCCCACCGATCTCTGATGCCATGGAGTTCCGATGCACGCAGGAGGGCGAGATGACACACGACCGCGATGACGAAACCCCCGGGACTCACACCCCGGAGACCCTGAAGGCGATGCGCAGCAGGGTCGTAGGCCAGGGGGTCGCTGTGGGCATGAGTCTGGGCCTCGCCTTCGGTGCGCTCATCGGTCTGCTCTTCTTCGAGAACGTCGTGTTCGGGGTGCCGATCGGCATCGGCCTCGGCATCGCGATCGGCGCGGTGGTCGGGAAGCGTCGGGCGGATTCAAAGGAAAGGGAGATCGCACGCCGTGCGTCGGAGGAGCCCGACGAGCAGTGACCGATCACGGTCAGCTGCGCGTGCGCACCCCGGTCACGCCGCCGTCGATCGACAGCAGCACACCCACGGTGGAGCGGTTGCGCGGAGAGGCGAGGTAGCAGTGCGCCTCGGCGACCTCGTCGGGCGAGACCAGGCGCCCGTGCGGCTGCCGGGCCTCGAGGGCGGCCCGCTCGGCGATTGGGTCGTCGGCCGCATCCAGCAGGCGCCCCACCCAGGGCGTGTCCGCAGTGCCGGGGAGCACGGCGTTGACCCGGATCCCCTCGCCGACCAGGTCCGCGGCCATCGCGAGGGTCATCGACTGCACGGCGCCCTTCGTGGCGGAGTAGAGCACCCGCTGCGGCAGGCCGACGGCGGAGGCGATCGAGGCGGTGTTCACGATCGCGGCGTGCTCGGAATCGCGCAGATGCGGGAGCGCCGCGCGGACCACGCGCGCCACCGAGGTGACGTTGACGTCCAGCACCCGCGCCCATTCGGCATCGTCGTTCGCGGCGACATCGCCCTGGGCGCCGATCCCGGCGTTGTTGATCACGATGTCGAGGCCCCCGAGCTGTGCGGCCGCGCTGCTCACCGCGTCCTCGACGCTCGCAGTGTCCGCGACATCGCAGTGCAGGGCGAGGGTGCCGTCGGGGGCGCCCTCGGGGTGGAGGTCGAGCACGGCCACCTGCGCACCACGGGCCATCAGCGCCGTCGCGGTGGCGGCGCCGATCCCGGAGGCGCCGCCGGTGACGAGGGCGCGCAGGTCCGAGAACTCCCCGCCCGAGAGCCCGCCGGGCGGGAGTGGCCCTCGCGAGGGCTCCCCCTGCGGTGAGTCCGGGGCGGTCTCGTACGGCGGGGCGGGGGTATGGGACACGGGGGCTCCTCAGGAGGGCGGGATGGCAACGCTGCGAAGTCATCCTAACTCTGCGGGGCCGATCCGCGTCCAGGGGCACGCTCTGCCTGCCTTTTACGGTCCGCTTGAGGGGGGTGGGTTGATTCCGCCCCGACAGACATAGGATGATAGGTGTGGTCGTCGAGGTCCGGGCTCTCGTCGGCGTCGATCCGGTCCGTGCCCGATCTCGAATGGAGTGTCCGTGGAACTGCGACGTCTCGGCCCGGTGGGCCAGGAGAAGCCGGCTGTCGTCTCCGAGGGGGTGACCTACCGGCTCGCGTCGCTGACCGGGGACATCGACGGTGACTTCCTCGCAGCGGGCGGCATCGACCGCGTGCGGCAGGCGCTCGCCGCTGGGGAGCTGCCGGTCTGGGAGGATGCCGCGAACGAGCGGATCGGTGCTCCGATCGCGCGGCCGATGGCGGTGCTGTGTATCGGCCAGAACTACGCCGCGCATGCCGCGGAGTCCGGGGCCGAGCCGCCCACGGCGCCGATCCTGTTCCACAAGCACCCCAACACCGTCGTCGGCCCGCATGATGAGGTCGAGATCCCGCCGGGTGCGCAGAAGGTCGACTGGGAGGTGGAGCTGGGCGTGGTGATCGGCGCCGAGGCCGCCTACCTGCCCGATGAGCAGTCCGCGCTCGAGGTGATCGCCGGCTACGTCACCAGCCATGACCTCTCCGAGCGGGACTTTCAGCTCGCCGAGTCCGGCGGCCAGTGGTCCAAGGGCAAGAACTCCCGCGGCTTCAACCCGCTGGGCCCGGCACTGATCCCGGCCGGCGACGTCGACCCGCAGGCCCTGCGGCTGTGGTCCGCGGTGAACGGCAAGCCCCGCCAGGACTCGACCACCGCGGACATGATCTTCTCCGTCGCCCAGATCATCCAGCACCTCTCGCAGTACATGGTGCTCTCCCCCGGGGACCTCATCAACACCGGCACCCCGCAGGGCGTCGCCCTCTCCGGGCGCTTCCCGTACCTGCAGGCCGGAGACGTGGCCGAGGTGGGCATCGACGGGCTCGGGGTACAGCGCACCCGCTTCGTCCCCGCACGCACCACCCCTGCCGGCCCCACCCCGGCCGCCACTCCGGCCGACGCCACCCCGCAGGGAGAGACCCGATGAGCACCTTCACCGCGCTGGATGTCCGCGACGTCCGCTTCCCCACCAGCCGCAGCCTCGACGGCTCGGACGCGATGAACCCGGACCCGGACTACTCCGCCGCCTACCTCACCCTGCGCACCGACGCACCCGATGAGGGCACGGCGCTGGTGTTCACCATCGGCCGCGGCAACGACGTGCAGAGCGCCGCGATCTCCGTGCTGGCCCCGCACCTGGTGGGCCGGGACGTCGAGGAGGTCCTCGCCGATCTCGGCGGGATCTACCGCGAGCTCACCCATGACTCGCAGTTGCGCTGGCTGGGCCCCGAGAAGGGCGTGATGACGATGGCGATCGGCGCCGTGGTCAATGCTCTGTGGGACCTGCGCGCCCGACGTGAAGGTCGGCCCCTGTGGCTCACCCTCGCCTCGCTCAGCCCTGAGGAGCTGCTGGACCTGGTGGACCTGGGGTACCTCGAGGATGCGCTCAGCCGCGAGGAGGCGCTGGAGATCCTGCGCCGCGGCGCCGAGGGCAAGGAGCAGCGCATCGCTGCGCTGCGCGAGGGGGGCGTGCCCGCCTACACCACCACCCCCGGCTGGCTCGGCTACAGCGACGAGAAGCTCACCCGTCTGCTGGGCGAGGCCCGTGAGGCAGGCTTCGAGATGGTCAAGCTCAAGGTCGGGGCCGACGCCGCCGATGACGAGCGCCGGATGCGGATCGCCCGCGAGGTGATGGGTCCCGGCTTCCCGATCGCGGTGGACGCGAACCAGCGCTGGGACACCGCCGAGGCGATCGAGGCGATCCAGGCCCTTTCCCCTCACGACCCGTACTGGATCGAGGAACCCACCAATCCTGACGACATCCTCGCCCACGCCGCGATCCGCCAGGCCGTGCACCCGGTGCGGATCGCGACCGGTGAACAGGGCGCCAGCCGGGTGCTGTTCAAACAGCTGCTGCAGGCACGTGCCCTCGACGTGCTGCAGGCCGACGCCACCCGCGTCGCCGGCGTCAACGAGAACATCGCGATCCTGCTGCTCGCCGCCAAGTTCGGGGTGCCGGTGTGCCCCCATGCCGGAGGGGTGGGGCTGTGCGAGATGGTCCAGCACCTGGCGTTCCTGGACGCAGTAGCGATCGCGGGGGACGATGAGCGCCGACGCATCGAATTCGTGGACCACCTCCACGAGCACTTCGAGGTGCCGGTGCGGATTCGGAACGGCTCGTACATGCCGCCCGAGCAGCCCGGCAATGGGGCCCGCATGCACGCGGAGTCCATCGCCGAGCACGCCTTCCCGGATGGTCCCGTCTGGGCGGGGGAGCAGGCCGCGCCTGCCTCAGCTCCCGCCCCTGCTCTGCGCTGACCTCAGCCCAGCCCCCGCTCCAGCCCCCTTCCCGACCGTCGCGAATCGAGAGGCCCCACCCCCATGGAACGGATCGCTCTGCACACCCGCATCGCCGCAGGGCGTGAGGCGGACTACGACCGCGAGCACGCCCGCATCTCCGACGAGCTCGATGCCGCCCTGCGCGCGGCGGGAGTGCACACCTGGCAGATCTGGCGCGACGGCCGCGACATCTTCCACCTGGTCGAGGTCGAGGACTACCGCGCGATGCGCCGGCAGCTCGCCGAGGATCCGGTGAACCTCCGCTGGCAGGAGCACATCAACCAATTCCTCGAGGTGGCCGACGACTACGGCGGCGAGGACTCGGGGATCCGTCCCGTCTGGTCCCTGCCGCAGCGGGTCCCCGGGGCGGGGAGCGCATGAGCCCCGCCCCGCAGCTCGAGCTGCCGCGCCTCGGCTTCGGTGCCGCCCAGCTCGGCAACCTCTACCGGACCACCTCCGACGAGGAGGCCGACGGCGCGGTCGCCGCCGCCTGGGACGCCGGCATCCGGTACTTCGACACCGCACCCCACTACGGGATCGGCACCAGCGAACGACGCCTCGGGCAGCGACTGGCCGGCTACCCGCGCGAGGAGTACCTGGTCTCCACCAAGGTGGGGCGCCTGCTGCTGCCGGGGCCCGGCACCGGCGACGACATGGCCAGCGCCTTCGCCGTGCCCGATGACCACGTGCGCCATTGGGACTTCTCCGAGGCCGGGGTGCGGCGCTCCCACGCGGAATCCCTTCAGCGGCTCGGGCTGCACCGGGTGGACATCCTCTTCGCGCACGACCCGGAGGAGGGGCCGACGGAGCAGGCCTTCGCCGAAGGCCTGCCAGCGCTGGCGAGGATGCGCGAGGAGGGGCTGGTCCGCGCCGTCGGCGTAGGCTCCAAGGACGTGGGCGTGCTCCTCCGCGCCGTCAGTACCGGGCTGATCGATCTGGTGATGCTCTCGGGTCGGTACACGCTGCTCGAGCAGGCCGGCGCCGAGGAGCTGCTCGCCGCGTGCGTGCAGCACGACGTGGGGATCGTGGCGGTCTCCGTGTTCAACTCCGGCCTGCTCGCCCAGCATCGGGTCCCCGAGAACGCCACCTACGAGTACGCCCAGGCTCCTGCCGCGCTGCTCGCCCGCGCCCGTGAGCTCGCGAGCATCGCCGAGCAGCACGGCGTGATGCTCCCGGACCTCGCCGTGCAGTACCCGCTGCGACACCCGGCCGTGCGCTCGGTGGTGCTCGGGATGCGCACCGCCGCCCAGGTGCGCTCGAACGCCGAGCGGATGAGCACCGAGATCCCGGCCGTGGCCTGGGGGGACGTCGAACGGACCGATCCCGGTGCTGCCACCGGAGGGACCGCCGATGTCCCCCGGTGAGCCGGTCACCGACACCCACCTGCACCTGTGGGACATCGCCGAAAGCCCCTACGCCTGGCTCGCCGGCGCCGCCCCCGAGCTGCGCCGCACGGTCGAGATCGACCAGGTGCGCCCCGGGCTGCGGGACCTCGGCGTCACCCGCGTGGTCCTCGTCCAGGCCGACGACACCCCCGAGGACACCGACCAACTCCAGCACACCGCCCGCGCGATCGAGGCGCATGCGGCGCAGACCCGGGAGGGCATCGCCCGCGCGGACGTCGTGGGCTGGCTGCCGCTGCGGGATCCTGCCGCGGTGCGCGAGGCGCTCGCCGATCCGCAACGCACCGACCACCTCGTAGGGGTGCGGCATCTGGTCCACGACGACCCCGACCCGGGCTTCCTGGACCTTCCCGAGGTCGCGCAGTCTCTCGAGCTGCTGGCCGCGGCCGGCCTCCCGCTCGATGTCCCCGACGCCTTCGAGCGTCACATGGAGCAGGTGGTCCGCGTGGCGCAGCGCCACCCCGGGCTCACCGTGGTGCTCGACCACCTGGGCAAGCCCCCGCTCGGCGACGCCCAGGCGATGGAGCGCTGGCAGACGCAGCTCGAGGCGATCGCCGCCTGCCCGAACGTCGTCGCGAAGGTCTCCGGGCTCGCCACCAGCGGGAATGGTGACTTCGCCGCCGCGGCCGATCTCGCGCTGTCGCTATTCGGGGCCGAGCGGCTGATGGTCGGTTCGGACTGGCCGATCGCGCCTCGGCCCCTGGATCTGGGCAGCGGCTTCGCGCGCGTGCTCGAGCACGTGCGCAGCTGGTCAGAGGCCGACGTCCGCGCCGTCACGCACGGAACCGCGGCGCGGGTCTACCGCCGGCTGGGCGAGGCGGATCCGACCTGAACGCGCCCGCCAGGTGCCCGCGGTGCGATGCCCGTGCTGCGCGTTCGACCCGGTCGTCGGCGGGGAGATATCAAGATTGTGCGATTCCGAACCAGATCCGCGCCGAAAACGGCTCAGATCCTGCCAATCCTCGACTCGCTGAGCTGAGTACTGCGGGGTCTCCGGGCAGATCTGCCCGCCTCACTCCGTCGGCGGTTCCCCCTGCGCGAGCAGCCAGGACTCGACCCCGGCCACATGCGCCGCAGCATAGGTGCGGGCGAGGTCGGGGCGGCGGGCCCGGAGCGCGTCCAGGATCCGCCGATGCTCGGCGAGGGTGCGCTCCACGGACGAGTCGTCGGTCAGTCCGCGCCACACCCGGGCGCGGGCGGTGGAGCCCGCGAGGCTGTCCAGCAGCGAGCTGAGGTAGTCGTTGGGGCAGCGCTGGTTGATCAGCCTGTGGAAGGTGATGTCCGCGGCAACCAGCTCCTGGATGCTCGAGCTGTCGTCGAGATCCTCCATCGTCTGCTCGAGCTGCGCGAAGTCATCGTCGGTCAGGTGCAGGCAGGCCTGCTCGACCGCGGCAGGTTCGAGCAGTCGTCGGATCTCCAGGATCTCCACGTAGCTGGAGTCCTGGTGGAGATCGAGCACGAAGGCGAGGGACTCCAGCAGCTGCTCGGGCTCGAGCGCGGTCACATAGGTGCCGTCGCCCTGGCGCACATCGAGCACCCGGATCACGGACAGCGCCTTGACCGCCTCGCGCAGCGAGTTGCGGGAGACGCCGATCGTCTCGGACAGCTCGGCCTCGGTGGGCAGGCGGTCACCGGGCTTCAGCGTCCCATCGACCACCATCTGCTTGATCGCGCTGATCGCACGGTCGGTGACGGTCGAGGCCATCAGCGCCGTGCCTCGGCAACGGAGCTCAGGCGCTCCGGGGCAGGAGGGATGAAGGGAGCCGGCATCAAGAACCTCCGAGGTGAGGGAATGCAGTGATCGTTCGAGCCTAGCTCAGAGGTCCGATGAGTCGGCGACCTGCGGAGTCATCCGCAGCAGGACCTTGCTCGCGGTGCTCCGATCACTGGCCGTGCGGAAGGCGAGCTCCGCATCGACGAGGTCGAACTCGTGGGAGATCAGCGGTTCGGGATCGATGTCGCTCGCCAGGAGCGCGATGGCTTCGGCGAACTCGGTGTGGAAACGCCATGAGCCGTGGAGCTGGATCTCCTTGTTCACCAGGGCGTTTCCGAGGATCGCCGTCGTGCCCGGAGGCAGGATGCCGACCTGCACGATCCGCCCGCCAGGACGGACGGCGCGGATGCAGCTGTTCAATCCCGCCGCCGTCCCGGAGGCTTCGATGGCGACGTCGATCTGCCCCGGCAGCTCGTTCGGCGCGGACTGGTCGGCGCGCACGAGGACGTCCGCACCCATCTGCTCGGCCAGTCCCAGCGCGTGGTCGGTGAGGTCAGAGGCGATGACAGTGCCGGCGCCAGCCTGCTTGGCCGCGGCGACGGCCAGGCTGCCGATCGGTCCGGCACCCGTGACCAGCAGGGTCTTCCCGGTGAGCTCGCCCGCTCGACGCACAGCGTGGTACGCGACGCTGAACGGCTCGGCCAGCGCGGCACGGCGCAGGGTCATCCCGGGTGGCAGTGGAAAAGCTCGTTCGGCGGCCACCGCGAGCTGCTCGGTGAAGCCGCCCTGGATGTGCGGGGTGTGCGCGGCTGAGCCGAGATAGCGGCTGGCCCGGCAGAGGTGCGGCTGGCCCTCCAGGCACGCCGGGCACTCACCGCAGACCTCAGCCGGATGCACCGCGACGGGCTGCCCGATCTCCAGCCCGCTCACCCCAGCGCCGAGGGTGCGGATGCGGCCCACCACCTCATGGCCGAGCACCAGCGGTTCGGTGATCGTGAACTCCCCGGCCGCCCCATCGTGGAAGTAGTGAAGGTCGGAGCCGCAGATGCCGCCGTAGGCGATATCGATGACGACCTCACCGGCGGCGGGTTCCTCCTGGGGGCGCTGCTCGACGACGAGCTCGCCGGACGCCCGTTTCACGCATGCCAGCATCGCTGTCTCTCTTCTCTGAAGGTCGTGTGGGCGTCCGGCTCAGTTCCGGTCCTCGATCTCCAGCAGATCCATCGCGCTCGCGCTCTCGATCTCGGCGTGCTCGGGCTGCTCTTTCTGCATCCGCTCGAGGTAGGGCTGGGAGCGCTGCACCTGCTGCTCGAGGCTGTTCACCGTGGCCAGGAAGTTCTCATTGGCCTTGGTGCGGAAGGCGTCGATCCCGTCCATGGTGGTGAACAGGTTGTCGAAGGCCTTCTGGAGGGTCTCGGGGGAGACGCCCGAGGTCGCGGCCTGCTCCTGGATCTTCACGGAGTTGTCCGCGAGCATCTGCGAGGTGCGGGAAATGAGGCTGTCGGTGGTGCGGTTGACCGCGTCGATCTGGTCCAGCACGATCTTCTGGTTCTCGAGCGCCTGGGCGGTGATCACCGCGGTGCGCAGCGCCGTGACGGTGGTGGTGCGGGCCCGCTCCACACCCTGCTGGAGCTTGGTGTTGTTGTCCTCGATCAGGCCCATCGACAGGTAGGCCTGCACGGTGACGGCGATCTGGGTGGCCACATCCTGGCGGCGCTGGCGCACGGCGAACAGCACGTCCTTCTCGAGCGCCGCCGCCTCGGCGGCCTTGCCCTCGGTGCGGGTCTGCTCGGCGCGGCGCACCGTGCGGTCATCCAGCAGGCTCAGCAGGTAGGCGGCCTTCTGCAGCGCGGCGAGGTCCTCCCAGAGCGCCCGACGCTCCACGGAGAGCTCGGCGTTGTCCTTCTGCAGCATCTCCTGGCCGCGGGAGAGCGCGCCGAGCACCTGATCCAGCTGGTCCTGGTTCGACTCGAAGTTGCGGAAGTAGCGCTTGGCGATGTTGCGGCCGGGCAGGAAGGAGAGTGCCTTCTCCGCGAAGGTCTCGTCCTTCGGGGCCAGGTCCTCCATCGTGGTGCGCAGTTCGGAGAGCGACTTCGCGACCGACTCCTGCGCATTGCCCTTCTCCTTCGACTCCCGCAGCGACTGCTGCATGAAGCGGGAGGAGGTCTGGCTGGTGCGCTCGAAGGTCCGCCGAGCCACCGCGCCGAGCGCGTTGACCTGCGCGGTGAACTCCTGCGAGTGCGGGTTCATCCCTGCGACCTGGTCCACCCAGGCGTCGGCCCGCTGCTCGAGCTCCTGCGCCTTCTCCTGGGGCAGATCGGGCAGCACCGAGACCGCGTCGTCGTCGCTGATCTGCTCGATCGGCTCGGCGGGCGTGATCTCTTCGGTGGGTGTGGGCGGCTGCAGCTTGTCCATCGGTGCCTCCTGGGCGGTGCGGTGGTGGATTGGAGAGGTCCAGAGGGTGGTCAGATGTCGATGAGTGGGTTCAGATGCTGGTCGGCGAAGCGGGTGCGCAGGAACTCGGAGTGCACCTCGAGGGAACGGGAGACCCCGCCGACGATGTCGCTCTCGATCTGCTCGACCCCCTCGGCCAGCACGCCGAGCTGCTGGTCGATGCTCTCGAGGTTATCGAGCGCCTCCTGTCGGGCGGACCCTGCGAAGGTCTGCAGGAAGGCGAGGGTGTCGCTCGCGGCATCGACCTGCTCCGGCACGGAGCGGGTGGCGATCCCCTCGAGCATGGTCACCTCCGCGGCCGACGGGCGCAGCGGCTGCAGCTGCTCGGAGCCGACGAGCGCATCGATCCTCTTGACCAGGGAGTCCACGTCATCCAGCACCCGAGCCGCGCCGGGGACGGTCGCGCGCGGTCGCAGCTGGGCGCTGCGCTCACGGGTCTCGGCGTCGGCCTGGAGGATCCGTTCGAGCACGGTGCGGGTGCTGCCGGTGACCGAGGCATCCAGCACCGGGCGTTCCTCGGCAGCGCGGCGCGGGGCATTCAGCACCAGGGCGCTGCCGCCGAGGGTCACCACGCCGATGCCGGCGGCCGCGGCGAGCACCAGCAGCGGGCCGGCAACGGCGGTGCCGAGCCCCAGCACCACCGTCGCGATCGCGGCCAGACCGCCCAGCAGCACCGGGGCGCCGAAGCGCACCAACGGCGAGCGGCGCGGCCCGCCGACGGCCTTCGAGCCGGGGGAGTGGACCTTCCCCTCGAGCGGCTTCTGGATCGGACCCCAGAGGTCACGGCGCTCCGCGGTGGCCTTCCACGGCAGATCCTGGTCACCGGGCGCGAAGGCGAGCGTCGAGTCGGGGCCGAGGTCGGCGTCAGAGCCGCCGGAAGCGGGCGCGAACGGGTCGGGGAACCGGCCGTTCCCGCTGTTCGTCCCATTGCTCGTCGTCCCGCTGCTGTTCGTCCCGCTGCTCGGCCGTTCGGCCGACGGATCGCGTTCTTCGCTCACTGGTTCCGGCTGTCCTCCCCGAGGCGGAAACGAGAGACCCGGCACGGGCCGGCGGTGCAATCCTGAGATCGCTCCCGGCGCCGTGCGAGCGCCTCGTCCTGGGCGTGCCGAAAGGTTATCGCGAGCCACTGGATATCGCCCGAGGATTCGCCGGGCGCGTAGTCAGCAGGTGCGTGCTCAGCTCCTCGGAACCGGCTCCCAGGCCCGCGACGCCGCGGACCGCACGATCGCGTCGCAGATCTCCGCCGCGCTCAGCCCGTCGGCCGCATTCGGGGCAAGCTGCGTGCCGTGCACGACGTCGGAGAGGAAGGCCCCGGCCTCGATGGTCTTGAGGTCATCGAAGCTCATGGGGATGCCCGGCCCGGGCTGGAAGCGGGCGTAGTCGCCGTGGCCGGGACCCGCGAGCACCGTGGTGTAGCCGTGCTCGGTGCCGCCCTCGCCGAGCATCACCTCGAACTCGTTCATCCGGGTGAAGGACCAGCGGGCGGAGCCCTCGGTGCCGAACACCTCGAGCGCGTAGTCGGAGCGGTGCCCGCGCGCCACCCGGGAGGACTCCAGGGTCGCGTGGGCCCCGCCGTCCAGCCGCGCCAGCGCCGCCACCCAGTCCTCGTTGCCGACGAGTCCGCGTTCCTCGCCGACCTCGATGCCGCCATGACCGACCCCTGCGGAGAGGGCGATCGGACGCTCGGTGATGAACACGTCGGAGACGGCGGTGACCTCCGTGAGGCGCTGCCCGGTGACATGCTGGACCAGGTCCGCGCCATGGGAGAGCAGGTCGCCGATCACGCCGCTGCCCGCATTCTCGCGGTCGTACCGCCAGGTCAGGGCGCCGTCGGGAGAGGAGGCGTAGTCGGCGTTCAACCAGCAGCGCACGTTCGTGATCCGGCCCAGCCGGCCCTCGGCGATCATCGTGCGCAGGTGCGCGACGGCGGGGGCGTGGCGGTAGTTGAAGCCGACAGCCGTGGCGACGCCCGCGCCGTCGTTCGCGGCGGCAGCGGCGTCGTGGATCTCGCGGGACTGCGCGGCGGAGACCCCCATCGGCTTCTCGATCCAGAAGGGCTTGCCGGCCCGCGCCGCCGCGACGGCGAAGTCGCGATGGAGGAAGTTCGGCGAGCAGATCGAGACCGCCTCGACCTCGGGGTCGGCGAGCACCTCCTCGATGCTCGCGACCGCCTTCTCGACGCCGAACTGCTCGACCGCGGCCTGCTGGTTCTCCTGGATCGGATCTGCGGCGACCACCAGGCGGGGCCGGATCCCGAGCTCTGGGAAGCGGGAGGGGAGGCGCTGGTAGGAGGAGGCATGCAGGCGCCCCATCCAGCCGAGGCTGACCAGGCCGATTCCCAGTTCCCGCGGCGCGCTCACTTCAGTCCCAGTCCGCACTCGGCCAGGAACTCACGGGTGGCGATCGCGTTGGGCAGCGGCAGGCCCGGGTCGCAGGGGTAGAGATCCTGCTCGCAGATCACGTAGAGCTCACGATCCAGGGTGGCCAGCTTCGCGACCAGCTCCCGCATGTCCGGCAGACCCTTCGGCGGCCGCACCGAGGCCCCCTTGGCCACGGCCTCCCCGAAGGGCCAGTCCTTCTCGTGGGCCTCGCGGGTGATATCCGGGTCGAAGGCCTTGATGTGGACGTAGCCGATGCGCTCGGGGTACTCCTCGATCATCTGCACCGGGTCTCCGCCGCCGTAGACGATGTGGCCGGTGTCCAGGCAGAAGCTCACCAGCTCCGGGTCGGTCGCCTCGAAGACGCGCGCGATCTCCTCCGGGGTCTCGATGTGGGAGTCACCGTGGGGGTGCAGGACCATCGTCAGCCCGTAGTCCTGCTTCATGATCCGGCCCAGCTCGTTGGCGTTGGTGACGTACCGCTTCCAGGCCTCACCGGTGAGCTCGCGGTCGTCCGTGAACTCCCAGGTCTTCTCGTCGCGGTACATCGGCGGCAGGTGCACCATGTACTCCGCGCCCACGGCCGCGTGGGTCTCGGCGATCGCGCGGAAGGTCCGCTCGGTCTCCGCCCAGGCCTCCTCCTTGTGCAGGATCCCCCAGCCGGTCCCGGCCACGACGCGGAAGCCGTGCTCGTCCATCACGGACTGGAGCTGCTTCGCATCCTGGGGGAAGTAGCCCCAGGGCCCGGTCTCCATCACGGAGAAGCCGGCCTGGGCCATCTCGCCGAGCGCGGTGCGCCAGGGGATCTGCTTCTCGTCCTGGGGGAACCACACCCCCCACTGGTCGGGGCACACACCGACGGTGAGCTTGTTGAAGGGCGGCTCGGGGTTGCGGGACTTGTCGATGCGCGCGGCACCGGAGGTGGTGGTCAAGACTCTTGCTCCTTCGGAGGTCATGTGCACGGAGGGGCCGGCCCGGGGTGTGGCCGAGATGCTGTCTCTCGGACCGGGCCCGAGGATCGCGGCGAGGGTACGGAGTCTGGTGGCCTGAGGACCGATGGTGAGCTCAGCTTCGGTCCTCAGGCCACAAAACGGTGGCACCAGACCCCTCGGACGGGTCACTCGTGGGTGGGGAAGCTCATGGA
Source organism: Brachybacterium sp. AOP29-B2-41 (assembly GCF_052378395.1). NCBI lineage: Bacteria > Bacillati > Actinomycetota > Actinomycetes > Micrococcales > Dermabacteraceae > Brachybacterium > Brachybacterium sp. AOP29-B2-41. Next base: position 116,670 of record NZ_JBQSXR010000008.1, read on the forward strand.
GCTCTCGACGGTCTCGTTCTGGGCGGGCCAGCGGGTGGTGACGGCCTTCTGGCGGGTGTAGAAGCTGACGCCTTCAGGACCGTGGGCGTGGTGCTCTCCGAACAGCGAGTCGTTCCAGCCGCCGAAGGAGTAGTAGCCCACCGGCGTGGGGATCGGGACGTTGATGCCGATCATCCCCACCTGGATCTCGTCCTCGAAACGCCGGGCGTAGTGGCCCGAGTCGGTGAAGATCGCGGTGCCGTTGCCGAAGCGTGAGGAGTTGACCAGGTCGATCGCCTCGTCGAAGTTGTTCACGTGCATCACCACGAGAACCGGCCCGAAGACCTCCTCGGTGTAGGTGGGATGGTCGGCGGCGAGGTCGGTGATGACCGTCGGCCCCACGAAGTTGCCGTTCTCGAAGCCCTCCACCACCAGGCCGCGCCCGTCGACGACGATCGTGGCGCCGGCCTGCTCGGCTTCGTCGGTCATGCGGATCACGCGCTCGCGGGCCTCGGGGGTGATCACCGGCGGCATGTCGGTCGTCGGATCATCTCCCGGGCCCACGACGAGCTTCTTCGCCTCGGCCGTGATCGCAGTCATGAACGCTTCATGGGCGTCGCCCACGGTGACCGCGACCGGGACCGCCATGCAGCGCTCGCCGGCGGAGCCGAACGCGCCCGAGGCGACCTGCGCAGCGGCGAACTCGAGGTTCGCATCCGGCATGATCACGGCGTGGTTGTTCGCACCGCCGAGGGCCTGGACCCGCTTGCCGGCCGCGGAGGCGGTGGCATGGACGTGCATGGCGATCGGGGTGGAACCCACGAAGGACACTGCGGAGACACCCTCGTGGGTGGACAGGGCGTCGACCACGGTCTTGCCGCCGTGAACCACCTGGAACACGCCGGCAGGCAGGCCGGCTTCCTGGTAGAGGCGGGCGACGATGTTCGAGGCGGAGGGGTCGCGTTCGGAGGGCTTGAGGATGAAGGCGTTGCCGGTCGCGATCGCGACGGGGTGCATCCAGAACGGCACCATGGCCGGGAAGTTGAACGGGGTGATCCCGACGACCACACCGAGCGGCTGACGCAGGGTGTGGGCGTCCACCCCGGTGGAGACGTTCTGGGAGAACCCGCCCTTGAGGTCCTGGGTGATGGAGGTCGCGAACTCCAGGGTCTCCAGGCCGCGGGCGATCTCGCCCTTCGCGTCCCCGAAGGTCTTGCCGTGCTCGCGGGAGATGACCTGGGCGGTCTCGTCGGTGTGCTCGATCATCAGCTCACGCATGCGGTAGAGGATCTGGGTGCGTCCGGCGAGGGACACCTTGGCCCATGCCTTCTGCGCGTCCGCGGCGATCTGGACGGCGCGGTCGACGGTGGACTCATCGCCCAGCTGCAGGGTGCCCATCTGGGCGCCCGTGGCGGGGTTCATGATCGGCTGGGTGGAGCCGCCGCCGGTCTCTTCGTGGCCATCGATCCAGTGCGGGACGTCGTAACCCATGAGTGTTCTCCTTGCGGGTCGGGCTTGCAGGTCGGTCGGTGCGCGGTGCCGTGGGGTGGTGCTGTGTGCGGTGCGGGGGCGGGTCAGAGGTAGTGGCGCTGCGGGGAGCGCCGGTCCTCGTAGACGCTCCGGGCGGACTGCGTCGAGTCGAGGGTGGAGACCTCCGAGACGGGTACGTCCCACCAGCTGTTGCCGGGCGGGTTCGGGCCGTACAGGTTCGTCGTGACCACGATCGCGGTGGCCTCGCTCGAGGCCGCGGCGCGGCGATAGGCCTCACGGAAGTCGGCGGCGCTCGAGACCTCCTGGACCTCGATGCCGTAGGAGCGGATGTTCGCGGGGATGTCCAGCGGGACCAGCCCGCCGTCCAGCAGCCCCGACGTCGCGTCGCGCATGCGGTACTCGGTGGCGAAGCGCTGGCTGCCGTGCGATTCGGACAGCGCACCGATCGAGGACCAGCCGTGGTTCTGCAGGATCACCAGGATCACCTTGACCCGCTCGGCGACGATCGTGGCGATCTCCTGGGGTGCCATCTGGAAGGTGCCGTCGCCGATGATCGCGACCACCTCCGAGCTGGGGGAGGCCATCTTCGCGCCGAGCGAGGCCGGCAGCTCGTAGCCCATGCACGAGTAGCCGTACTCCAGGTGGTACTGCAGCGGCGAGCGGGCCTTCCACAGCGCCTGCAGGTCACCAGGCATGGAACCGGCGGCGTTGATGACGATGTCCTCGTCGCCCATCATGTCGTTCAGGGCGCCGAAGATCTCGGTCTGGGCGGGCAGCTCCTGGTCGTGCGGGGCGAAGCACGGCGCCACGAGCTCCTCCCACTCGGCGCGCAGGGCGCGGGCGCGCTCGGCGTGCTCGGCCGGTGCCTGGTAGCCGGTGGCTGACGCGATGTCGGTCGCCGTCGCCCCGGGCGCCGCGTCGCTCGCAGGGGCCCCGGCCAGAGCCCCGCGCAGGGCGTCCAGTCCGGCGCGGGCATCGGTGACGACCATGGTCGCGGAATGCTTGGCGGCGTCGAACGCCTTGACATTGAGGTTCACGAAGCGCACGTCGGCGTTGCGGAAGGCGGTGTGGGAGGCGGTGGTGAAGTCGGTGTAGCGGGTGCCCACGCCGATCACCACGTCGGCCTCGGCGGCCAGGGTGTTCGCGGCATTGTTGCCGGTCGAGCCGACGCCGCCGATGCACAGCGGGTGATCCGCGCTGAGGGCGCCCTTGCCGGCCTGGGTGTCCAGCACCGGGATGGAGGTGGCGTCGGTGAAGGCCGCCAGCGCATCGCTCGCCTCGGAGTAGATCGCGCCACCACCGGCGATGAGCACCGGCTTCTTCGCGGAGCGGATGACCTCGACGGCGCGGTCGAGGGCCGCGGGCTCGGGCACCGGACGGGCCACGTGCCAGGTGCGCTCGCGGAAGAACTCCAGCGGCCAGTCGAAGGCCTCGGCCTGCACATCCTGCGGCAGGGAGAGGGTCACCGCACCGGTCTCGGCCGGATCGGTGAGCACCCGCATCGCCTGCAGCGCCGCCGGAATCAGCTGCTCGGGCCGGGAGATGCGGTCGAAGTAGCGCGAGACAGGACGGAAGGCGTCGTTGACGGAGACGTCCCCGCTGGTCTCGTCCTCGAGCTGCTGCAGCACCGGGTCGACGGTGCGGGTGGCGAAGATGTCGCTGGGCAGCAGCAGCACCGGGATGCGGTCGACGGTCGCGAGCGCCGCGCCGGTGATCATATTCGTGGAACCGGGGCCGATCGAGGCAGTGCAGGCGAAGGTCTGCAGGCGATTCTTGGTGCGGGCATAGGCGACGGCCGTGTGCACCATGTTCTGCTCGTTGCGGGACATGTGGAAGGGCATCGGCGCTTCACCCTCGGCGGGATCCTGCGCGTTCTGCAGCAGCGCCTGGCCCAGCCCGGCGACGTTCCCGTGGCCGAAGATCCCGAAGGTGCCGGGGATGAAGCGCTCCCGGATCCCGTCGCGCTCGGCGTACTGGGCGGTCAGGAAGCGCACCAGCGCCTGGGCGACGGTGAGCCGGATGATCCCGGTGGGGCGAGCGCTCGCGGCGGGGCTCATGGCCCCGGCGGGCGTCGAGAGGTTCTCGCTCATGCTGCCTCCGTTGTGCAAGCCCGCCGCGCAGGGCGGGACGTGGGTGGCACCGCCGGACGCGGACCACTCGACGGTGAGTTCGTTGTCCACCAGCATGGACCGACTGCCCACCCATGTCAAGACAATGTCGGGATGCGGCGGCGTTGCTGTCCGCGCAGGTCGCGGCAAGCTTTGCGGGATCCTCCAGCCCCGACAGGCATGCCGAGGGGCACGTGTGGCGTGTCTGCTGACGGAAGGTGTCGGGCTGCCGGCTCGACTGACGCATGCGTCCATCAGGTAGCATCTTTTGTCTGGACAAAGAGTGGCCTCCGTGGGAGCATGGGCGCACTCGCCGGACCGCCGGGCACCGTCGCACACGGCAGCAGTCACACACAGCGGCAGTCACGGCAGCAGTCGCAGACGGCGGCGATCCAGGTTTTCGACGCAGGGAGGCATGGAGACCCATGGCAGCAGATTTCGACATCATCACGTTCGGGCGCAGCGGCGTGGACATCTACCCGCTGGAGATCGGCAAGGGGCTCGAGGACATCCAGAGCTTCGGCAAGTTCCTCGGCGGCAGCCCCACCAACGTCGCCGTCGCCGCGGCCCGCCTGGGCAACAAGCCCGCCGTGATCACCGGGGTGGGGGATGACCCCTTCGGCCGCTATGTGGTCAAGGAGATGGAGCGCCTCGGCGTCTCGGGCCGCTTCGTGGTGAAGAACAGCGAGCTCAACACCCCGATCACGCTGTGCGAGATCTTCCCGCCGGATGACTTCCCGCTGTACTTCTACCGCCAGCCCAGCGCCCCGGACCTGCAGGTCGCCCCCGAGCACCTGGACCTCGAGGCGATCCGCCAGGTCCCGCTGTTCTGGTTCTCCGGCACGGGACTGTCCGAGGAGCCCAGCCGCTCCGCCCACTTCGCGGCGCTCGAGGCCCGCGGCCGCACCTCCCACACCGTCTTCGACCTCGACTACCGGCCCATGTTCTGGTCCAGCCCCGAGGAGGCCCGCGAGCAGTACCGCGAGGCGCTGAAGCACACCACCGTCGCCGTGGGCAACAAGGAGGAGTGCGAGGTCGCCGTCGGCGAGACGGAGCCCGAGCGCGCCGCCGATGCGCTGCTCGAGGCGGGCGTGCAGATCGCGATCGTCAAGCAGGGCCCCAAGGGGGTGCTCGGCAAGACCGCTGATGACCGTGTGGTGGTCGCCCCGAACCTGATCCAGGTGATCAACGGCCTCGGCGCCGGCGACAGCTTCGGCGGCTCCCTGGCCCACGGTCTGCTGGCCGGCCAGGACCTGGAGACCATCCTGACCCGCTGCAATGCGGCAGGCGCCATCGTCACCAGTCGCCTGGAGTGCTCCACCGCGATGCCCACCGGTGAGGAGATCGATCTGCTGATCGCGGGCGGTGACCCCAACCACGGCCAGACCGTCGAGCAGATGCTCGATGCGCTCCGCAATCGTGGTGTCGTCGAGCCGGCGGGGGAGCGGGCATGAGGCCCTTCGACGTCGGCGGAGCCTCTGCCAGTACCCCCACCACCGACTTCGTCTCCACCTACGAGGACGTCACGCGGGTGCGCGTCGAGGATCCGGGCCGGTTCGCGCGCCTCGCCGCGACCCGCAGGCGTCGCACCGTCGCCGACACGGACGGCACGATGATGATCGTCGCCGCGGACCATCCCGCCCGTGGTGCCCTCGGAGTGGGCTCCCGCGGCCAGGCCATGGCCAGCCGCTCCGAGCTGCTGGATCGCCTGCGTGAGGCGCTCGCCGTCCCCGGGGTGGACGGAGTGCTCGGCACCGCCGACATCCTCGAGGACCTGATGGTCATGGGCGCTCTCGAGGACAAGATCGTGTTCGCCTCGATGAACCGCGGCGGCCTGCAGGGCAGCTCTTGGGAGATCGAGGACCGCTTCACCGCCTATGACGCGGCGTCCATCAAGGCGGGCGGCTTCGACGGCGGCAAGATGCTCACCCGCATCGACCTGGACGACGACCGCACCCCCTTCATCCTCGAGGCGAGCGCGACGGCGGTCTCCGAGCTCGCCCGCCACGAGCTGATCGCGATGGTCGAGCCGTTCATGTCCTCCCGCCCCGGCGGGCCCGGCACGAAGATCGTCAACGACCTCTCCCCGGAGGCCGTCATCAGGTCCATCCACATCGCCCAGGGCCTCGGCACCACCAGCGCCTACACCTGGCTGAAGCTGCCGGCGGTGGACGACATGGAGCGCGTCATGGACTCCACCACCCTGCCCACCCTGATCCTCGGCGGAGACCCGGCGAACGACGACCCGATCGCCCTGCGGGCATCGTGGAAGCGTGCCCTGGACCGGCCGAACGTGCGCGGGCTGGTCGTCGGCCGCACCCTGCTGTATCCGGCCGGTGACGACGTGACCGCTGCGGTGCGCGCCTCGGTCGAGATGATCCGCTGACTGACCCCTTCGGGAGGAGAGCACGATGACCACGCATGACACGAGCACGCACGACAGCTCAGAGTTCCACCTGCCCGCCGGCTCCACCGGTCGCGGCCCCTACGAGACGATCATCGACCCCGGTGCGCGCGACGGCTGGGTCCATACCGGCCTGCGCGTCCTCGCGCTCGGGGCGGGGGAGAGCGAGATCTTCACGGCGAACAGCGTCGAGGTGATGATCGTGCCCCTGGACGGCAGCTGCGAGGTCTCCGTCGATGGCGAGAGATACACGCTGCGCGGCCGCACCGACGTGTTCGCCTCCGCGACGGACGTGCTCTACGTGCCCGTCGGCTCCCTGCCCACGATCTCGTCGGCCGACGGGGGCCGCTTCGCGCTCGCGACGGCGGTCGCGACCGGCAGCCACCCGGTCGCGCTGATCCGCGCCGAGGACGTCCCGGTCGAGATCCGCGGCGGCGGGAACATGACCCGGAAGGTGCGCAACTTCGGCACCGTCGGCGCCTTCGACGCGATGGACAGCCTCATCGCCTGTGAGGTCATCACCCCAGGTGGGAACTGGTCCAGCTACCCAGCGCACAAGCACGACGAGACCGTGGACGACGGGGAGCATCCGGAGTCCGAGCTCGAGGAGATCTACTACTACGAGATCCAGGACGCCCCCGGTGGCGGGCCCGGCTTCGGCTACCACCAGACCACCGCGAGCGGTGACGACAGACCCATCGACGTGCTCACCGAGGTGCGCAGCGGCGACACGGTCCTGGTCCCGCACGGCTGGCACGGCCCCTGCGCCGCCGCCCCCGGCCACGACATGTACTACCTCAACGTGATGGCCGGCCCGGACGCCGAGCGGGCCTGGAACATCACCGACCATCCCGAGCAGACCTGGGTGCGCGGCACCTGGGATGAGGCCGGGATCGACCCCCGACTCGAAGGAGAGGCCTGATGAGCGCAACCATGGCCCAGCCCGCCGCACCCCCGCAGACCGGGCCGCAGGACGCGGCGACGAGCGTCGTCCCCACAGCGCTCCCGCAGGACATCCGCGTGGGCGTCATCGGCGTGGGCCGAATGGGTGCCGACCATGTCGAGCGCCTCTCGCGTCGCATCAAGGGCGCGCGCGTCAGCGTGGTCAGCGACTACCTGCGCGAGACCGCGGAGACGGTCTCCGCCACGGCTCCCGGCTCCCGCGCGGTGGATTCCCCCGAGGAGGTCATCGCCGCCGACGACGTCGACGCCGTCCTCATCGCGAGCCCCGGCCAGTTCCACCGCGACCAGGTGCTGGCCTGCATCGCCGCGGGCAAGCCCGTGCTGTGCGAGAAGCCGCTGGCGATGAACCCCTCCGATGCCTATGACGTGGTCCGGGCCGAGCACGAGGCCGGCCGCGCGTTCGTCTCACTGGGCTTCATGCGCCGCTTCGATGCGGGCTACGGCGAGCTGAAGGACGCGCTAGAAGCCGGTGACCTGGGCACCCCGCTGATCCTGAACTGCAAGCACCGCAATGCCGACGTGCTGCCGGGCTTCACCGACGTGCACATGGTCTACGACTCCGCCGTGCACGAGATCGACGCGATCTCCTTCTTCCTCGAGGAGCCGGTGGTCTCGGTCCAGACGCTCACCGGTCGCAGCTCCGAGAACGCGCCGGACGGGCTCAGCGACCCGATGCTGCTGCTGTTCCGCACCGCCTCGGGCACCCTGGTCACCGACGAGCTCTACGTCAGCACCCACTCCGGCTACGAGGTGCGCACCGAGCTGGTGGGCTCGAAGGGCACGGCGACCATCGGCCAGGAGACCGGCATGGTCACCACCCACCAAACCGGAGGCCGCTGGGGTGGCGCGGTCCCGCTCGACTTCCGGCCCCGCTTCCTCGCGGCCTACGACGCCGAGGTCCAGGCCTGGATCGCGGCGGTGGCCGACGGCTCCTTCGTCGCGCCCCGCTCGGCGACCGCCTGGGACGGCTACGTCGCCGCAGCGGTATGCGAGGCGGCGGAGGCCTCGCTCACGGCCGACGGTGCCGTCGAGGTGTCCCTGCTCGAGCAGCCCGGCACCGAAGCAGGCCCTCGTGGACACTGACAGCCACGCCGGCAGCCCCGCCATCAGCCCCGCCAGTGGCGCTGCCAGCAGCCCCGTCAGCGGCGCCGTCCCTGCCGAGAACGGCCCGATCACCCTCGACCTCGTGGTCGACCGTGACGCCAGCACCCCGCTGTACCTGCAGCTGGCCGGAGGGATCGAGGACTCGATCCGGGGCGGGGTGCTGGGCCCCGGCAGCCGGCTGGAGAACGAGCTGGCGCTGTCCAAGCGTTTGGGGCTCTCCCGGCCGACGGTGCGGCAGGGCATCCAGGAGCTCGTGGACAAGGGCATGCTGGTGCGCAAGCGTGGCGTGGGCACCCAGGTGGTGCAGGCACCGGTGAACCGGAAGGTCGCGCTGACCTCGCTGTACGACGACCTGCGCATCGCCGGGAAGGTGCCCCGCACCGAGGTCGTCGAGTACCGGATCGGCCGCCCCTCGCCGGAGGCCGTTGACCGCCTCCAGCTGCGACCGGGGGAGCAGGTGCTGGACCTGATCCGGGTGCGCTACGCCGACGACGAGCCGCTGGCCGTCATGCGCAACACCATCCCCGAGCGGATCGCCCCGACCCGGGAGGCACTCGCTGCCTCGGGCCTGTACGCCTGCTTGCGCGAGGCCGGGATCACGACCGTGCTGGCCCATGAGCGGATCGGCGCGACCGTCGCCGACGAGGAGCACGCCGAGCTGCTCGACGAGGAGCTCGGCGCGGCGCTGCTGACCATGGAGCGCAAGTCCTTCGCCAACGACGGGTCCGTTGTCGAGTACGGATTCCACGTCTATCGGGCCTCGCGTTACTCCTTCGAGGTCACGCTGGTGGATTCCTGAGCGTCGGCCCCTACGCTGGGGCGGTGCTCATCCGGTTCCAGAGCGCAATGCCGAATCGTCGAGGGTCGTTCCCGGGGATCCTCGCGATGACGAACGGGCTCCGCGACCACGGTCTGCTCGATGAGGGCGACATGGAGTGGGTCCGCCGGCAGAATGCCCACGCCAACCTGGCTTACACCGATCCGAGCACCGTGGTGGCCGACTGCTACGACCCCCGGGCGGGCGTCGCGGGGCCTCGCCGGCGTCGCGGACCGTCGACCGTTGCATAGTTGGCGTTCTCGCCGCTGAGAACGCCGCGAACGCAACGGTGGGCGGGGTAGTGCGCCGCGAACGCAACGGTGGGCAAGGATCTTGACGTTCAACTGCACTCTGACGGCTCGGTGCCACGCTGACGCGGCAGGTCAGCGACCGAAGAGGTCCCTGAATCCAGGTCAGCTCCGGTATGCGCTCTCGCAGCCGCTGTCCGATGCAATCGTGGAGATGATCGGCGGATAGGGGAGCAGATCGACTCGAGATGGGTGGGCTGGCGCCTCGCCCGGGCCCGATCCAGACAGCTATCGCGCCACTCCCAGTGCGAAAGACTCGTGACGTGCAGTGACGTCGCCGTTGCTCGAGGCAAGTGGTCTCCGTTGGCTTCGTTCTCACGGCAACTCCCAGCGCAACTCTCACTGCCACCCTCACTTCCGCCTTCGCTGCAAACCTCAGTGCGACTTTTTTGCAGTGAGAGTCGCGCTGAGAGTGACGGCCGCTCCGGAGCCGATGGTGGCCCAGCGAGCTAGGCCCCGCCGCCAGCCACCACGTCGGCCGCCGTCGGCGCCGGGATCTCGGCGTCGAAGGGGATCATCGGTCGGTCGATGCGGGAGTGGCCGAGCCGCAGCAGGTCCTGGTCCACGCCGCCGGGGGTGAGGGCGAGCAGCCAGCCTTCGGCCGCCTCGTACTGATCGGGCTCGAGATAGCCCATCTTCACGGTGACCACATCGAACCCGGTCATCGACAGACCCAGCCGTTCGAACATCGAGCGGGTCGCCCACTGGGAACGGCGGCCGGTGACCACCACTGTCAGGCCCGTTTCGTGCTCGCCGTCCAGCACTCGAAGTGCTGCTGAGCGGCCGGTGTTCGGGGCGTCGTCCAGGGCCGTCACCTCGGCGCGCAGCGCCACCGGGCCCGGGTCTCGGGCATCGATCTTCCCGCCCACGGCGAACTCTCCCCGCCCACCGACGCCCAGGGCGGTCGCGGCATCGGCCGACCTCGGATCGACCAGCGAGACCATCAGCGCGCTGATCTGCCCGGAGCGGACCTCTGGCCGGGCCAGGAGCCGGGCGAGCGCGAAGGTGGTGTCGTCGGCCCCGCCGGCACCCGGATTGTCCCCGGAGTCGGAGATCCAGAACGGTCGCGCCGAGGAGGTGATCGCCCGGTCGAGGCACTCTTCGAACGTGCCGGTGGGGGCAACGAACTCGAAGTCGTGCCGCTGCTCCCAGACGGCGGTGGCGAGCTCCAGGGCCGCAGCTTCGACCGCTTCGGCGCTGTCTCCGAAGGCGACGATCGCGGCCTTGCATCGGGGCTGGTCCGCCCAGGCGAAGCCGATCCAATAGGACACATCGGTCACGCCCTCGCGGGCGGTCAGCGCCGGGATCCGGGCGTACAGCGACTTCGCCGGCTCGATGCGGGTGGAGGTCTTCTCTCCGGGCAGCAGGATCGGCAGGTGCACCAGGGCCTTGTGGGGGCGAGCGCCGCCGGCCGCGACCCTCGCGGTCACGTCCACCAGGTCCCGCAGGCCTCGCTCGCGGGTCTCCCAGGCGTCGATGTGCGGGGCGTGGCGGTAGCAGGTCAGCAGGTTGCAGGCCTCGAACAGCGTCTCGGAGACGTTGCCGTGCAGGTCCATCGCGGTGCCGACCACGGTGTCCGGCCCGATCACGGAGCGGATCGCGGTGATCAGGTCGCCCTCGGCATCGTCCAGACCCACCACGCTCATCGCGCCGTGGATGTCGAAGAAGAACCCGTCCAGTGGCGCGGTCTCCACGGCGATGGCGAGGCCGTCGACGATCTCGGTCTTCCAGCCCTCGTAGACCTCGCGGTCCAGCTGCCCGCCCGGCAGGGCTCGGGCGTGGAGAACGCCCACATAGTCCGCGGCCGCGCGGAGGTCGAGACCGGCAGGGGAGGGGGTGGCGGGGTCGTCCACGGGCGCGGCCACGGGCTCGGCAGCTGCCGGCGGACCAGGGGCGGAGCCCGGGTCATGCGCGCCGGTGAAGAAGGGATAGCGGTCCAGGATGTCGGCGGTGCCGCGGCGCACCTCGAAGTCCGCCTCGCCGGAGCGGTACGGGGTGAAGGTGGAGGACTCGATGGCGATCCCGGCGATGCCGATGCGGGGGAGCTGGGGGGTCATGCTGACCTTTCGGAGGGGAGGGTGGCAGCCTGCTGAGCCAGGCGGGTCAGACCGATGAGTGCCGCATCGGGCCCGGCCTTGGCGGCTTCGATGCGGAGGTCCTGTGTGTTCATCGCCAGGCTGGAGTCGTAGATCGCGCTGCGCACCGCGGCGACGAAGGCGTCGATCCCCGAGAGCGAGCCGCCGATGAGCACGGCCGAGGGATTGAGGAAGTTGACCAGGGGTGAGAGCGCGTTGCCGAGGTGCCGACCCGACTGGCGCACGGCGGCGGTGGCTGCGGGCTCGAAGGTCACTGCGAGGTCCACCACCTCGCCGACCGATGTGGTCTCCAATCCCTTGGACTGCAGCTCACGACGGATCGCGGCGCCGCTCGCCACGGTCTCCAGGCACCCGATCCGCCCGCAGGCGCAGGGCTGATCGTCGGCGTCGGGAACCGGGACATGGGTGATGTCCCCGGCCACCCCGGACCCTCCATGGACGAGTGCGCCGTCCTGGATGTAGGCGCCGCCGATGCCCGATCCAGCCTTGACGTAGATGAAGGTCGCGACCTCTCCGCCGCGCACCACGAACTCCCCGAGCGCCGCTGCCCGCGCATCGTTCTCCACGAGCACGGGGACCCCGAGGGATTCCGAGAGCACCTGTCCGGCCCGGGTGCCGTGCCATCCGGGCATGCGCGCAGGGGCGGTGAGCTCGCCGGTGACGGCGGAGACCGGCCCCGGCAGACCGACAGCCGCTGAGACGACCGTGGTCCCCGGGTGCTCGGCGAGGAGCGCCTCCCATCCGGCCCGGATCACCTCGAGCGTCGGTCCAGGGCCGTCGAGCACATTGACGGACAGCTCCGAGATGATCAGCTCGTGGCCCCCGGCGCGGGTGAGCCCGAGACGGACGTGCTCGCCGCCGAGCTCCGCGACCAGCCAGGCCACATCGCGCTGCAGGGCCTGGAGCCTGACTGGGCGACGCCCACCGGTCGAGTCGCCGCTGCCCACCTCCTCGATCAGTCCGTGCGCGATGAGCCGACGCACCACGGAGGAGACCGTGGAGGCGGAGAGCCCCAGCTGCTTGCGCAGCTCTCCGCGGGAGCTCGCTGAGCCGTCGAGTATCAGCCTGAGGGCGTGGGAGTCGGAGTCGTTGCGTGCGGCCGGTGCGGCCGGTGCGGCAACGCTGCCGGGTCGGTCTTCGCCGGCTCCGAGAGAGGGGGAGTGCATGGCCGCTCCTGACCGTTCGTCCGATGAGTGCGGCCACTGTAACGGGAGGCCAGTTCGTTCATCCTGTCCCGTCACTTTAGACAGACGTGCACGAAGTGAGGCAGAAAAAGCGGTAACAGTTGGGTAACTGAAGCAAACTGATCCTATGTTTGGCTGAAGTTCGGATAGGTTCTTCCTCATGTCGGTGGTTTCGGTACCCACCGGCCCGATGTTTCACTCACCACCAGGTTCCGGCGATGGACGCCCAGACCTGCGGTAGCTCGGACAGGACACGGAGGTGTGTCCGCGGGCAGTCGACCGGCAGTCGTCGGCCGATCTGGATACGACAGCGGAAGGAGCGTTCCCATGGGGACGTCGACCACTAGTTTCTGGGGCAGAGCGGCTGCAGGCACTGCCGCCCTGGTCCTGTTGATGACCGGTTGCAGCTCGAGCTCCACCCCCGAAGGCGCGACGGGATCCGCAGCGAGCGGGGACTCCGTCAGCGTCGCGATGACCACGCCCAACTGGATCCTCCCGATCTCCCAGCCCGGAAAGACGGGCGGCGAGAACGCGATCTTCGGCGACGCGCTCTACCCCTCGGTGTTCTCCTGGCAGCTCGCGGGCGATGCGGAGTTCAACATCGACACCGAGGCGTCCCTCGCGGAGATCCCCGAGGTCTCCGAGGATGGCCTGACCTACACGATCACCCTCAAGGACCTCCAGTGGTCCGATGGAACGGCGATCTCCTCGCGGGATGTGGAGTTCTGGTTCAACCTCGTCTCCGCCAATAAGGAGGAGTGGGCCTCCTACCGTGAGGGCGGCTTCCCCGACAATGTGGCCTCCTTCGAGGTCGTCGACGAGAAGTCCTTCACCGTGACCACCACCGAGGCCTTCGCCCCCGGCTGGTACCTGGGCAACCAGCTCAACTCGCTGACCCCGATGCCCGCCCATGCCTGGAACAAGACCTCTGACGATGGCGAGGTGTCCGATCTCGACCGCGATCCGGGCACCGCTGCCGAAGTGTTCGACTACCTGATCGCGGCCTCCGAGGATCCGGCCTCCTACGACTCCAATGCGCTGTGGGACACGGTCTCGGGCGCGTGGACGCTCGAGTCCTACACCCCCGGCGGCGAGGTCGTCCTGGCGGCTAACGAGAACTATCAGGGCGTCGACGCGGCCACCCTCGATCAGGTCGTCTTCAAGCCCTTCACCGACGACAACTCGCAGTTCAACGTACTGCGCTCGGGCGATATCGACTACGGCTACATCCCCGCTAGCGCGATCGATCAGCAGGAGGTGATCGAGGCCAACGGCTACACCGTCGATCCGTGGCACGGCTGGTCGATCACCTACATGCCGATGAACTTCAACAACCCTGAGACCGGCCACCTGTTCCAGCAGAAGTACCTGCGTCAGGCGATGCAACAGCTGATCGATCAGGAGACCATCAGCGAGGTCGTCTGGCGCGGTGCGGCGGCCCCCACCTGCGGCCCCGTGCCCCAGGAGCCCGGAGCCTCCGGCACCATGGACGGCTGCGCCTACGGCTTCGATCCGGAGGCGGCCATCGCGCTGCTCGAGGACAACGGCTGGACCGTCAACGACGGTGGCGTGAGCACGTGCGAGAACCCCGGTACCGGCGAGGGCCAGTGCGGCGAGGGCATCGAGGCCGGTGAGGAGCTGAGCTTCACCGTCACCAGCCAGTCCGGTTTCACCGCGACCTCGCAGATGATGGCCGAGCTCAAGAGCCAGTTCTCCCGGGCCGGGATCGAGATGGAGATCCGCGAGGTCCCGGACTCGGTCGCCGTGACCCAGGCGTGCGAGCCCGGTGACGTGGAGTGCGACTGGGACCTGTCCTTCTTCGGTTCGCAGGGCTCCTGGTACTACCCGGTCTACGCCTCGGGTGAGCGTCTGTTCGCCACCGATGCCCCGGTCAACCTCGGTCGGTACTCGAACGAGACCGCTGACGAACTGATCACCGCCACCCAGTTCTCGAGCGATCCCGAGGCGCTGAAGGAGTACAACGACTTCCTCGCCGAGGATCTGCCGGTGCTCTGGCTGCCGAACCCCGTCAACCGCATCAGCGCCTACTCCTCGGACATCCAGGGCATCAGCCCCCAGGACCCGATGCTGACCATGCGACCCCAGGACTGGTCGCGCGGCTGACCTTCATCCGGCTGCGGAGGCACTGATCGGTGCCTCCGCAGCCCGACCGTCGGGGCCCACGGCCCCACCTCCATCCGGACTCTGCAACGAGGAGACAGCCGCTGATGTGGCAGTACGTGCTTCGCAGGACAGGTCAGGCGTTCGTGGTGATCCTGCTGGTCACCTTCATCACCTTCCTGCTCCTGCACAACCTTCCGGGCGGCGCCGCCCGCAGCGCTCTCGGGCTTGCCGCGACTCAGGCCCAGATCGACGCGTACAACATCCAGATGGGCTACGACCAGCCGTTCCTCATCCAGTACGTGCTGTACCTGGGACGCCTGTTCACCGGTGACCTGGGCTTCTCGTTCCAGATGAACCAGCCGGTGGTGGATCTGATCGTCCAGCGCCTGCCCAAGACGATCCTGCTGTCCGTCCTTGCTGCCGTGGTGGCCCTCGTGATCGCGATCCCGCTGGGCGTCGTGCAGGCCACCCGCCGCGGCCGGTGGCCCGACTACCTCGTCACCAGCGTCGCTCTGCTCGCCTATGCGACGCCGCTGTTCTTCATGGGCATGATGCTGATCGTCCTGTTCTCGCAGATGATTCCGCTGCTGCCGGCCCAGGCCCCGCAGGGGTTCGGCATGGTCGACATCCTGGCTGACTGGCAGGGCCTGATTCTGCCCGTCGTCACACTGGCCATCGTCACCCTGGCCGCCTATACGCGGTACGTGCGCTCGACGATGATCGACAACCTGCAGGAGAACTACATCCGCACCGCCCGCTCGAAAGGCATGACAGAAGGTCGGGTCGTGGTGCGCCACGCCCTGCGCAACAGCCTGTTCCCGGTGATCTCCCTGCTGGGCATGTACATCCCGGCGCTCTTCTCCGGAGCGCTGGTCGTCGAGCAGCTGTTCAACTACCCCGGGATGGGATTGATGTTCTGGCAGGCCACCCAGACCCGTGACTTCCCGATCCTGCTCGCGACCACCACCATCGTCGCGATCGCGACCGTGGCGGGCTCTTTGCTCGCAGATATCGCCTATGCCGTCGCCGACCCGCGCGTGCGCCTGAGCGGAGGTTCAGAATGACCGCGATCCCACCACCGGGCACCGAGGAGACTCCCCACGGGGAGCAGCTCGCCGCCAGCGAGCACCTTCCCGCCGGCGCGCCGGTCCCCGAGCTCCCGGGCAGCCCTGATCGACTCGCGCAGAGCGGTCCCTCTGATCAGCTCGGGCACTCGGAGCGCCGCCCGCGCCGTCGCAGCAGCCTCGGCCGCCAGGGCGTGGAGATGTTCCTGGAGAATCGCCTCGCCGTGGCGGGCCTCGTGCTCATCCTCGGCCTGGTCGCCTTCAGCTTCCTCGGCCCCTTCCTGCACCGCACCGATCAGATCCACACCGACCTCGCCAACGCCTATGTCGCGCCCGGAGAGCGGGGATTCTTCCTCGGCTCCGACGGCGTCGGCTACGACCAGCTGGGCCGGCTCATGCTCGGCGGTCAGACGTCGCTGTTCGTCGGCCTCGCCGCCGGCCTGCTGGCCACCGCCTTCGGCACGCTCTACGGCGCGACCGCGGGCTTCGTCGGCGGCTGGGTCGATGCGGTGATGATGCGGCTGGTCGACGCCCTGCTCTCGATCCCGGCCCTGTTCCTGTTCATGCTGATCGCCACGATCATCACGCCCACCGTTCCGATGCTGGTGCTCACCATCGCCGCCTTCGCCTGGCTGAACCCGGCGCGCATGATCCGCGGGGACTCGATCGCCCTGCGCTCCCGGGACTTCATCGTCGCCATGCGCGGCATGGGCGGCGGATCCTCCCGCGCGGTGCGCTCGCACATCGTGCGCAACTCCATCGGCACCGTGATCGTCAACGCCACCTTCCAGATCGCCGACGCGATCCTCTACGTCGCCTACCTGTCCTTCCTCGGCCTGGGGGTACCGCCGCCGGCCGCGAACTGGGGCGGGATGCTCTCCTCCGGCCTGGGGGAGATCTACTCCGGCAACTGGTGGCTCGTCTACCCGCCGGGCATCCTCATCATCCTGCTGGTGCTGGCCTTCAACTTCGTCGGCGACGGCCTGCGCGACTCCTTCGAAGTCCGACTCAGGAAGAGGTGACACATGAGCACATCACCGCAGAACGCCTCCGCACCACAGCCCACCGGTCCCCTGCTGACGATCTCCGACCTCCACGTCTCCATCCCGCAGCGCCGGGGCGAGGTGACCCCTTTGCGAGGCGTGAACCTCACACTCGAGCAGGGACGCACCCTGGGCATCGTCGGGGAGTCCGGCAGCGGCAAGACCATGACCGCCCTGGCGCTAATGGGACTGCTCCCGGCCAACGGCCGCATCAGCCGGGGCACCATCGACTTCGACGGCGTCGACCTCGTCTCGCTCTCGGAGAAGGAGGCCCGCCGACGCCGCGGCACGGACCTGGGAATGATCTTCCAGGACCCGATGACGTCGTTGAACCCGACAATGCAGATCGGCGACCAGATCGGCGAGGGCCTGATCGTCCACCAGCGGCTGAGCAGGAAGGCCGCCCGGGGCCGGGCGATCGAGATCCTGCAGCGGGTGGGCATGCCGCGGCCGGCGCAGATCGCGAAGGACTTCCCCCACCAGCTCTCCGGTGGCATGCGCCAGCGCGCCATGATCGCGATGGCTCTGGTGAACCATCCCAAGCTGCTGATCGCCGATGAGCCGACCACCGCGCTGGACGTCACCACGCAGCGCCAGATCCTGGACCTCATCGAGGACATCAAGGAGGAGTACGGCTCCGCGGCGATCCTGGTGACCCATGACCTGGGCGTGGTCGCCGGTCGCGCCGACGAGGTCGCGGTGATGTACGCCGGGCGGGTCATCGAGCACGCCCCGTCCCGCCGGCTGTTCCAGGACCCCCAGCATCAGTACACGCGGGCGCTGCTCGCGGCCCTCCCCGAGCGGGCCACCGGCTCGGAGCGGCTCTATGCCATCCCCGGTATGCCTCCGAACCTCAAGGAGCCGATCCTCGGCTGTCCGTTCGCTCCCCGCTGCCATCGCGCCCAGGACGATTGCCGCACCGGCACCATCACCGTCGAGGAGCACGGCGGGGGACATCGCGTCGCCTGCCTCCATCCCGGCGGCGAGGAGCAGCTGACAGGACTGGCTGAGCCGACTGCGCTGCCTCTCCCGACGGTGCGGCCCCTGCCGGTTCCCGAGGTGCAGCGGCAGGCACCGACCACGGCGGAGGACGTGCAGGCGCAGGCTGATGTGAGCACGGCCGGATCGGACGTCGAGATCGTGCTCGACGTCGACGGGGTCTCCAAGAACTATCCGGCGCTGGGTGGAAGCGTGGTCCGCCGCCGGATCGGCACGGTCAGCGCCGTCAGCGACGTGACCTTCACGGTCCGCGAAGGGGAGACCTTCGGGCTCGTCGGTGAGTCCGGCTGTGGCAAGTCCACCCTGGGGCGGGTGATCGCGGCGCTCGAGACGCCGTCCGAGGGGATCATCCACCTCGACGGGGTCGACATCGAAGGCGGCAAGGGCCGCAACTCCAAGGCCGTCCACCGCAGCGTGCAGCTGATGTTCCAGGACTCGGCCGCAGCGATGGACCCGCGCATGAGGATCGACGAGATCCTCACCGAACCGCTCGACATCCAGGGAGTGGGGAACGCCGGAGCACGAGCCCGACGGGTCGAGGAGCTCATCGACGACGTCGGCCTGCCGCAGGACTCCCTCGAGCGGTACCCGCACGAGTTCTCCGGAGGCCAGCTGCAGCGCATCGGCCTGGCCCGCTCGCTGGCCCTGGACCCGCGCGTCGTGGTCTGCGACGAACCCGTCAGCGCACTGGACGTGTCCGTGCAGGCCCAGGTGCTGAACCAGATGAAGGACATCCAGGCCGAGCACCGGCTCGCCTATGTGTTCATCAGCCATGACCTGTCGGTGGTGCGCTACATGTCCGACCGCATCGGGGTGATGTACCTGGGCGCCATGGTCGAGCAGGGCCCCGCCGAGGAGGTCAGCTCCCGCCCCCGCCACCCCTACACCCGGGTGCTGATCGACGCCGTCCCCACCGTCGAGCCGGAGGATGACCGCGAGCGTCTGCTGGTCGAGGGTGAGCTGCCCAGCGCCATGGAACCGCCCAGCGGCTGTCGTTTCCGCACCCGCTGCCCCTTCGCCCAGGAGATCTGCGGGACCGCCCCGCCGGTCCTCGAGATGGGAGCCGTGGACGGTGAGCACCAGGTCGCATGCCACTTCCCGCTCCCGGCCGATGGCACGCTGCCCCTGCCCGTCGGGGCCGCCCGATGACGGCCGATGGCGCCGTCATCGGAATGGACATCGGCGGGACCACGATCTCCGTCGACCTCGTGGATCTCGCCGGCCGCTCCCTCTTCACCTCCTCGCGCCCCACCGGGCGCGGTCAGGAGGCTCTCGAGTCGGTGCACGCCCAGCTCGCCGCCGCCCAGAAGGCCGCCCGGCGCGCCGGCGTCCAGGTGCTCGGGGTCGGGATGCTCAGCCCGGGCCATGTCGACGACGTGCGTGGGGTGGTGCGCTTCGCCTCCAACCTCGAGTGGCACGACCTGGAGCTCCAGAGGCAGGCCGCGGCAGCGATGGACGGCTCGGCACCGGTCGCGGTGGGGCAGGACGTGCGCTGGGCCGGGATCGCCGAGGGGGTGCTGGGAGCAGCGACCGGACTCTCGGACTACGCCCTGGTCTCCATCGGCACCGGGATCGCGGCCTGTCTGGTCAGCGGGGGCAACGTGCTCGCGGGAGCGGCCGGCAGCGCCGGCGAGTTCGGCCATGCCACGGTGGCCCCCGGCGGTGACCGGTGCGCCTGCGGCCGCATCGGCTGCACCGACGCCTATGCTTCCGGGGCGGCGCTGCTGCGCCGCTACCGTGCCCTGGGCGGTGAGCGGGACCTGCGGGATGTCCCCACGCTCCTCGGCGTGCTGGCGGAGGACCCGGTCGCCGCGCAGGTGTGGGACGACGGCCTGGAGGCGCTCGCCCGCGGGCTGTGCACGCTCACCCTCACCCTGGATCCGGGGACCATCGTGTTCGCCGGCGGGCTCTCCGGCGCCGGAACCGCCCTGACCGGCCCGCTCCGCTCCCGGCTCGACGCCCAGCTGCTCTGGAAGAGCACACCCGAGCTGCTCATCTCCCCGCTCGGGAACAGCACCGGAAGGGCAGGAGCCGTGCTGCTCGCCCTGACCGCCGCCGAGCAGCGGGACCAGGCCCTGACCTGGGACGCGAGCACGGTCCGCCGCTGGGGGCACGCCGAGGGCCGCACGGAGGTCCCCGCATGACGTCCCCGGTCGACGCGCGGCCCGACACGCGGCCCGACGTGCTCGTGGTCGTCACCGACGATCTGGGCTTCGGGGACCTCTCCTGCTATGGCGCCACCGCCTACACCACCCCGGTCCTGGACTCCCTGGCGCAGCAGGGGCGCCTGTTCACCGACGCCCACGCCACCAGCTCCGTCTGCACCCCGAGCAGATACTCCCTGCTCACCGGCCGCTACCCATGGCGCAGCCCTCTGCGCTCCCGAGTGCTCGGCGGCACCGATGGAGCCCTGATCGACGGGGACACCCCCACGCTCGCCCACGCCCTGGGCGACGCCGGCTACCGGACCGCGGCGATCGGCAAGTGGCATCTGGGCCTGGACTGGCAGCTGCGCGACGGGACCCGGCGCCGGATCGATCCGGCCCAGCCCTTCCGCCCCGCGATGGAGGCCGACGGCTGGGACGTCGACTACACGGCGCCGTTCGAGAACGGACCCCTGGACCGCGGATTCGACGAGTTCTTCGGCATCGCCGGCTCCCTGGACATGCCTCCGTACTGCTTCCTGCGCGGCCGCGAGGTCGTCACCGCTCCGACGCTCGAGAAGTCGCCGCTGATCACCTCCCAGCGACCGGGCCCCGCCGCACCGGACTGGGACGATGCCACCGTCGACCTGCGCTTCGCGGAAGAGGCCGAGAGCTGGCTCGCGAGGACCCGGCCGCTCACCGCTCAGGATCCGCCGCGGCTGCTGTACTTCGCCACCGCCGCACCCCACCGCCCCTGCGTGCCGCCGGCGGAGTTCGCCGGACGCTCGGGCATCGGCCCGCGCGCCGACAGCATCCTGATGATCGACGAGATCGTGGGGCGCCTGCTCGCCGAGCTCGACCGCTCTGCCCGCCCCTGCCTGGTGGTGTTCACCTCCGACAACGGGGCACCCACCGGCTACGTCGAGGACGGGCGGCTGGAGGACCACCTCCCCAACGGGATCCTGCGGGGTCAGAAGGCGGATGTGTACGACGGCGGCCACCGAGTGCCGCTGATCCTCTCCGGCCCCGGCGTGCCGACCGGCGAGGACCCCCGGCTCGTGAGCCTGCTCGACGTGCTGCCGAGCCTCGCCACCCAGCTGGGGGCGCCGCTGGCCCGCACCGGCCTCGATGGTCAGGACCACCTCCTGCGGGATGAGGACCACCTGCTGCGGGATGAGGACCACCTGCTGCGGGATCGCACCCCCGAGGACCAGCCGCTGGTGCTCGGGGCGACGGCCTTCGACGGCTCCCTGGTGCTGATGCGGGAGGGCGAGGCCGCGATCTATTCCACGGGCTCCGGTGGCTTCAGCGAGCCCGTCGGCCATCCGACCGTCCTGGGAGGCGACCAGGGCCAGTTCTACGACCGGCGCGCTGACCCCGCCCAGAGCGCCGACCTGTGGGCACAGCGTGCCCGTGCACGCCACGACATGACCGACGACTTCGTACGACGCACCGGATATGGAGCCACCGATGATCAGCTTCGATGACCGCCACGGGCCGGCCGACGCCGCCCCCGCGACCGCCTACCCCGATCTCTCCGTGCCGGACTGGTACCGCGACGCGAAGCTCGGCATCTTCGTGCACTGGGGCCTGTACTCGGTGCCCGCCTGGGCGGACGTCCTGGACCGCAGCGATGTGACCGCCGCGAACGCCTACGCCCGCCACCAGTACGCCGAGTGGTACGCCAACACCGTGCGCCTCGACGGCAGCCCCACCAAGGCACGTCACGAGGAGCTCTACGGGCTCGGCCACTCCTACGAGGACTTCGCCGATGACTGGCAGCCGGCCGAGAACAGCGTGGAGGAGATCGTGGGCCTCGCCACCCGGGCCGGGGCCCGTTACCTCGTCCCCACCACCAAGCACCACGACGGCTTCTGCCTCTGGGATTCCGCGACCACGCCCTTCAGCGCCGCCGGCCGAGGTCCCGGCCGTGACCTGCTCGAGCAGTTCGACGCCGCGGTGCGGGAGGCCGGGATGAAGCTCGGGCTCTACTACTCCGGTGCCCATGACTGGCATGTCACCGACTACCCACCGCTGACCTCGAACGACGAGCTGTTCGCACTGCGCCGCAATGATCCCGCCTTCGCCGCCTTCGCGGCGGCCCAGCTGCGCGAGCTGATCGACCGCTTCGCCCCGGACATCCTGTGGAACGACATCGACTGGCCCGACGCCGGCAAGTACGACGGCCCCGATTCCCTCCAGCAGCTCTTCCGCGACTACCTCGCCGCGGTGCCCGGCGGGATGGTCAACGATCGCTGGGGCGTGCCCGTCCATGGCGTGCTGACCCGCGAGTACCAGGACATCATCTCCGTTCAGCCCGAGCCCTTCGAATCCACACGCGGGCTGGGCCTCTCCTTCGGGTACAACGCCGACGAATCCGCCGAGCACGCGTTGGACGGCACTGCACTGATCCGACTGCTGGTGGATGTGGTCTCCAAGAACGGGAACCTGCTGATCAACGCCGGCCCCCGTGCCGACGGGTCGATACCGCCGTTGCAGTCCGCTGCGCTCGAGCAGCTGGGGGAGTGGCTCGTTGCGCACGGCGAGGCGATCTACGGTACCCGTCCCTGGTTCCACGAGGCGGTCGCGAACCCGCCCGAGGGCGTGCGCTTCACGCTCGGCACCGGGGCCGACGGCGGCGAGGTGCTGCACGCCCTGCTGCTCGACCCAGCGGCAGGACCTGTGGTCCTCGACGAGATGGTCTCCGCCGCGATCCGGGGGATCGCGCAGGTGCCGGAGGCGATGGTCACCGGAGGCCGAGTCGCGCTGGCGCCCGGCGAGGGGGCGCAGACGGTGGCGGTGGTGACCCTGCCGAGGCGCTGAGCGCCCGCTCGCTCACCCCACCAGCAGCCGCACTCCGGTCCCGAGCGCGAGCAGCGCGCCCACGAAGCCGAGCACCATCACGAAGCGCTGGATGGTCTTCTCGGCCAGGCGCTTCTGGACCGCCTCGCCGAGGAAGATCGAGGCGATCACGATGGCGACCATCGCGGTCCACATCCACCAGGGCAGGTCGGGGACCTGGCCGTCGTCCCAGGCCAGCTTCGAGGCGACGGACACCGAGGAGATCAGGATCCACAGCGGCTGCAGCGTCGCCACCATCGGCAGCACCGGCCAGCGCGAGAGCACCGCGTAGACGGTCACGGCGGGGCCACCCACGCCGCCCAGCACGGTCCCGAGCCCGGAACCGATGCCGGTGACCACCTGGGCGGTGCGCCCCTCCACGGTGGTGTTCACGCGTACCAGCGCCACCGAGATCAGCAGGCTCAGGAGCACCAGGGACGCGGTGACGATGTGCAGCGGGCCGGGCGGAGAGACCGAGGACAGCCAGGCCGCTCCTGGCATCACCGCGACCGCGGGCAGTCCGATCCACGCAACGGTGCGCCACTGGATATCGGGCCAGATCCGGGGCAGCAGCAGCAGAGGCATCAGGGTGCCCAGGAAGTTCGCGAGCATGATTCCCTGATGCGCGCCGATCAGCACCACCGCGTAGGGCGCGAACAGCATGCCCAGGCCCAGCCCGGCGACCCGCTGGATCACGGCGGCGAGCAGCACCAGACCGAGCAGGGTCAGCGCCAGGGGAAGACTCACGCGGCCACGGTATCGGCTCCGCCGACCGCGCTTCCCGACCGGTCGGACGAGGTCTATCGGTGAGCCGAGAGCGGGCATAGGGTGGATAGGCAACCGCATACCCAGGAGGCTCCCGCATGACCACTGTTCCCATCCAGCCCTTCCATGACGGCGCGACCGTCCCCCAGCTCGGCTACGGCGTATGGCAGGTCGAGGACGAGGTCGCGGCCGACGTCGTCCGCCAGGCGATCGACGCCGGCTACCGCCACATCGACACCGCCGCCGGCTACCAGAACGAGGGCGGTGTGGGCCGGGCCGTGAAGGCCTCGGGAATCGCTCGCGAGGAGCTGTTCATCACCACCAAGCTCGCCAACGGTGACCAGGGCTTCGACTCCGCGAAGCAGGCTCTGGAGACCTCTCTCGGCAAGCTCGAGATGGACTACGTGGACCTCTACCTCATCCACTGGGCGAGCCCCCAGCGCGGGACGTACCTCGAGTCATGGAAGGCGCTCATCGAGCTGCAGAAGGAGGGGAAGGCGAAGTCCATCGGCGTCTCCAACTTCCCGATCGAGCAGCTCGAGGAGATCATCGCCGAGACCGGGGTGGTGCCGGTGATGCACCAGATCGAGCTGCACCCCGAGTTCCAGCAGTCCGCGCTGCGGGACTACCACGCCGACAAGAAGATCCTCACCGAGGCCTGGTCCCCGCTGGGGCAGGGCGGCGACATCCTGCAGAACCCCGTGATCACCGCCATCGCTGAGGCGCACGGCGCCGACGCGGGCCAGGTGATCATCGCCTGGCATCTGGCGATCGGGAACGTGGTGATCCCGAAGTCCGTCACGCCGGAGCGGATCGTCTCGAACTTCGCCGCCGCCCAGCTCGAGCTCACGCCCGAGGAGATCGAGAAGATCAACGCCCTGGACCGCGCCGACGGTCGGATCGGGGCAGACCCCGCGAACCCGGGGTTCTGAGCCGGGACTCCGTGATCGCGGCGCAGCGACGGGGGCTCTCAGCCTTCTGCGAGCAGCGCCGCGATCTCCGGGTGCCCGGCGATATATCCCTCGAGCAGCTTCTTCCCCAGCACGGGTGAGCTGACCAGGGGATGCATCGAGAAGCCCTGCCAGGCCGCCTCGCGGGAGCCGGTCATCGCGGCCTCGAGGATCTTCCGCTCGGCGGCGCGCAGGGTGCTCATCATGCCGAGCCGTCCCAGCCCCACCGGGGCGACGGGCTGCGGGTGCACGCCCTCGCCGTCGACCACGCACAGCACCTCGAGCACGGCATCGGCCGGCAGCTCCGGAACGATCCGCTGCTCCGGGGGAGCTTCGCTGCCGGTGGGGGCATTGCCGACGTCCAGGATCATCCGCTCGCTGCGTCCGGTGGCGAGCGCGGTCATCAGCCGCAGCGCCACCTCCTGATAGCCGCCCCCGGCGATGTCCTCCTCGCGGCGCTCCTCGTCGCGGGACTCGGCCATATACGTCGCCTCGCGCTCATGCAGGGTCTCGCGCCAGAGGTCCAGGGGCGAGGCGCAGCAGGAGGCCGGCTCGGAGCTCTCGGCGGCGCCGAGGTAGAAGTCCCCCTGCTGCTTGGCGAGGAACTCGCCGCGGGTGGTCGCGGCGCTCGTGATGCGGTCGATCGCGGCGGCGGTGTGCAGGTAGTAGAAGACGTACTCGTTGGGCAGAGCGCCGTCGGCCCGCACCCAGTCCTTGCCGATCAGGCGCGCCTCCTCGATCTCCTCGAGGGCGGCGTCGTCGGCGAGGAGGGCGGGCAGACGGTCCACGCCGTCAATCGTCACCGAGCGCAGCCAGCCCAGGTGGTTGAGCCCCACGTAGTCGAAGCTCGCCACGCCGTCTCCGGCCACCAGATCCGCATCCAGCAGGCGGCCCACCCGGCGCACGAGCCCGATGGGGGTGTCGCAGATGCCCACCACCTTGTCCCCGAGCACGGTGCGCATCGCCTCGGTGACGATTCCGGCAGGGTTGGTGAAGTTGATGACCCAGGCCGCGGGCGCGACCTCGGCGATCACGCGGGCGGCCTCGAGGGCCACCGGGATCGTGCGCAGGGCGTAGGCGAGACCGCCGGGGCCGATGGTCTCCTGGCCCAGGAGCCCCAGGTTCAGGGCCACGCGCTCGTCGACGGTGCGAGCCTCGGCGCCGCCCACGCGGATCGCGCTGAACACGAAGTCCGCACTGGTCACGGCTTCGCGCAGGTCAGTGGTGGCGGTGAGGCGGGGCAGTGTCTCCGCGTGTCCGTCGGCGGCCAGCTGCGCGCCCAGGCCCTCGATCACGGCGGTGATCGTGGCGAGGCGGGCAGGGTCCACGTCGTACAGTGCGACCTCGTCGACGGTCAGGCCGGTGGCAGCGGTGGCGACCGCTTCGTACACGAGGGGGACGCGGAATCCTCCGCCTCCCAGGATGGCGAGCTTCATGTCATCGCACGCTAGCACCGCTGTGGTGCGATCATGGATCCGTGACCGGCGCGATCGCCGGATCGATCGCAGCCCGCCCGGATGTCGGGCCGCGCGAGCATCTCTGGAGGAACCATGCGACGTCGACACTTCCTTTCGGCAGGAGCCGCGCTGAGCGGTCTCGGCCTGCTGGCCGCCTGCGCCCCCGGCTCCGACGGCGGCGACGACGGGGGCGAGGCACCCGCTCCCGCGGCCGACGAGGTCGACACCGACATCGCCGCCCTCGGCGACATCACCCTGAAGGTCTGGGACCAGGAGGTGCGCGGCGCGCAGAACGACGCGATCGAGGCGCTGATCGGCAGCTTCGAGGAGAAGTACCCCAACGTCACGATCGACCGCAACTCCCAGTCCTTCGACGACCTCCAGCAGCAGACGGGCCTGGCGCTGTCCGGCAACGACGTGCCGGATGTGCTGCAGGTCAACAACGCCCGCGGCGACATGGGCACCTTCGTGGCCGACGGACTGCTCACCGACCTCACCGGCTACGCCGAGGCGTACGGCTGGAAGGACCGCTTCACCCCCAGCGTGCTGGGCAAGATGAGCTACTCGAGCGACGGCGTCACCTTCGGCGAGGGCTCCCTCTATGGCCTCGCCCAGACCGGCGAGGTCTGCGGGATCTACTACTCCCAGAAGAAGCTCGACGCGCTCGGGCTCGCAGCGCCCACCACCTGGGACGAGGTCTTCTCCCTGGTCGAGGCTGCCGCCGCGGCCGACGAGCAGCCGATCATGCTCGGCAACCTCGACCAGTGGCCGGCCCTGCACGTGTTCGGGCCGCTGCAGGCGAACTTCGTTCCCGCCGAGACGATCGTGACCCTCGGCATGGGCAACTCCGGCGCGGACTGGACCACCGACGACAACCTCGCCGCCCTCACCCAGCTCGCCGAGTGGGGCGCCAGCGGTGCGCTCGGCGACTCCCCGAACGGGCTCGCCTACGACGATGCCTGGCCGCTGTTCACCGAGGGCACCGGCGTGCTGCTGATCGGCGGCTCCTGGCTGGGCCCGGACATGGAGGCCGTGATGGGGGAGGACCTGCGCTTCATGGCCCCGCCGGCCGGGGCCGACGGGAAGGTCGCCACCACCGGCGGTACGGGCATCCCCTTCTCCGTCCCGTCGGCCGCCGCGAACCCGGCCGCGGCCGCCGCCTTCATCGACTTCATCACCAGCGACGACGCGATGGCGATGATCGCCGAGAACGGCGGCATGCCGGTGAACCGCACCGCGGAGCTGGCCCCGGAATCTGGCGTGAACAAGGACATCTACGAGGCGTTCGACGCGGTCTCCACCGAGAGGACCCTGCTGCCCTACCTCGACTATGCGACCCCGACCTTCGCCGACACCGCCGGCGCCACCCTGCAGGAGCTGATCGGCGGCCAGACCGACGCTGCCGGTGCCGCCGGGGCCTTGCAGGAGGACTACGCCGGTTTCAGCGAAAGCTCCTGACTCCGTGGCGTCCAGATCGGCCGACGGGCCCCAGCACAGGCGCCTACCCCGGCCCTCGGCGGTGGCCCGTTCGCAGTCCACCCCGTACCTGTTCCTGCTCCCGGCCCTGCTGGTCTACGGCGCCTTCGCGCTCTACCCGCTGGGACGGGCCGCTCAGTTCTCCCTGTTCGAGTGGAAGGGCTTCGGCGCCTCCACCTTCGTGGGACTGCAGAACTATGCGGACCTCGCCGCGGATGCGGACTTCCGCGCCGCGATCGGGAACGCGCTGCTGCTGATCGTCTTCTACTCGGTGATCCCGGTGGTGGTGGGCCTGGCGCTCGCGGCGATCCTGCGCCGCGGGCAGGTGCGGGGGATGGGTTTCTTCCGCACCGTGATCTTCCTGCCCCAGGTGATCGCGCTGGTGGTGGTCGCCGTGGCCTGGCGGCAGATCTACTCCCCGCACGGGCTGCTGAACGACATGCTGCGCACCGTCGGCCTGGACGCCCTGACCCGCGGCTGGCTGGGGGATCCCGGCACCGCGCTGCCCGCGGTGGGCTTCATCGGCACCTGGGTGCAGATGGGACTGGTGATGCTGCTGCTGCTGGCGGGCATGGGCCGCATCCCCGCGGAGCTGTTCGAGGCCGCGCGCCTGGACGGCGCCGGTCCGGTGCGGGAGTTCTTCGCGATCACCCTGCCCGCGGTGCGCGGCGAGATCACGATCGCGCTGGTGCTGACGATCATCGCGGCGCTGAAGACCTTCGACCTGGTCTACATGACCACCTCCGGCGGGCCCGGCAACACCACCACCGTGCCCAGCTACGAGGTGTACCTGCGCGCCTTCGACCTGCGTGAGGTGGGCTCCGCCTCCGCGGTCGCGATCGTGCTGACGATTCTGATCTTCGCGATCAACGTGGGCGTCACGCGGATCGGGGAGCGTGAGTCATGAGGGTCTCCCGCGCCGAGAAGTCGATGAACTACGTGATCCTGCTGGGCTTCGCCGCCTTCGCCCTGATCCCGGTGCTCACGATCCTCGCCACCTCCGTCTCCGCCCCGCTGGGGGAGAGCGGCGGGCTGCACCTGTCCAACTTCGCCAAGGCCTGGACCATCGGCGGATTCGGTCGCTCGCTCGGGAACTCGGTGGTGGTCGCCGCGATCGTGATGACCCTGTCCATCGTGCTGTCGGTGCTGGCCGGCTACGCCTTCGGCACCATGAAGTTCCGCGGGTCCACGGCGCTGTTCTACCTGTTCCTGCTGGGGCTGATGATCCCCGCCGAGGCGACGATCATCCCGCTGTTCTTCGACCTGCGCAGCCTGGGCCTGACCGACACCTATCTCGCGATCGCGATGCCTCAGGTCGCCCAGTCCGTCGCCTTCGGCACCTTCTGGATGCGGGCCCAGTTCCGGGCGATGCCGGTGAGCCTGCTGGAGGCCGCGGCGCTCGACGGCGCCGGCCCCCTGCGCGCCCTGACCCGGATCATGGCCCCCGCCGCGCGGCCCGGGATCCTCACCATGCTGGTGCTGGTGTTCATGTGGACCTGGAACGAATTCCTGATCGCCCTGATCATGGCCCCCGGTGGCCGGCTGCGCACCGCCCCGCTGGGCCTGGCGAACTTCCAGGGCCAGTACACCGCCGAGACCGCGCTGCTCGCGGCGGGCGCGGTGATCGTCGCTCTGCCCACCGTGATCCTGTTCCTGTTCCTGCAACGACACTTCATCCGCGGAATGCTCGAAGGAGCTGCTCAGTGACGACCGACGATCCCACCTTCCCCGCCGATCCCGCTCTGCTCTCCCAGTCCGCTCTGACCGCCGATCCCGCCACCCCCGGCCCCACCCCCGGCTCCGGCCCCACCCCCGGCCGCCCGGCCGATCACGAGCACCCTGCCGGTGCGTCCACTCCCGCCCCGCCCGAGGCCGCCGAGCGCGACGACTGGGACCCGCTGGCCGCCCAGCGCACCCCCGAGGACCCGCCGCTGGACGTGCTGCTCTCGGGCACCGTCTTCTTCGACATCGTCTTCACCGGCATGGATCGCCTTCCCCAGCCCGGCGAGGAGCTGTGGAGCAAGGGCATGGGCTCGAGCCCCGGCGGGATCGCGAACCTCGCCACCGCCGCCGCCCGCCTGGGCCTGCGCACCGGGCTGGTCGCGGGCTTCGGGGACGACGCCTACGCCGACTGGATGTGGCACACGATGGAGAGCGAGGAGGGCATCGACCTCTCCGCCTCCCGCCGCTTTACCGACTTCCACTCCGCGCTGACCGTCTCGATCGCGGCCGACGGGGACCGCGCCATGGCCACCCACGGCCACGAGCTGCCCGAGCCGCTCTCGACCCTGATCGCCGGCGCGCCGGATGCCCGCGCCGCCGTGGTGGACCTCGCGGGGGAGACCTCCTGGTGGGCGCAGCTCGCCCAGCGTGGGTCCCTGATCTTTGCTGACATCGGCTTCGACGAGACTGGCCGCTGGGACGTGGCCGAACTCGCTCCGCTCGCCCACTGCCACGCCTTCACCCCCAATGCGCTCGAGGCGATGGCCTACACCCGCACCGACAGCCCCGACAAGGCAGTGCGCGCGCTCGCCGAGAAGGTGCCGCTCGCGGTGGTGACCGACGGCGCCCACGGCTCCTACGCGATCGACTCGGCCACCGGGGAGGAGGCGTACTGCCCGGCCGTCCCGGTCACGGCGATCGACACCACCGGCGCAGGGGATGTGTTCGCCGCGTCGCTGGTGCTGGGCACCCTGGCCGGCTGGCCGCTCGAGGAGCGGCTGAAGTTCGGCTCCCTGTGCTCGGCGCTCGCGGTCCAGCAGTTCGGCGGCTCCCTCGCCGCCCCCGGCTGGGGAGACATCCTGGACTGGTGGCGCTCCCTCACCACCGCGGCCGACGACGGAGACCTGCGCGCCGCCTACACCCGCACCGGCTACCGTTTCCTCGATGCCGTGGTCCCCGACCACCCCGTGCTGGGCCGCCGCCGCGCCCAGGGCACCTTCGCCCTGCGCTCCGACGCCGGGCGGCACTGAGGCTGGGTCGCTGGTGAACCATTGAGGCTGGCCCTGGTGAGCCACTGAGGCACTGGCTCTGGTGAGCCACTGAGGCACTGGCTCTGGTGAACCGAGGCGTAGGAAGTGCGCACCATCGATCGCCATGGCGCACAGTTCCTACGCCTGGGCAGGCTGGTTCGTGCTCCTCAGCGGAGGCGGCGGGGTCGATGGCCAGGTCAGCCCTTCCGCGGTGTCCAGCGGGTGTAGGTGACGCCGGAGGAGAAGGCGTGGTGCTCACGCAGCTCGAGCCGCTCCTGGAACCCGTCGGGGAACAGACGGCGGCCGCGGCCCTGCACGTAGGGGTAGGTCCACAGCCGGTACTCGTCCACCAGCCCAGCCTCGATCAGGGGATGGCACAGCGAGATGGAGCCGGTCAGCGAGATCTCGGCGCCCGCCTGCTCTTTCAGCTCCCGCACCGCGGCGACGGGATCGCCGGCGAGGAGTGTGGAGTGCTGCCAGTCGGGGTCGGTCATGGTGGAGGTGACGACGTACTTCTCCAGGGCGTTCAGTTCGTCGGTGATGCCGGTGGTGTCGTTCTCCTGGACCGGCCAGAACCCGCGGAAGTCCTCGAAGGTCTGCCGGCCGAGCAGGATCGCGTCGCAGGCGGCGCTGTCGCGCTGCAGGAGCTGTTGCTGGTCGGGTGGGGAGTCGGTGGGGTCGAACCAGTCGTCGAGCATCTCGATGGAGCCGTCGACGGTGATGTTCTGGGTGATCACCAGTGGTCGCACCGGTGCCTCCTCGGTGGCCGTGGAGCGTCGCGTCCTCGGCGGCAGGGGGCCTCCACGAGCATCACTGCCGGGGGCTCGGAGTGTAGTCCTCGCCGCGCCGTGCCGCCATGGGCCCGGGGCAGTGCCCGTCCCGGACCGATCCGCTGCCCTCAGACCCCGCGGACCGGCGGCCCAGGCCGTGACCTGCATGGGGAGTTGTCCCCGGGGACTTCTGCCCAGGGAGTTCACCCCATCGCGCTTCTGGCGGATCAGCCCTAGGTTTCAGGTGGTTGGTGCGGGACTCTCCGAGGGGGAGAGGCACCGGCACGAGGCTCACGCAGGGCGGGAGCTGCTGGATCGACGGTGGGGGCCGACGGTCCGGCAGCGGGGGACCCCGCCGCTGCCCGCCTCGTGACCGGTGCGCACCACCGTTGGCTCTGACAGGCAATCCATCGGGGGCCAGAGGGAAAGGGCCGACGTCAGAAGATCAGCACTGGGGGATCAGCGCCATAGGGTCAGAGCCGCACGAGCCCCTGGACGAGCGAGAGCAGCGCTCCGAGCATCGCGATCACGATCACCCAGCGCATCGCCCGGGCGCCGTGCACCCAGCGGGCCAGCACATTCCCGCCGAGCAGCCCGACCGCGAGCAGCCCCATCAGCACCGCCCATCCGGCGATCGGCAGCGTGGGCAGTGACCATTTCGCGAGCAGGGCGGCCACGCCGAGCACCGCGAAGTGCAGCTGGGCGGTGGCGGCGAAGCTGCGATGCTCCCATTGGGTGGCCAGCGCGTAGACCACCAGTCCCGGCCCGCCCACCCCGGCGGTCACGTTCATCAGGCCCGAGGCGAACCCGCCGCCGGCACCCGTCCAGAGGGAGTTCGGCACCTGCAGCGACCGCGACCCGACGGTGAACAGCAGGCCCACGATCACCAGCAGGCTGATCGCGACCGCGAGCACCGCGGGAGGCAGCCACAGCACCAGCAGCGCGCCGGGGATCGTGCCGACGATCCCTGCCGGCACCACGCGGGCCGCACGCTTCCAGTCCAGGTCCGCGTGGACCACGGCGAGGTTCAGCAGCGCCGCGACGATCCCGCACACGTTGGTGACCAGGATTCCCTCGAAGGGGCCCAGCGCCATCACCAGGAACGGGGAGGAGAGCAGCGCGAAGCCCATCCCGGTGGTGCGCACCGCCACCGCACCGGCCAGGACGGCCAGCGCAGCCAGGCCCAGCTGCCACCACTCGGGATCGATCACGCAGGTCAGAGTACGCGTTGGCGGTGGGCGCCCGGACCGGCGGAGCAGTGACCTTGTGCCCTCGAACTCGCGCCTGTGCGGGGATAGCTTCGAGGTACGAGCACTGCTCGATGCGGTGCACTCACAGGAGGTCTGTCATGACCCGTACCTACATCATCACCGGCGCCGCCTCGGGCATCGGAGCGAAGACTGCCGAGCTGCTGCGGGAGCAGGGCCAGACGGTCGTGGGCGTCGATCTGCAGGGCGTCGAGGTCTCCGCGGATCTCTCCACCCCGGCCGGTCGGGCTGAGGGTGCACGCCAGGCGCTCGAGGCGGCAGGCGGCATCGTCGACGCGGTGATCCCGTCGGCCGGCCTCGCACTGCCGAAGCCCGTCACTGCCGCGGTGAACTACTTCGGGATGACGGAGTTCCTCCAGGCGCTGCAGCCGGCGCTGGCCCGGTCCGAGGCGCCGCGGGTCGCGCTGGTCTCCTCGATGTCCTCCCTGCAGCCGCTGGACCCGCAGCTGCTGGAGGCCTTCATGGCGGACGACGAGGCCGCCTCGCTCGCCCGGGCCGAGGAGCTGGCCGCTGATCCCCTCACCGGGAACCTCATCTACGCCTCCTCGAAGCGGGCGATTTCCCGCTGGGTGCGCCGTGAGGCACCCGGGCAGGCCTGGGCCGGAGCCGGCATCCCGCTGAACGCCGTCGCCCCCGGCATCGTGATCACGCCGATGACCCGCGACATGCTGGCGGATCCGCAGTACGCCGCGTTCCTGGACATGGTGGTGCCGATGCCGTTGAACGGTCACCAGGACGCCGAGAGCGTGGCTCGCCTGCTGATGTGGCTGACGTCGGTGGAGAACTCCCACTGCTGCGGCCAGACCTTCTACACCGACGGCGGCGCTGATGCGGTGCTGCGGGGCGATGACGTGTGGGGTTGGAACGACGAGGCGATCACCGCGAAGTTCGCCGCGTTCAGCGCCTGAGTTCCCCCGCCTCCGGGACTGGAGGAGAGCGGCGCGCCCCCGCGGGCACGAGTGCCGGCGGCGCCCCGTCCGTCACTGCGCGGGGCCCAGCAGCGCGAACGCCGCGCTCACCGCGGCCTCGGTGGCGATGCGGAGCGTCGGCTGCTGATCCGGGGCCCAGAGCGGGGAGTGGTTCGGGGCGGCAACGCGTCCCTCGGCGTAGGCGCCGGTACCCCAGTAGCAGTACGGGACCCCGAAGGCGGCGGGGATGGCGGAGAAGTCCTCGGAGGCGGTGGCCGGGTCCATGTGTTCCACCTGGTCCTCCCCGAACTGGCCCACGAACGCCTCCCGCACCCGCTCGGCGAGCCCGGGGTCGTTGTCGGTGACGGGATAGCGGTTGAACTGCTCGAACTGCGCCGGCTCCGGGGAGCGGGCCGCCTCGCACTCGGCGTTCACGATCCGCTGGGTGCCTTCGACCAGGTGATCGAGGATCTGGTCGCTGTAGGCACGGAAGTTCAGCGCCAGCTCGGCCCGGTCCGGGATGATGTTCGCGCTGGTCCCGGCGTGGAGGGCGCCGACGGTGACCACCCCGAAGTCCCCGGGCGCGATCTCGCGGGCCACCAGGGTCTGGAGCCGGGTGACGATCGCGGCGGCGAGCACCACCGGGTCCACGCCCAGGTGCGGCATCGAGCCCTGGGAGCCTGCGCCGTGCACGATCACCCGCATCGACACCGAGGAGCTCAGCACCGGGCCGGGCGCGACGGCGACCTTCCCCGCCCGTACCCGAACCCGGTCAGCTGCGCGGTGACGATCCCGCGGGTGCGCTCCTCGAGCATCGAGAGCTCAGGGTGGCGGTGCAGGTCCTCGAACAGCGGCCCCTGCCAGGCGGCGTAGCTCTCCAGCGCGCCGGTCATACGGTCGGTCAGGGTGGTCATGAGAGAACTTTCCCGGCTCCGCAGAGCGGCCGGAACGGCCGACGGAACGAGAGCACTTCCGGGGACGCGGGCATGCTTCCGCACCCGAGCGTATCGACCCTCGCACGGGCTGCGGATCCGTCCATGTGATTCGCCTGACCCGGGCCTCTTCCCCCTTTCGCACAGCCCTTCTCGGCCCTACTGTTGTCGCGAGCACGAAAGATGCATGGAAACAGTGTCTGATCAGGCGGTACTCAACCTTGGGTGCCGTGCTCCCATCACATCGAGAAGGAGGGACCCACTATGGAGTCGCGCCATGACCTCACCGTCGGCAACGAGCTGAAGGCTGCCACTGAGACCGGACAGATCCAGGCGGTCCCGATGACCTCGGATGCGGGTGATCAGCCCACCACCTGGCGAAGCAGCCTGGGCGTCACGGCAGCGCTCGTGGCCGCCTTCGTGCTGGTCACTCTCGTGAGTCTCTGAGGGACCGCTGACGGGGGCGCAGCGCACCCCGACGTGCTGCGCCCGGGAAGCACCGCGAAAAGAACTCGCAGGTCGGGAACGGGCTCCGGTAGGTTCCGAGGATCCTGCCGTCTTCCGCCCGAAGGGTCGTCGCTGTGTTCTCCTCCCTCGTCTCCAGTCAGCGGATCCCGGCCGCCCTCACGCCCCACCCCGAGGGGGAGGTGCTGGTCGCCCTCGACCCTGCCCTGACCGGCCTCCGCTCGGTCTCGCTGCTGCGCGTCGAGGGCGAGGCCACACTCCTCTCCCTCTCGCCGGCCCGGGCGGACGAGCTCGGACTCTCCGCGACCGACCGCATCGGGCGCACGGAGCTGAGCGCCCGCCTCGACCGCGCCGGGATGGTGCTCGCCGATCCGGACCACCTGTTCTACCTGCCGCTGACCGAGCAGGCCGCCCTGCGCGAGGAGCCGTGGGAGGGCGCCACCCGTCAGCTGACGGACGCCGATGCCGCAGTGTTCGCGGAGTTCACGGCCCAGGCACCCGAGGATGACCTGGACGAGGCCTTCGTCGAGCTCGACCATTGGCTCGTGGTCGGCACGTTCAGCGGTGACCGGCTGGTCTCCGCGGCGAGCATGTACCCGTGGGGCGAAACCCTGCTGGCCGATCTCGGGGTGATCACGCTGCCGGAGTTCCGCGGTCGCGGGCTGGGCCGCGCGACCGTCCGCGCGATCAGCGCTGCCGCGCTGGCCCGGGGCTACGAGCCGCAGTACCGCTGCCAGCTGGAGAACACCGCCTCCGCGGCGCTCGCGCGCGCTGCGGGCTTCGCGCTCTTCGGTGTCTGGGAAGGCCTGGAATCCGCGGGCTGAGCGGGGGCTTGGTCCCGTCGGCTGTCAGCCCTACGACCTACTCTTGTCGTAGGCACAGAAAGTGAGGAGCGGGCGGCACCGGCCGGCTCCGCGATGAACCCTCGTGCCCTTCCCCCGTGAGCACGAAGGACCTCCCCTGGACACGCGACCGACTCTTCCCCTCGGCCCTCTCTCCACCCACGACTGCACAGACCTCACTCCGCGCGCAGCCCGGCGCCGCGCGGTGTCGCTGCTGGGCATGCTGCTTGCCGCGCTGGTGCTGCTCGGGCCGCTGAGCGCCTGCGGGCCGACGGGCATGGCACGGGACACTGAGGTCGCGGGCGACTCCCGCTCTGTCGAGCAGAGCTCTCCTGCACCGGTCCACTCACCCACCCCGGAGCAGACCATCCCCGCGGAGAGGCCTGCGGCCGAGACCCCCTCCACCACGCCAGAGCCGGAGCAGACCACTGCTGCGCCGACCGTCGAGTCCACCCCCGAGGCTGCTGACGGCACGGCGCTGGCGATGCTGACCGGTCTCGAGGAGAAGGGCCGCGCCCCGAAGACCGGCTACGACCGCGCCTCCTTCGGCTGGCGCGACGACACCGACCGCAACGGCTGCGACACCCGCAACGACATCCTGCGCCGTGACCTGCACCAGATCACTCTGCAATCCGGCACCGACGGCTGCGTGGTGCTGCGCGGCACCCTCGCCTCCCCGTTCAGTGGCGACACCATCGCCTTCGACCGCACGGACTCCACGATCGACATCGACCACCTGGTGGCGCTCTCCGACGCCTGGCAGACCGGCGCCGCCGGCTGGGACGAGCACCGCAAGCGCGAGTTCGCCAACGACCCGCTGAACCTGCTGGCCGTCGAATCCAGCCTGAACCGGCAGAAGGGCGACGGCGACGCCGCCACCTGGCTGCCGCCGAAGAAGGACTACCGCTGCGAGTACGTGGCCCGGCAGATCTCGGTGAAGGACAAGTACGGGCTGTGGGTCAAACCCGCCGAGGCCGACGCGATGGAGCGCGTGCTCGGCGACTGCGAGGGCTTCCACGCGATCACGGGCACGCACGGCTGGCCCGGGACCGGCGACGGCGACGTGGTGGGAACCGAGGCCCAGTCGCCGACGGAGCCCGCCTCTGCACCCGGCCCCGTACCGACGACGGACCCCGCGCCCGCACCCGTGAAGGAAGACGGCGGCAGCGTCCACTTCAAGAACTGCGACGCCGCCCGCGCGGCCGGCGCCGCCCCGGTCCGCGTGGGCGATCCCGGCTACCGCAAGGGCCTGGACCGCGACGGCGACGGGGTGGGCTGCGAATGACCGACCTCGCCTGAGCGCGGCCCCGGGCCAGGGGCCGCGCTCCGGCAATCACCCACCGAGAAGAGTTCAGCCCCCGGCGCCGCCGTGTGCCGGCGCCGCGCGGGGACGGACTCAGACGGCGAGCTGCGGGTACACGACCTCGACCGGAGCCGACAGCCCCGCCTTGGCCCTCACCGAGGTCTCGTCCGCGAGGACTTCGTGCTTCCCCGCCTCGGTCGCATCGAACACCGCGGCGACGAGCACGGCGGGGTCGACCTTCTCGTCCTCGGTGTGGGCGGCCATGGCGGTGTCGACCCAGCCCACATGCACGCCGACCACCTGGACCCCGGCGGGCTGCAGCTCGAGGCGCAGCGAGTTCGTCGAGGACCACAGGGCGGCCTTGGTCGCCGAGTAGATTCCGGCGGTGGCGTACCAGGACAGTGCCGAGTGGAGGTTGATGATCGCTGTGCCGCACTGCTTCGCGGACAGGAGCGGCGCGACGGCACGGGTCAGGAACAGCGGGCCGAGGAAGTTGGTCTCCACGCTCCGGCGGATCTCCTCCTCGGTGTGGGCGAGCAGGCCGGCGCTCGGCACGGAGATGCCAGCGTTGTTGATCAGCACCGTCACGTCGGATGCGACCTCGACCACGGCCTGGATCGAGGCGGGGTCGGTGACGTCGAGGGCGAGCGGCACGATCCGCTCGTCCTCCCACTCCCGCGGGTTCCGCGCGGTGGCGTACACCTTCGCGGCGCCCCGGGCGAGCGCCTCGCGCACGAAGTGGGTGCCGATGCCCCCGTTCGCACCGGTGACGAGGACGGCGGCTCCATCGAGTGCAGTCATGAGCAGTTCTCACTTTCGATCTGTAGGTGGCTGTGCCAGGCGGGGCGGGGCGCGGTCAGGCGCGAACGAGGGTCGGGTAGTCGATGTACCCGTCGGCCCCGCCGACGTAGAGGGTGGCGGGATCGACGTCGTTGAACGGCGCATCGGAGCGCAGTCGCTCGACGACGTCGGGGTTCGCGAGCGCGAAGCGCCCCAGCGGCGCCATGTCCGCCAGGCCCGCGTCGATGTCCGCGGCGATGGCGTCGCGATCGCGACCGTAACGGACGACGAGCAGCGCGGTGGGCCACACCTCGCGCAGTGAACGCAGCAGCTCGTCATCGCCGATGTGGTGGACGTGCAGGTAGGCGAGGTGCAGCGGGGCCAGCTCGCCCACGAGGTAGCGGTACTGGGCGCGGACGGCCTCGGGATCGCCCTCGTCGAGCCCGCCGAGCGGGAAGGCCGGGGAGATGCGGATGCCGGTGCGGTCCGCACCGATCTCGTCGGCGACGGCCCGGGCGACCTCGACGGTGAGCCGGGCCCGGTTCTCGATCGCGCCGCCGTACTGGTCGGTGCGGTGGTTCGCGTTCGATGCGAGGAACTGGTGCAGCAGGTAGCCGTTGGCGGCGTGGATCTCCACCCCGTCCGCACCGGCGGCGATCGCGGAGGCGGCGGCGTGCCGGAACTCCTCGATTACGCCCGGGATCTCCTCGGTGGCGAGCGCGCGGGGCACAGGCATCTTCTCGACGCCGTGAGCGGTGTGGATGTCCTGCTCCGCGGAGATCGCCGAGGGGGCGACAGGCTCGCGGTGGTGCGGGGTGTTGTCGGGATGGGCGATCCGGCCGGCGTGCATCAGCTGGAGGAAGAGGTGCCCGCCCTCCTCGTGGACGGCGTCCGCGACCTCGCGCCAGCCCTCGATCTGCTCGGGCGTGTGGATGCCCGGGGTGTTGGCGTAGCCCTGGCCGCCCGCCGAGGGCTGGGTGCCCTCGCTGATCAGCAGGCCCAGCGAGGCGCGCTGGCGGTAGTAGGTCGCGGCGTGCTCGCCGGGGGTGCCGTCGGGGTTGGCGCGGTTGCGGGTCATGGGCGCCAGCGCGAGGCGGTGCGGGAGCTCGAGCCGGCCGAGGGTGAGGGGCTGCCAGAGGGAAGTGGTGGTCATGAGGTACAGGAATCCTTGACGTGGAACGGATCGCCGCTGCCTCCGTAGGCGGCCGGGTGGCCGCGGTGCGGGGTGGGAGGATGTGCTCGTGCACTTCCGAGTCCACACAACAGTGACTACGCTCAGAACTGAGATGAGTCAGAGTTTATTCCCCAAGGAGAGAGAATGTCAGGGGTGACCCCACCGCTCGGGCGTCGCGAGCGCAACAAGCAGGCCAAGCTCGAGCGCATCACCGCCGCCGCGAGCGAGCTGTTCGCCGAGCACGGCGTCGAGGAGGTCACCACCCAGCAGATCGCCGACGCCGCGGACATCGGCGCCGGAACCCTGTTCCTGTACGCGCGGACCAAGGGTGAGCTGCTGCTCCTGGTGCAGAACACCCACTACGCCGCGGCGCTCGAACGTGGGCGCACCGCGGCCGCGGCCGCAGGGACGGCGCTCGATGGCCTGATGGCCCTGCTCACCCCTGTCGTGCACTGCAATCGCGTCCAGATCGACAACGGCCGCACCTACCTGCGGGAGATGGTCTTCGGTGACCCGAGCGAGCCGCACCATGCGGAGGCGCTGTCCATCGTCGGGCAGACCGAGGCTGCCGCCGCCGACATGCTGGTCGAGAAGGCGGGGATGCCCGCCGAGCAGGCGGCGACCCTCGCCCACGTGGTCTCGGCGATCATGTTCGTGGAGCTCGGCGCGACCCTCAACGCGGGATCGAGCATCGAGGAGCTCCTGGCGAGCCTCCGGGCGCAGATCGCCGCGATCCTCCCCGCCGGCCGGGAGGTCTGAGCCGATGAGCACCACGCCCGAGCAGAGCCCGACCGACGAGCGGTCGCGCACGATCCACTACCAGGTGCCCGGGAAGGACAAGCGGGCGCTGTTCGCCCGGTCCGGGCTCGAGCAGCTGCGCGCCGTCGCCGCGGGGGAGTCCCCGGCCCCGCCGATCGGCAGCCACATCGGGCTCGACGTCGTCTCCGTGGCCGAGGGGGATGTGGTGATGACGGCGGTGCCGGACGACTCGCACTACAACCCCATCGGCTCCGTGCACGGCGGGTTCTTCGCCACCGTCCTGGACTCCGCCTGCGGGTGCGCGGTCCACTCGACCCTCCCGGCCGGGGTGGGCTACACCAGCCTGGAGCTCAAGGTGTCCTTCCTGCGCCCGATCACGGCGGAGACGGGCGCCGTCACCGCCCACGGCTGGGTCACCCGCGCCGGCCGCAGCGCCGCCTTCGCCGAGGCTGACATCCGGGACGCCGACGGTCGGATCCTCGCCACCGCGTCCAGCACCTGCCTGATCGTCCGCCCGGAGCCCGCCGCGTGATCTCCTGCCGCAGGGCCTGAGGAGCAGTGGTCACTCGGCGGTGATCACTCGGCGGTGATCACTCGGTGGTGATCACCCGGCGGCGATGACCACCTTCCCGCGGGATCCGCCCTGGGTGAGCGATTCGAGGGCCTGCGGGGTCTCGTCGAAGGGGAACGTCCTGCCGACGACGGGCCGCAGCACGCCCTCGTCGACCAGGGTGGCGATCGTGCGGAGCTGCTCGCCGCTGGCCTCCATGAACAGGAACTCGTAGGTGACGCCGAGCTTCTTCGCCTGCCTGCGGATCTTCCCGCTCAGGCCCGCGACGGCCAGGCGCACGACGGGGTTCAGGCCGACCTTCTTCGCGAAGGCCGGGTCCGGCGGGCCGGAGATCCCGATCGCCGTGCCGCCCGGGCGCAGCACCCGCAGGGACTTCTTGAGGTTCTCCCCGCCGAGGCTGTCCAGCACCAGGTCGTAGCCGGAGAGCTCTGCCGCGAAGTCCTGGGTGCGGTAGTCGATCACGACGTCCGCCCCCAGCTCGCGCACGAAGTCCGCGTTCCTGCCCGAGGCGGTCGTGGCGACATGGGCGCCGAGGTGCTTCGCGAGCTGGATCGAGATCGATCCCACGCCGCCGGCACCGGCGTGGATCAGGACCTGCTGGCCCGGCTGGACCTTCCCGCGGACCACGAGCGCCTGCCAGGCGGTCTGGGCCACGAGCGGCAGTGACGCCGCCTCGACCAGGCTGATCGAGGCGGGCGCGGGGGCGATGTCGGCCTGATCGACCGCGATGCGCTCCGCGAAGGTGCCGATGCGGTGATCGCGGGGCCGGGCGAACACCGCATCGCCCGGCGCGAAGCCCTGCACCTGCGCGCCGACGCGCACCACGGTCCCGGCGACGTCGTGCCCCAGGATCAGCGGGGCCCGGTACGGGAGGATGGCCTTGAACTCGCCCTCCCGGATCTTCTCGTCCAGCTGGTTCACCCCGGCGGCGGCGACCTCGATCAGCACGTCGTGCGCGCCGACGACGGGCTCGGGCACCTCGACCTCGTGCAGGGGCTGATGGTAGCTGTCGAACGCGAAGGCGCGCATGGTCTCTCCTCGAGGATCGATGGGGCGCGTCGACGAACCACGCCCGTATAGAGTCCAGTCAATCATGAGTGCACTCAGTAAGCGTGTCAAGGGGATCGTCCGCGGTGGTCCGGCGCGGCGATCGTCCAGGTGTCCGCGATGAGGCGAGC
This sequence comes from Brachybacterium sp. AOP29-B2-41, assembly GCF_052378395.1. Classification (NCBI taxonomy): domain Bacteria; kingdom Bacillati; phylum Actinomycetota; class Actinomycetes; order Micrococcales; family Dermabacteraceae; genus Brachybacterium; species Brachybacterium sp. AOP29-B2-41. The sequence continues at coordinate 157,909 of NZ_JBQSXR010000008.1, forward strand.
GTTCACCCCTTCAGTCGCGGGTCCAGCCCGTACTGGGGCGGGGCGCCGAGGTGGTCGCGCAGGGTCGTGCCCTCGTAGTCCTCGTGGAAGAGCCCGCGCTCCTGCAGGATCGGCACCACGCCGTCGACGAACGTGTCGATGCCGTCCGCGTAGACGTCCGGGGAGACCCAGAAGCCGTCGACCGCTCCGGCTTCGAACCACTCCTGCATGTGGTCCGCTGTGACCTCCGGCGGGCCGACGGGGGTGGGGTGGTAGTCGATCACCCCATGGGCGAGGACCTCCAGCAGGGTCCATCCCTGCTGGGCGACCTCGAACGCCCGCGGGGCGCGCGGGTCGAAGGGGGAGGGCCGTGCGACCGCGAGCTGCTCGGGAGCGAGCGGTCGATCGATCTGCTCGGGGTGCAGGTCGAGGCCGAGCATCTGGCCGAGGTACGGCACGCGTTGGGGCGCTTGGTGCTCGCCGAGCTGCAGCCGGCGGTCGACGGCCTCGCGCACGGTCGGGGCGATCGCTGGCATGAGGCCGGCGAAGAACGAGATCTCGTCGGGGTCGCGGCCGGCGGCGCGGGCGGCGTCCCGGGCGGCCTCACGCTGCGCGCGGGCGTCCTCGAGGGAGAACGTGGAGCCGATGACCCCGCTCGCGTAGCGGCCCGCGATGGTCAGTCCGTTGGCGCCGCCGCCCGCGGAGAACAGCACGGGCTGGCCCTGCTCCGTCGGAGGGATGGGGAGGGGCCCGCGGGAGGAGTAGTGCTCGCCGGCGAGGTTGATCGGCGCGATCCTGTCCGGGTCGAGGAACCGGCCGTGCTCGACGTCGAAGGTCAGGGCATTGGGTTCCCAGCTGCCCCAGAGCGCCTGCACGATCTGGATCGACTCGTGGGCCTTCTGGTAGCGCTCGGGGCGGTCGGCGACCTGCTGACCGAAGTTGGCCGCCGCCGCCGGGCTCGAGGTGGTCGCCGGGTTCCATCCCGCGCGGCCGTGGCTGAGCAGGTCGAGAGTCTTGAACTGCCGGGCGATGGAGTAGGGCTCCATGAAGGTGGTCGAGGCGGTGGCGACCATGCCGATTCTCGACGTGCCCCGCGCGACGGCGGCGAGGGTCAGGAACGGGTCGAAGGAGAACACGGGTGCCTCGCCCGGCTGGAAGTTGTCGATGCCGGGGGTGTCGGGCAGGAAGAGGAAGTGGAACTTCCCGCGCTCGGCCGCCTGTGCGTGGCGCACGTAGGCGTCGAAGTCGGTGTAGCCCTCCCGGGTGGAATGGGGGGAGCGCCAGGCGGTCGCCTGCGCGCCGTAGGTGGTGCCGAGCTGCATGCCGAGCAGGATCTTGCGGTCTGTCATGGTGTCTCCGATCGAGGGGTCAGTGCGTGAGTCAGTGCGTGGGTCAGCGGGCGAGTCGGTGCGTGCGGCTGTCGAAGAACACGAGGGGGAGCTGCTCCTCGTCGCGCTCGAGCTCGAGCACCCGCAGCAGGGTCAGGACGTGGTCGCCGGCGTCCACCTCGTCGACGAGCTCGACGGTGAGGCGGGCGAGGCTGTCGCCGAGGTGCGCGGCCTGGCCATCGGTGGTGACCTCGAGGCCCTCGAAGCGCGTCCGGGAAGGGCGGCGAAGGGCGCTGAGGGTGTCGTCGCCGGTCTCCGCGAGCAGGCTGATGCCCCACCGCGGTGCGGTGCGCAGCTGCGGCCAGGTGGTCGAGGTCTTCGCGAAGGAGACGGAGACGAGCGGCGGGTCGAGCGAGACCGAGGTGAAGGAGTTCGCGGAGAGCCCGACGACGCGCCCCTGGACCACTGCGGCCACCACGGCGATGCCGGTCGGGTATCCGGCCATGACCTGTCGCAGCAGGCGGGGCGGGAGGGCAGGCTGGGGGTGTTCGGGAGCTTCCGGGGGCTGTGTCGTGGACGTCATGGGATGATCCTCTTTCCTTCACATCACTGTGAAGGTCAAGGGTGCGGGCGGCAGGATCTGCGTCACGTCGACGATCCGACCTTGACATTGACATAGATGAGAAGGTTGCAGACTGGTCCCAGCGGAGCGGCAGGCGCCCGCACGACCTGAGGAGAATCCCATGACCAGCATCGGCATCATCGGCAGCGGCTCGATCGGCGCGGGGCTCGCCCGCCTCGCCGTCGCCGCAGGCCACGACGTCCTGATCGCGAACTCCCGAGGGCCTGAGACGCTCACCGATCTCGTGGGCGAACTCGGCGCGGGCGCGCACGCGGGCACCACCGAGGAGGCCGCCGGATACGGGGACCTCACCGTCCTCGCCATCCCGCTGTCGGCCTACGGGTCCCTGCCCCTCGACGTGCTCGACGGCCGCACCGTGCTCTCGACCGGGAACTACTACCCGAGCCGTGACGGACGAATCGCCGCGCTGGACTCCCTGGACCTCACCACCGCCGAGTACGAGGAGACGCTGATCCCCGGAGCGGTGATCGTCAAGGCCTTCAACAACATCGTCGCCCATCACATCCCCTCGCTGGCGCGCCCCGCCCAGGCCGCCGATCGCTCGGGCATGGCCGTCTTCGGCGACTCCGAGAAGGCGAAGGAGATCGTCTCCGAGGCCATCGCGGCCTTCGGGTTCGATCCGGTCGACGCGGGCACGCTCGCGCAGTCCTGGAGGGCAGAACCCGAATCGGGCGCCTACACGCTGATCTACGCCGCCGATCCCGAGTCCTTCTTCGAGAACTTCACGGCGGATACCGGCAGCCCCGTCCCGGCGGCGCGCCTGCGCGAGCTGATCGCCGCCTCCACCCGCCCGGCGGTCGCCGAGCGCGAGTTCTGAGCAGAGGAGAGCGCCCATGAAGATCGGTGAGCTGGCCACGCGGACCGGAGTGCCCACGCGCATGCTGAGGTACTACGAGGAGCAGCGGCTCATCATGCCGCGGCGCCTCGAGAACGGCTACCGGGAGTACGACGAGACCCTCGTGGGCCGCGTGCGCAAGATCCGCGGCCTGCTCGATGCCGGGATCCCCACGCGGATCATCGGCGACATGCTCCCCTGCCTCCACGAGACCGAGGCCACCGTGGTGGCGGATCCCGACCCGGAGCTGCGCGCGCTGCTCGTCGAGCAGCGGGACAAGATGTCCGAGCGGATCCTGTTCCTCTCGCAGAACCGGGACGCCCTGACCCAGTACATCGAGGCGATGGACCGCGCCGGCGCGGAGCTCGCGGTGCGCTGACGGGCCCTGCCCCGGCAGGGCGGGAAGGATCCGAGGCCCTCCTGCGTTCGACCCAGGACGCCACACCCAGGGAGGAACCCACACATGATCGGCATCGATCTGACCGGCCGCACAGCATTCGTCAGCGGCTCCACGCAGGGCATCGGACTCGCGATCGCGCGGCGGCTCGCAGAGGCCGGCGCCCGCGTCGCTGTCAACGGCCGCACGGCGGAGCGGGTCGAGGAGGCGCTGACCTCGCTCGTCGCGGCGGGCATCGCGCCCGAGCTCCTGCTCGCCGCCCCGGGGGACGTCACCACGGACGAGGGCCTGCAGACCGCGCTCGACGCGTCAGGGGAGGTGGAGATCCTGGTCAACAACCTCGGCATCTTCGGCGCCGCACAGGCGCTCGAGGTCACGGACGCCGAATGGCAGCGTTACTGGGACGTGAACGTCATGTCCGCGGTGCGGCTGATCCGCGCCACCCTCCCGCAGATGAAGGAGGCTGGCTGGGGCCGGGTCCTGAACATCGCGAGCGACTCCGCGATCGTCACCCCGGCGGAGATGATCCACTACGGCGTCTCCAAGACGGCGCTGCTGGCCGTCTCCCGCGGCTTCGCGAAGGACGCCGCCGGCACCGGGGTCACAGTGAACTCCGTGATCGCCGGCCCCACCTACACCGAGGGCGTGCAGGACTTCGTCTACCAGCTCGTGGATCCGCAGCTGCCGTGGGCGGAGGCGGAGGCGGAGTTCATGCGCCTGTACCGCCCGCAGTCGCTCGTGCAGCGGCTGATCCGCCCCGAGGAGATCGCGAACATGGTCGTCTACCTGTCCTCGCCGCTGGCCTCGGCCACCACCGGCGGGGCGCTGCGCGTGGACGGCGGATACACGGACGCGATCCTGCCCTGAGGCCCGGCGCGGTGCGGGCCGACGGCGCCCCTCGGGCCTGCTCGACCGGTGTGCTCAGGCCGTCGAACCGGTCCGCTCGTGCGGTGTGCGCGACCCCGCCTGCACCGCACGGGGGACCCCGAGCGTCGAGGTGACGACCGCCGCGACGGTGAAGGGGACCATGCCCAGGGCGAGCATGGCGGTGCCGGTGCCGCCGCCGAAGTCGAGCCCCTCGTGGGTGAGGACCAGCTGGGCCCCGGTCTGGAAGGCGGTGTGGAACCCGATGGACATCCACACCGAGCCGGTGATCAGGCGCAGCCAGCCGAACCCGATCCCCATCGTGAAGAACAAGGAGAGGTCCACCGGATCCCAGCTCTGCCGCAGGAGCGCTCCGAACAGCGTGAACAGCAGCGCTTGGGCGACGATGACCCACCATCCGCGGGCGACCGTTCCGAGGGTGTGCGTCACATAGCCGCGGAACACCACTTCCTCGGGGATAGCCTCGCTGACCAGCACCGCGAGGAGGACCAGGAGCACTGTCCGGGCGAGATCGGACCCCGGCACAGTGACGGCGAGCGGGGCGCCGAGGAGTCCGAGCACACCGAACGTCGCCGCCGCTGGGACCGCCCACAGCAGCGCACCCCACACGGCGAGCCGCCACCCGGCGCGCGGGCTCGTCAGCCCGGCATCACTCATCCGCCGATGATCCGCGACGCGGACCAGCAGGAGGATCACGGCGAAAGTCAGGGCGCTGAGTCCCACTCCGACAGCGATCCGGAGCGCGAGCGTCGTCGGGTCCGAGAGGCCGCGTGCGGTGGGCAGCAGGGCCGGCAGGAGGGCCAGCCCTGCACCGAGCGGGAGCACCGCGAGCATGATCCTCCACGCCGCGGAGGTGAGCCGCCGGGGCTGTGCGGCCTCGGACTCGTCGGTCACGTCCACGGGAGCGTTCACCTTCCGATCGTGCTGAGCGTCGAGTGGGGCGGCCCGCCGCGGTACGACGGACCAGCACCGAGGATCCGCCGTTGAGCCTACCGATCACCGAGGTCACCGCACCTCCTCCGGAAGTAGGAGACGCGGCGCCACGAGCGGCCTGCCGACTTCATGCCGCTCAGCCTGCTTGCCACGGTGGGGCCGATGCTGTTTTCTGTGGGCGAAGCCGACCTGCTACGACACGACGACAGAGAAGACCTCATGACGGACCACGCCTTGACGTTCGATGCCCTGCTCGCGCTCGAGCACCGCGGCTGGGAGGCACTCACCCGACATGAGGGCGGCAGCTTCTACGGCGAGCTGATGACGGCCGACGCACTGATGATCCTCGTCAACGGCATGGTGCTCGACCGGGACACGATCGCGGAGACCCTGAACGAGTCACCGGCCTGGAGCACCTTCTCCCTCGAGGAGGCGCGCCTGGTCTCGACGGGGGAGGCGAGCGCCGCGCTGGTCTACCGGGCCATTGCCTCCCGCGATGGAGAAGACGAGCCCTTCGTCGCCCTGATGTCGAGCCACTACACGCTCGTGGACGGCAGGCCCGCGCTCACCCTCTACCAGCAGACCACCGTGACTCACTGATGGGTGCGGCTGCTTCGCGTGGACGCAGGTTCACGGACGCGATCCCGCACTGAGAGCTGTTCGGCTTGCGAGTCGGCGCAGCAGCGGCAGCTCAACCCGATTCCCGTATGAACAGTCAGGAGTGCATGCGCGCCGTGGTCGGGCACGCATGCACTCCTGAGGACATCTCGTCGAGATGGGGCTCAGCGACTCGTCTCGGCGAGGAGGCGTCGCTCCTCCTGGACCAAAGCGCCCACGCGCTGGCGATCGGCCCGGCCCCAGGTCTCCTTGGTCACCAGGATGCCGACCAGGCCGACGCCTGCTGCCGCCATGTAGAGCATGGCCGCCCCGGGCCACCCGAACACACCGGCCAGCGCGGCGGCGAGCAGGGGAGCGAAGCCTCCGAGCGCAGCCGCGAGCTGGTACCCGAGGGAAGCGCCCGAGGTGCGGGTGCTGGTACGGAACTGCTCTGTGAGCAGCGATCCCTGTACGCCGGTGAGTGAAGCGTGGATCAGGCCGATGCCGATGATGAACACCATCGCGACCATGAGTGGTTCCCCGTCATTGGTGAGCAGGTACATCGGGAAGGCGAACAGCATCGCGGTGATGCAGGCGGTGATGTAGATGGGGCGTCGCCCGACCCTGTCGGACAGGCTTCCCGCGAGGAACGTCACGAAGATCGCGATGACGCTGGCTGCGGTGAGCGCCCCGAGTGCGACCGGCCTCAGCGCCGGGTCACGCTCGGCGATGTAGTTGAGGAAGTACGTGGCGGTCGAGTAGTAGGCGAAGGATTCTGCGATGCGCAGCGAGATCACGCGGAGGATGCCACGCCAGTCGTTCTTCAGGGTGGCGAGGAACGGATTCTTTTCGATCTTTCCGGTGGCCTGCGCCTCCTGGAATTCCGGGGACTCGGACAGGCGCGAGCGCACGAAGAGCGCGGCGATCACCAGCACGGAGCTCAGCAGGAACGGAACCCGCCACTTCCAGTCGCCCTCGAGGTTGGCCGACAGTGCGAACATGCCACTGGCCAGGGCGATTCCCAGAGGATTGCCGGCCTGTGGGATCGCGGCGAACATGCCACGGCGATTCCACGGCGCGTGCTCGTACGCCATCGTGATGGCGCCGCCCCACTCAGCACCGAAGGCCAGGCCCTGCACCATGCGGATGAGGGTGAGGATGATCGGTGCCGCGATGCCGATCTGCGCGTAGGTCGGCATGAGGCCGATCGCGAACGTGGCCGCCCCCATGACGATCATCGCGCCGACGAGGACAGGCTTACGGCCGAACTTGTCACCGAGGTAGCCGCCGACGGCCCCACCGATGGGACGCATCACGAAGCCGACGGCGAGAGTGGTGAAGGCGAGCAACGTGCTCACCAGCGGGTCTTCGGAGGGGAAGAAGACCGGGCCGAAGTACAGGGCGGCGGCGGTGCCGTAGGCGATGAAGTCGTAGTTCTCGACGCTGGTGCCGACGCCGGCGGCGATGGCGGTCTTCAACCGGTCTTTCGTGCCGAGGGCGCTGCGGGTCGGAGGGGCGGCTGTGGTGGTCATCGGATCTCCTTTGATCGGTGCCGGAGGTTCGGCGGAGTCAGTTCTCTGGTGGGGTGGAGCTGAATCTGGGCATGACGGGATGGGGACCTGACGGGACCTCGGTCAGACGTGAGGTACCGCTGTCCGCGGTGTGGTGGGGTCTGTCAGCTCTCAGTCGGTCGCAGAACGCCTGTCGAGTGCGTTGAGCTTCGCGACGCGACGGCGGGTGTCCTCGTCGTCGTCGAAAGTGGCCCCGAGGAACTCCTGCACGATGCTCGGAATGAGAGCACGCGGGACGAGCCAGGCACCCATGGCGATCGCATTGGCGTCGTCATGCTCGACGGCCTGGTGCGCGGAGTACGGCTCGTGCGCGAGGCCGCAGCGGATTCCGGTCAGCTTGTTGGCCGCCATGATGGCGCCCTGGCCGGTCCCGCAGACGAGCACCGCGCGATCAGCATCGCCTCGCTGGACCACCTCGCAGGTGTTGCGGGTGATGTCTGGGAAGTCGACGGCTTCCGTGCCATCGGTCCCGCAATCGATGACCTGGTGACCGAGAGCTTCGATGGCGGCCCGGACTTCAGCCTTCAGGGGGAATCCGGCATGGTCGGCGCCGAGCGAAACGATCATTCAGCAGTCCTCTCTTCGTTGTCGCGAGATTGTGTGACCTCGCGGTGGTGGGGGATGGAGGCAGCGGCACCCGGGCGGGTGACCGCCAGGGAGCCGGCGATCGAGGCCGTCCGGAGATGCTCGGAGAGCGGCGCGCGGCGTCCGAGGCCGGCGGCGAGGTACCCGACGAAGGTGTCGCCGGCCGCGGTCGTGTCCACGGCGCGTACGGCCCGTGCAGCTTCTCTGCCTGAGACGCCACCGACTCTGTACGCGGCCCCGTCGGCTCCGAGAGTGCAGACCACGTCAACGTCCAGGTAGTCGGCGACGGCGCGGATCTGGGCCTCGACCTCGGCAGCCGGCAGTGACAGCATCGAAGCGATCGCGGTGAGTTCGTGCTCATTCACGACGAGCAGGTCCGCGTCGATGATCAGCTCATCGACGGACTCCGGTGCCGGCGCCGCATTCCAGACGACGGTCGCCCCGGTGGCGCGGGCGGCCCGTGCGGCCAGCCGCGAGGTCGCGCTCGGGATTTCGTTCTGCAGGAGGATCACGTCACCTGCGGTGAGTGCGGAGCAGGCCTCCCGCACGGCCTCATCCGGGATCTGGTGGTTCGCGCCGGGCACCACGATGATCGAGTTCTCCCCGCCGTCATCGACCAGCACGAGGGCGCGCCCACTGGGGACGTCCTCCCGGCGGACGAGGTGCTCGGTGTCGATGCCCTCGGCATCCAGAGAGTCCAGGATCCACTGCGCGCTGTCCGTTCCGACCGCGCCGACGAACCGCACTGCGGCGCCGGCGCGTGCGGCTGCAACGGCCTGGTTGGCGCCCTTCCCGCCCAGCTCGGTCACCAGGGAGTGGGCGCTCACGGTTTCTCCTGGCCCGGGGTGCCGGGTCAGCCGAAGGGAGTCGTCCACATTGATGCTGCCGATCACGGTGATGGAGGCGCGGTTCATCGGAGGGCTCCTGCGCGGTCGACGAACGTCGTGGGGACCCGGGTCGACGTGGCTTCGCGCCCATTGATCAGGTCCACGAGCCCGGCGACGCCGAGGCGCCCGATCGCGTGAGCGTCGTTGTGGACTGCGCTGATGGGCGGGTCGGAGAACTCGAACCATTCGAGGTCGTCGAAGGAGACCAGTTCGATCTTCGAGGCCGCCTCGACGCCGAGCCGTTCGCGCAGCGCGCGGAAGACTCCCAGCGTGGTCGGACCATTCGCGCCGAACACGGCAGTGGGATGCACGCCGCGGTCCAGGATCCGCAGCATCGCGTCCGCCGCGCCCTCAGCGAGGAAGTCGCCGGTGTCGACGAAGGCATCATCGGTGCTGATGCCGTGGGACTGCCGACCGGCGAGGTATGCCCTCATCCGCTCAGCACCGGTGGAGATGGTGGAGGGTCCGCCGACGAAGGCGACCTCGCGGTGGTGTCTCTGCTGGAGCCACGCCAGGACGGAGGCGACCCCCTCGGCGTCGTCGGTGCCGATCATCGGCGCGTCGAGGCCCTCGAGGGTTCGGTTCAAGAGGATCAGCGGCAGCCCGGACTCCGAGAGGGCGGAGACCTGAGGGGACAGCTCCCCCTGGGGGGCGAGGAGGAGCCCGTCGATGCGCTGAGAGGCGAAGATGCGCAGGTACTCGTCGACCTGGTCCTGGTCCTCGTTGGCGTTCGCCAGCAGCACCGTGTAGCCGAGGCGGCGCGCTTCCTGCTCCGCGGCGTGGGCGAGCTTCGCGAAGAACTCATTGCGGATGTCCGAGACGAGCAGCCCCAGCACGTCAGTGCGGGAGCGGCGCAGGGAGCGGGCGGGGCCGTTGGCGATGTAGTTCAATGCCGCCGCGGCAGCGAGGACCCGAGTGCGTGAGTCCAGCGATGTCTGCGGGCTGCCGCTGAGAACGCGCGATGCGGTCCCGAGGGAGACGCCGGCCTTGGCCGCCACTTCCTTGATCGTTGCCATGATCCTCACTCCGTCGTGGAAACGTTTCCATGGTGGAAACGATTCCAGAGTAAATCAGGGAGCGACGGAGCGCAAGAGGAGGGCTGAGCCTGATTCGCTCACTGATCGTCCGGTCTGGTGCGTACCCATCTCCCGGGGTCGCCGCTTGACACGAGAGCATTTCCTGAGACGACCCAGCTCACGCCGGTGTCGCCAACCTTCTCCAAGAGGTGTTCTGTCACGCCGCCGTCGAGCCCTACCCGATCGTGAACTGCACATGCTTCCCGCGCGGTCTCTAGAGCGGAGGCGTTGAATGGCGCTCCGGCAGTCCCGGGCTGAATGGACATCACCAGCACATCCACCGTCCGGTCGAGATCCGGCACCGAATGCCCTCCCATCACAGCTACACCTGCTCGGGACCCGCACCGGCGAATGAGCGCCAGCACCTCGTCGAGATCAGGGGCATCATCGTGAACGATGACCAAGTCGCAGAATGCCGCCCACACTGCAACTTCCATGAGCGGTTCGGAGACCATCAGATGGGCTTCGGAGCGTGCGGATACTGCCTCGGAGATGTTGCGCGCGTCGGCCGCGGTTATGCCGCCCGCGGGAGCGTAGACGCCGTCAGCGCGATCCCAATGGAATCGGTTGATACCGGCGTCTCTGAGGCGCCGAGCTTCATCGTGGCGCGCCTCAGGAGGGGTGGACCACAGCGATGCCGCAACTTCGGGGCGTGCGGTCATCGCTGAGCGCGAGCGGCATGATCGCGCTGCGGGATGAACGGCATCTGGAGCATTGCCTCCGCGCAACGCCGACCTGTCACGAGGTCTGTGATCAGGGCCGACTGCGCGACAGCGTGGACCGCACGGGCCTTCTCGGCTTCGGCCGCAACGGCGATGACGCGCGGCACACGAGCGAGTTGGCGGGTCGAGATCGTCAGGCAGCGCTCTGCGAAGCCCGGCAGCAGTCCACCGTTCTCGGTGATCAGGGTGCCGCCGACCTCGGCAACGACTCCTTGAGCTTCGAACTCGTCACGTTCATAAGGAGGCAGGGCGTCCCGCAACTGGGAGATGGGCGGGTCCCAAGAGCCGACGGCGAGGACCGCGACGTCGATCACGTCGAAGTACTCGATGACGCGCGCGATGTCCGGCTGGCGGCGCAGGGTGGAGGCAGTTAGCGCGTCGTCAAGAACCAGTGGAGCGAAGATCGCGTGCGCCTTGCCGCCGGCACTCTCCGAAACCCGGCGCAGTACCTCCACGGGCGATTCACTGACGTCGGACCCGACTGTTCCAGTCAATGCAACGACGTTGACCGACGGAAGCTCCGTGAGGTGCTCGGTCATCGCAGTAATAGTTCTCCCCCAAGCCATTCCTACGGTATCGCCGCCCTGTACCGCTTCCTTGAGAAGGATCGCAGCTGCGCCGCCGACGTCAGAACGCATCTCCGGGATCGAGTTGCGTCCATCGACAACGACGCAGCGCGCCAGACCCAGGTGTGCAGCAAGCCGTTGCGACAGGTCAGGGTCGACCCGCCCGGATTCGTCGATCGTGATGGTGACGACGCCCGAGGTGCGCGCTTCGTCGATGAGCCGGGCGACTTTGAACCGTGAGAGGTTCAGTTCCTGTCCTATCTCGCTCTTCGACCGCGACTCGAAGTAGTGGAGCCGGGCCACTCTTGCCAGAAGGGCGCGATCAGTCGTCGACACCCCGTTCGGAATGCTCATATGAGCACGTCCCCTCTCATCTGTAACGCCTGAGTCATCGTTTGCTCTTGCCAACTCTGTGACCCACGTCTACTATCAAACCACATGAGCAGTCTACTGCTCGTATGAGCAACCCGCTAGGAGGCGGAATATGTCGCTAAGGCGCATACCTGACGAGGCTGGCATCGCCGCGATCTTGATTGTGGTAGTCCTTGTCCTCTCTCTGTTGTCACCCAGCTTCCGAACTGCAGGCAACTTTGAAGTGTTGCTGGTGAACGGCATGGTCGTCGCTCTCCTTGCGATGGGACAGTCGTTCGTACTGCTCACCGGTGGCATCGACCTTTCCACGGGATCCACCCTCGCTCTGACCGGCATGTCAGCTGCTCTTGGGATGCAGGCGGGGCTCCCGTGGTGGGCGGCCGCAGTGGCGGCGATCGGTGTTGGCGTCCTGGTGGGCCTCATCAACGGCACCTTTGTCCACTACCTGAAGTTGCCACCATTCATCGCCACTTTCTCCATGTTCGGTATCGCCGGAGCCCTGCCGATGATCCTCACGGGCGCCGCTTCCATCACTGTCGCTGACAACACTTTCGCCTTCTTCGGCCGGGGGGGAATCTTTGGCATCCCGACGCCCATCCTGATGGTCGCCGTGGTTGCCGTGGTGTTCACTCTGATGCTGACGAGGACCGGTACCGGCGTGCACATCTACGCACTCGGCGGCAATAAGGAGACGGCTCGTCTGGCGGGAATCAATACTGCCCGGACCACTTTGCTCGTCTACGCCATCTCAGGTGCATGTGCGGCATTGGCGGGTGTTGTCACCACATCACGACTCATGGTCGGCTATCCCTCGGCAGGATCGGGCAATGAACTGTTCTACTCCATCGCCGCGGCAGTCGTCGGCGGAGTGAGCTTGTTCGGAGGCGTCGGCACCATCGGTGGCGCTCTCCTGGGCGCTCTATTGATCGCAGCCGTCTCCAATGGCATGAATGTCGTCGGTGTCAACAGCTTCTGGCAGCCCCTGGTCATCGGCGTGATCATCCTGGCGGGCGTCAGCCTCGACACCTACCGACGGAACATGACGGCTTCCAGATCCGCCAGCACTTTAATCGCCAATTTGTTCCGTGGGCCGAAAGCCGCTCCGGCCCGAGCCTGAACTCCGCTGGACCCCGACCAATCCGTTACATCATCGAATCGACATGTGCTCGAAGGAGAGTCCCATGACCCGAATCCGCGTTCCCTTCCTTTTTGCCGCCGCTGCGGCACTGGTCCTTTCAGGCTGTTCATCGGTCATCGACACCGGCACGGGTGACTCCGGTGAGGCAGGAGGGGGAGATGCCGCAAGCACACTTCCCGCCGCGTGCGAAGAGGAGAATCCCTACGTTGCCGTCAGCCTGCCGAACCTGACCAACCCCTACTACGTGGCCATGAAGAATGGATTCGAGAAGGGCGGCGAGGCCAACGGCTTCGATGTCGAGGTGCAGATCGCAGGCGACGACGATGCCCAGCAGCTCTCTCAGGTGCAGGCCATGCTGCAGAAGCAGCCCTGCGCTCTGGCATTGAACCCCGTGAAGTCCGAGCCGGCCGCCGGGATCGTCAAGGCCGCTAATGACGCAGGCGTCCCTGTCTTCACGGTGAACGTGATCGTCGACGAAGAGGCCCTCGAAGCTCAGGGTGCAAGCATCATTCAGTACCTAGGTGCGGACAACCAGGCCGGTGGCCAGGCGATGGGTGAGCAGGTGCTCGCAGACATGGGTGCCGAGGAGCCCATGGAGATCGCGTTCATCACCGAGCCGGACGAACGCCCGGTGGTAATTCGAGATGAAGGCTTCACCGAGGCGATCGAGGCTAATCCTCAGGCCGAGATCGTCGCTCAGGTCGACGGCAATGTGAAGCCGGATGATTCGCTGGCAGCTACGGGCGAAGTTCTGCAGGGCAATCCGGACGTCAACGTGGTCTGGGCGTCGACCGGCCCCGCCACTTATGGGGCGCTTCAGGCCATCGGTGATCGCGACGACGTGAAGGTCTACGGGTTCTGCGCGTCAGAGGAGCCGCTCGAGGGCGCCTATGCGGGATGTGTGGCGCAGGAGCCCGAGCTGTACGGCACGAATGTCACTGAACAGATCCGTGCGTATGTCGAAGGTGAGGATGTCGAGGAAGAGATCCTCATGCCTCTGAAGAAGTTCGGGCCCGGCGAGACTCCGGCGCCGGGAGAGGTCGGATGACAATGACGACCACTTCTGACGAATCACTCTCGCTGCAAGCCATCACCAAGTCCTTCAGCACTGTGAAAGTGCTGAAGGGTATCGATCTTGCGATCCCCGCAGGCAGCGTCACGGGACTGGTCGGGCACAACGGTGCCGGCAAGTCAACGTTGATGCGAGTGCTATCGGGTGCTCATGAGGCCGATTCCGGCAGCGTCATGGTGAACGGGACGAAGATGCAGCTGGGCTCGCCGACGGTGGCTCTCGCTGCCGGGATCTCGACGGTCTACCAAGAACTGAGTCTGCTCCCGAACCTCACCGTGATGCAGAACGTGTTCCTCGGTCGCGAGATTCGTCGGGCCGGGAACCTCGCCAAGACGGAGATGCGACAGCGCACTCGTGCTCTCGCAGAGCGGCTAAATCTCGATGTGGACCCGGACGTGAAGCTCGCTCGCTATTCGGTCGCCACACGGCAGCTGCTCGAGGTCGCTATCGCGATCGAACGTGACGCGCGCTATCTGCTCCTCGACGAACCCACCACCTCCCTAGAGGGGTCCCAGGTCGAGCATTTTCTGGAGACCGTGCAGGGCTTGGCTCGGAATGAAGGGATCGGAGTCCTGTTCGTCAACCACAAGCTCGACGAGCTGTATGCGATTGCGGACCACATCGTGGCATTGGTGGATGGCGAGATCCGCATCTCCGGAAAGGCATCCGAGGTCGACCGTGAATCCGTGGTGCAGGCGATCGCCGGTGAGGAGGCGCATGCCTCGGAGGATGGCGCGGCACAGGCAGTGGCACGGCGCGATGTGCCGCCATCGGCTCCAGACCTTCAGCCCGCCCTGGAGATCGAGAACCTGCACGGACCGTCCCTTCACGGCGTCAACCTGCGGGCGCTTCCCGGCCGAGTACTTGGAATCTATGGCCTCATCGGTGCGGGGCGCACTGAACTCATGCGCACTCTCGTAGGGCTTGACCGGGTCCACGACGGCACGGTAACCCTGCATGGCAAGCGATACATCCCTGTTTCGCCGGCTGATGCCCAGCAGCGCGGGATCGTCTACCTCACTGAGGAACGCAAGACCGACGGAATCCTCGGAGGGCTCGACGCCACCACGAACGTGCTCCTCCCTGTCCTGGGGCGCTACCACCGATTCGGGCTGCTCGATAAGGCTCGGATGCGCAAGGACTCCATGGAACTCATGGATCGCATGCACGTGCGCGGGGACCGTACCGCGCCGGTCGAGCGGCTCTCGGGAGGCAACCAGCAGAAGGTACTGCTTGCCAGGGTGCTCGCTCAGAAGCCGTCGATCCTGCTGCTCGACGAGCCCACCAAGGGCGTGGACATCGGTGTCAAGACGGAGATCCACAAGCTCCTGCGTTCCCTGGCCCACGACGACGGCTTGACGGTCGTCGTCGTCTCGAGCGAGGAGGAAGAGATCATCGAACTCGCCGACGACGTCGTCACCCTCGCCGGGGGGATCTGTGACGGCACGATCAAGCGCGCCTCAGAGCTCTCCGTGGTCGAGCTGCGACACGAAGCATGGAACGCAGCATGAACGAAATCATCACCGCCGAAAGAGGGATCCTCAGAATGGCCATCGACAAGAATGAAGCGAGTGAAGCAGTTATCGCCGCTGCGCGCGCAGTCGTACGCCACGAGGGGGAAGGGCTGATCCACGCCGCGGACCACATTGATGAGACCTTCCTGCAGACAGTGCGGCTTCTACGACAGACCACCGGGAAGGTGTTCGTCACCGGAGCCGGGACGTCCAGTGCCATCGCCCGGCGCATGGCTCATCTGCTATCGGTCAGTGGCACGCCATCGATGTTCGTCCACCCCGCGGATGCCCTGCACGGAACGATGGGCGCACTTGAAAGGGGCGACGTGCTGATGGCGATCTCGAAGGGCGGGGCCAGCCAGGAGATCAACGAGCTGGTGGTGAAGGCGAAAGAGCGAGGTGTGGATGCGGTGGTCGCGCTCACGTCCCAGACGGGATCCGATCTGGCCAAGAATGCGGACGTGGTCGTCGAGCTCAAGAATCTACCGGGCATCGATCCTGGTGAGGCGATCGCCATGGGCTCAACCCTGGTCGCCGCAGCATGGGGGGATGCCCTGGCAACCGTCCTGATGCGCATGAGCGGATACAGCTGGGGCAAAGTGCTCCATTCCCATCCGTCCGGTGCCGTCGGAAAGATGAACGATCTCCCGGACGAGCTCGAGCCACTGGCGCCGTTCTGGAACTGACAATCGGGGGAAGGATGACGATGAGTCTGGTCGCTGGGGTCGATTCGTCCACCCAGTCCTGCAAGGTCGAACTGAGGCGCTTCGAGGATGGAGTGCGCGTCGGTATCGGTGCGGCACCGCATGCGCCCACTTTCCCTCCGGAGAGCCGGCAGGATCCTCGCTCCTGGTGGACGGCCTTCACTGCAGCGTTGGGCTCGGCTCTGAAGAACGCAAATGCTGATGCGTCGCAGATCCGCGGCATCTCGGTCGGCGCGCAGTGCCACGGTCTGGTTGCCCTGGATCGGCAAGGGCAACCACTGTTCGATGCCCCTCTATGGAACGACACCACGTCGGGCGAAGCGGCCGCCCGAGTGCGCGATGATTACGGGCTCGCGGCGTGGATGCAGGACGTAGGGCTGGCACCGTCCTCAGCATTGACGGTGATGAAGCTCGCCCAGCTCGCGAAGACAGATCCGACAACCATCCGAGAGATCTCTCGGATGATGGTCCCCCACGACTATCTGACGTTCCGCCTGACCGGTCATGTCGTCACCGATCGGTCAGATGCGTCTGGAACTGGGTACTACGACGTGCACCGAGATGCTTGGCGCCCGGAACTGCTGGAGCGTTTCGTCTCGGCCGACCGTGACTGGAGCAGCGCATTGCCCCGCGTGCTGGGCCCCACCGAGGCCGCAGGAACGGTGACTTCGGAAGTTGCTGATCAACTTGGACTGCGAAAGGACACTCTCGTCGGCCCTGGCGGGGGTGACCAGCATCTGGCCGCGGTGGGCCTCGGACTGAAGACTGGAGATTTGGGAATCTCACTTGGGACCAGTGGTGTTGTCTTCACGCCCCGACGTGAGTCAATAGTCGATACCGAAGGGGTCGTGGATTCAGTTGCAGATGCAACCGGCGGGTATCTTCCGCTCGCCTGCACTCTTAATGCTGCAAAAGTCACCGACACATTCGCTCTCCTGCTCGGGGTGGACCCGACCGTACTTGGGCAGATGGCGCTGTCAGCGCCTCGCAAACCTCGCCGCGCCACGCTGGTCGCGTATCTCGACGGTGAGCGGACTCCGCTGAGACCCGACGGAACCGGGGTGTTGGGCGGAATCACCACGGCGACGACTCGAGAGGAGGTCGCTCTGGCCGCGTATGAGGGCGTAGTAGCGGGGATCACCGCAGCCTCCGCGCACCTGCGGCGCACCGGTATCGACCTCGACGGCGAAGTAGTGGCCACCGGTGGCGGAGCTCGTTCTCTCGCCTACCGACAGATCCTTGCCGACCAGCTCGCCTGCCCCGTCACTCGCCGCGATGCCGACGAAGCGACAGCCCGTGGCGCCTGCGTCCAGATTGCAGCGACCCTGGCCGGTACGAATATCCAAGACGTCGCAACGGCTTGGGTACCGCCCACGTCCGACTGGACCGACCCCCGTGCCCGCACGGACCCGGAAGCCAGCATCGACCAGGACTATTACGCGAAGCTCAGTGTGGCTGGGTCCCGGCCTCACTTCACACCCTCGGAGGCATAGAAATGCTCTACATCGACTCGGCCGACGCATCTGCGGTCGCGCGACTCCTGCACACCGGGCTCTTCGACGGCATCACGACGAACCCCACCATTCTTCGACGTGCAGATCTGACCACCAAGGACATCCCCGCACTCCACGACCATGCACTTTCTCATGGAGCGCGAACGACATTCTTCCAAGCCATCGGAGCCGATGCCCATGCTCTTGAGGCCCACGGCAGGGAGCTTCGAGAGCTGGGAGATGATGTGGTCGTCAAGATTCCCGCCACGGTCCCCGGGTACACGGCTGCCGCGCACCTTCGCGCTGAGGGCATCCCGATTCTGCTGACAGCGGTGTACAGCGCGTCTCAGGGACTGCTGGCCGATGCCCTCGACTGCGGCTGGATCGCCCCGTACGTCGGGCGCATCACGGATCTCGGTCACGACGGTGTCGCAGAAGTGTCGACCCTGAGTCAAATGTTGCGGGAGAGGCGAAGCAGCTGTCGTGTCCTTGCCGCCAGCATTCGAGATGTCTCCCAGATGACCGAACTCGCAGCTGCGGGGGTCGAAGACTTCACGATCTCTACATCGATATGCGACGCACTTCTCGAGAGTAGTCACAGCATTTCGGCTGCCGAGGCCTTTGAGCAGGATGCCGCCTGGCACAGTCCCTGAAGGCACACTCACGTAGCAGGCCGGATGGCGGGCCGTGCCGCGTTCCCCGAACGTTACGTCTAGGGCCAGAGGCGCCGCAGCACCAGCACCGCGTCGACGTGCTCGCCGGGCGTCCCGTCGGGGCCGACGGCGGGGCGCCGACGGTCCTCGGCGACCTCCACCGCCCAGTCGGCGACGGGCTGCGCGAGCTCCTCCGCTTCGGCGCGCACATCGATCATGTGCGCGGGGTGGTGATCGGCCCAGGAGGGCGGTGCGGCATGGGAGATGGTGACCAGGTGCCCGCCGGGGCGCAGCGCGCTCGCCGCACGTCGCAGGATCTCCACCCGGTCCAGCTCGACCTCGGACTGGAAGAACGAGGCGGTGACCAGGTCCGCCGAATCCGGCTCGGGCTGCCAGGTGCTGAGGTCCGTGGCGGTGAAGACTGCGCCGTCCAGTCCGCGCGCGGCGGCCTCGGCCCGGGCGCGGCCGACGGCGGTCTCGGAGATGTCCAGGCCCCGGGCCTGCCAGCCCTGTTCAGCCAGCCACAGCACGTCCCCGCCCTCCCCGCAGCCGAGGTCGATCGAGGTGCCAGGCTCGAACCCGCCGACCACCTCGGCGAGTGTCTGGTTCACCCGCCCGGACCAGACGCGCTCCTGGCCCCCGTAGCGCTGCTCCCAGTGCTCGACGGGGGAGAGGGACGGATCCGGGGCGGTGTGGCCGGCGGGGGCGCCGTGCTGATGCGTCGTGCCGTGCTGATGCGCGGTGGAGTGCTCGTGGGGTGCGTTCATAGGGACGAGCCTGGCAGATCGACCGACGGCGCGGTAGCGGACTTGCGCGCCCGGCCGCACCCGGCCGACCCCGCCTTGCGCCTCGCGCCGCTCGGGTAGATTGTCGTCACTTCCAGCGGTTCCTCTCCGGTGACCGCCAATGGGGACCACCACCCGGTGGGGGAGCGAGACGAGGGGGTCCACGATGACGACCACGGGCATGAGCCGCGCCGAGAAGGTGGACGCCGCCACCCCGGAGTCCCGCAACCGCGTCGTCGACTTCCTGCGCGCCGCCGCGATCACGGTGGTGGTGCTCGGGCACTGGACGATCATCGCGGTCGACGCCGACGGCGGGATCCTGCCCCACGGCGTGCTCGACGGCGCCGCCTGGACCCACCCGCTGACCTGGGTGTTCCAGGTGATGCCGATCTTCTTCCTGGTGGGCGGCTACTCCAACGCCCTCTCCTGGCGCTCCGCCCGCCGCAAGGACGTGGGCTACGCGCAGTGGCTGCGCACCCGCCTGAGACGTCTAGGCATCCCGCTCATCCCGCTGCTGCTCGCCTGGCTGGTGATCGGCGTTGTCGCTGTCGCCGCCGGCGCGCCGAACGCGACGGTGCAGCTGGCCTCGCAGATGGCGCTGATCCCCACGTGGTTCCTCGCCGCCTATTTGATGGTGATCCTGGTGGCCCCGCCGTGCCTTGTGCTGTGGGAGCGGTTCGGGTGGTGGTCGATCATCGGCGGGATCGCGCTCGCCGGGGCCGTGGACGCCCTCAGCATCGCCGCTGATCAGCCGCTGCTCGGCTACCCGAACTATTTGCTGGTGTGGGCGGCGTTCCATCAGGTCGGCTACGCCTGGCTCGACGGCCGGCTCGCGGGGTCCGGCCGACGCCTGCTCCTCGCCGCGATCGGACTGGTGGGTCTGCTGCTGCTCGTGCTGGTGGGTCCGTACCCGGTCTCGATGGTCACCTCCGCGGCCGACGAGATCTCCAACTCGAGCCCTACCCGTATCACCATGGCGTTCCTCGGGATGCTGCAGGCAGGGCTGGTGCTGCTGCTCGAGAAGCCGCTGACCGCGCTGCTGCGCAAGCCCGGGCTGTGGTTCGTCACCGTGCTCGTGAACCAGCGGATCATGACCTGGTTCCTATGGCACCTCACCGTGATGGTGGGGGTGGCGCACCTGCTGCTCGCGCTGGATGCTCGGGCGCTGCTGCCCGAGCCGCTGAGCGGGGTGTGGTGGGCGACCCGGCCGCTGTGGGCGTTGGTGCTGCTGGTGCTGACTGGGGTGGTGGTGATGGTGATGGGGAGGTTCGAGGAGCCGCGGGCCGACGATAGGCCTGCTCCGCCGGCGTGGAAGCCGATCCTGGCCGCCGTCACCGTGATCGCTGGGCTTGCGGTGATGGCGAACGTGGGCGTGGTGGGGGAGAGCGGCGTGACCTGGTGGTGGCCGTTACTGCCGGTGGTGGGGTTGGTGGTGTTCGGAGTAGTGCGGTCGCCGGAACGCGTGCCACTTGGCTGATGCGCCGAGTTTCGTCCGAGATTGAAGGATTGCACTAGGCACGCTCTACGGTAGATAGTATCCGGAGCCATATGGATTGAGATATCAAAATACGCCTAGTCAGGAACCTTCCCGCAACGGGGTTTAGTGCTAAAACATCACTGCAATGCTCGGAGATCAACTCCGCGCATAAAAACTCTCGGCTGCTCAACACAGTTGGAAGACGAGTCAATAGTAGCTGGGGCAACACCGTTCGGAGCGACCTCGGCGAAAATGCCAGTCCTCCGGGTAACTACCTTCACCCCTGCTCGATCCCCAAACCCCCTATTAGG
>NZ_JBQSXR010000009.1:0-178212 GCF_052378395.1 Brachybacterium sp. AOP29-B2-41
TTAACGCCTCAGGTGGTGCTGCTGCGTTGCTCCTGGGCATGCCTGCGGCGGTGGTGGCATTTGCAGTAGGACCCCGCGAGAGCTCCATCGAGGCCGCCCTTCTGGGCCCGTTGCGTATCGGAATCTTGACATGTGCTGTGATGCTCTTGGCGTGCGCAGCCAGTCTCGTCGGCGTGCTCGACGAACCGTTCCGTGTGGCACTTTGGTCGATCGGCGCAGCCTGGTCCGGATTGTTGGCGTGCGTCCTCTGCCTTCGCGAGGTCAGGGAGCGCCTCAAGATCTGGGGGAAGCTCCTGGTGGGCGCCTTGGTTTTGGCGGCAGTGGCGCTCTGGGGCATCGCAATGTTGACGTGGTGACACTGAGCAATCGTGCCTCGGCGGGTGTCGCGGCACGCTTGCTGGGACTACGATGGCATGATCGCTTTACGGCGAGGACGGAGGGAGTCGACCGATGTCGGACAATGTTGCCAATCGGGTGGACGTTCAGAGCCCAGGGAGACGTTCCGGTCAGGAGGGTCGCTGGCAATGGCTCAAAGTACGGCTCCCCGGAGGGGATGCTGATGCCACTATTGCTGTTCGCGTGCTTTCCCCCGAAGCATCTGGACCTAGTGGAACGGGAAAGAGGGACACAGAGTCCCGCAACCCGCGGCCTGATATGCACGTCCAGCTGGCGGTACCAATGATGACGGCACGCCGCGCGACCTAGCCGCAGGCTACCTGCGCTCCGATCTTCCGCCTGCTAAATGTGACGACAGGATCGATCAAGATGCGGTAGGCCGTGGACGGTCCGCGTTTTCAACACCCCGAATTTTAATTCTGAACTATCCCGGGATGTGATGTCGCAAGGCTTCGGTGGCGGTTATGCGGCTCTTCGCAGATGGGGGTGTAGTTGCGGAGGGGTCGTGATCGGGTCAGCTAGGTGGGCGCCGGGTGGGCCGGACACCGATGAATCCCTGCTGACGGAAAGCCGAGCCACGGCCACGTCGGCTATTGGCGCGGTGCGGCCAGCGTTGTCGTGCTTCCACCGATCGGGCGGACAGCGGACGGAACCGCCGCAGACCGCTGCACTCAGCCCATCCACGCCTCAGCCAGCAGCTCGGCGGAGCGAAGCCGCTGCTCCACCCGCGGTCCCTGGTGGGCGATGATCAGCTCGTCCGCGCCGGTCTGCTCGGCGAACTCGGTGACCTGGTCCCGGACCGTGCCCGGGGTGCCGACGGCGCTATAGGTCGCCATCTCGTGCAGGTGCCGGGCCTGGGGAGCAGCGAGCAGCTCATCGGCCTGCTCGTCGGTGTACTCGGTGCCCGGCTGCAGCAGCAGCGCCACCCGGCTGCGCATCATCTCGTGCTGCTGGCGCTCGGCGTCGGCCTGGTCATCGGCGGCGATGACGTTGTACGCCGCCATCACATAGGGCGCATCGAGCTGCTCGGAGGGCTGGAAGTCGCGGCGGTACAGCGCGATCGCCTCGTGCAGCGCGCCGGGGGAGAAGTGCGAGGCGAAGGCGTAGGGCAGGCCGAGCACGGCGGCCAGGCTCGCACCGAACAGCGAGGAGCCGAGGATGGTCAGCGGGACGTCGGTGCCCTTGCCCGGATAGGCGTTCACACCCGGGATCCGGGACTGACCGCGCAGGTAGGCCTGCAGCTCCACGACGTCCTCGGGGAAGGAATCGGCCGTGGCGCCGCTGCGGCGCAGCGCGCGCATCGTGTTCTGGTCGGTGCCCGGCGCGCGGCCCAGTCCCAGGTCGATCCGCCCGGGATGGAGGGTCTCGAGGGTGCCGAACTGCTCAGCGATCACCAGCGGGGCATGGTTGGGCAGCATGATGCCGCCCGCTCCGAGTCGGATGGTGCTGGTGTGCGCGGCGACATGGGCGATCAGCACCGCGGTGGCGGAGGAGGCGATCGAGACCATGTTGTGGTGCTCGGCGTACCAGACCCGCCCGTACCCGGTCTCCTCCGCTTTCCGGGCCAGAGCGACCGTGCCCTCCAGCGCCTGCGCCACGCTCTGGTCACGGGCGGCGGTGGCGAGGTCGAGGATCGAGAGCGGGACAGGCATGGAGCACCTTTCGTGGAGTGGCGGCACCGGTCGGAGCAGCACCTGCTGGCACAACGCCCACGGCGTCGGTTCTCTTCCCGGCACCTCTTCGCGCCGTCGCGGCGGAGCGCCAGAGCCCCGTCCACCCCTGGGACGCCACATCACGAGAAGGTCACGGCGCCCTCTCGCTCTTCGCCTCAGCTCCACAAGAGCCCAGGATGGCCGCACCCCGCTGCAGGCGCACGGGACATGCCCATCCTTCCCTCGTGTCAGGAGCTGCCATGTCCTACGTCCAGCCCACCGATCTGGTGGACCGGCTCACCGCCGCCGGCGCCTCGAAGGTCACCTACTCCGCCGGAGTCACGGTGCTGCGAGCCTTCATGGCCGGGGCGATCCTCACCCTCGGCGCCGCCTTCGCCGTCACCGTCTCCACCCAGACCGGGGAGCCGCTGCTGGGAGCGCTGCTGTTCCCCGTCGGCTTCATCCTGCTGTACCTGATGGGCTACGACCTGCTCACCGGGGTGTTCACACTGATGCCGATCGCACTGATCGCGCGGAAGCCCGGAGTGACGGTGCGCTCGATGCTTCGCGTCTGGGGCCTGGTGTTCCTGGGCAACTTCCTCGGCGCATTCATGGTCGCGGTGCTGATGGCCATCTACTTCACCTACGGCTTCTCCACCGAGCCCAGCCCCGTGGGCCTGGCGATCTCCGAGATCGGCCATGGCCGCACCGTCGGCTACGCCGATCACGGCGCCGCCGGAATGCTCACCCTGTTCATCCGCGCCGTGCTGTGCAACTGGATGGTCTCCACCGGCGTGGTCGGCGCGTTCATGACCGACAACATCCTGGGGAAGATCGCCTGCATGTGGATGCCGGTGATGCTGTTCTTCTACATGGGCTTCGAGCACTCCATCGTGAACATGTTCCTGTTCCCCTCCGGCCTGCTGCTCGGCGCGGAGTTCACGATCATGGACTACCTGATCTGGAACGAGATCCCCACCGTGATCGGCAACCTCGTCGGCGGCCTGGTGTTCGTGGGCCTCCCGCTCTACTACGCCCACCGCCGCAAGAACCCCGCCGCTGCTGCCGGTACCCCCACCACCGCGACCGGCACCGCTGCGGAGGCCACCCCCGCCCCTGCCCTCGACCCCACCGGCGCCCCGGCCGCCCCGTCGGCCGAGGGTCCGACCGAGGCCCCCGAACTGGTGGGGGCGCCCCGATGAGCCCCCGCATCGTCGTGATCGGCGCCGGGATGGCGGCGCACCGCCTGGTCGACTCGCTCGTCACCCGTGCCGAGGAGCGGATCACCGTGACCGTGCTCGGGGACGAGGCCCGCCGCCCCTACGACCGGGTGGGCCTGACCCGCTTCTTCGACGGGGACAGTCCCGAGGAGCTCACCCTCGCGCACACGATCTTCGAGGACCCCCGCGTCACCCTCCACGAGGGGGACCCGGCCGCTCGGATCGACCGCGAGGCCCGCACCGTCATCACCGCCTCCGGCGCCGTCCACCCCTACGACCACCTGGTCCTGGCCACCGGCTCCCACGCGGCGAGGCCCCCGATCCAGGGCGCCGAGCTGCCCGGCTGCTTCGTCTACCGCACCTTGGATGATGTCGAGGCGCTGCGCCGCCACGTCGAAGCACGCGCCGCCCAGCTCGGCGTCGCACAGTCCGATGCCGCACAGTCCGACGCCGCACAGGGCGATCAGCCCGTGCGCGGGATCGTCGTCGGCGGCGGGCTGCTGGGCCTCGAGGCCGCCGGCGCCCTGCAGGGCATGGGCGCCGAGGCGACGGTCCTGCAGTCCGGCGACCGGCTGATGTCCGCCCAGCTGGACCTGCCCGCCGGAGCGACGCTGCGCCGCCTCATCGAGGCCCGCGGGATCACCGTGCGCACCGAGGCCCGCTCCAACGCCGTGCTCCCGGACGCCGACGGCAGCGCCCGCGCCGTCCTCCTCCCGGACGGCTCCGAGCTCCCGGCGGACCTCGTGATCTTCACCGTCGGTGTCCGCCCCCGCGACGAGCTCGCCCGCGCCGCGGGCCTGGTCTGTGACGAGCGCGGCGGGGTGCGGATCGACGAGGCCTGCGCGACCTCCGACCCGGCCGTGCACGCGATCGGCGAGGTCGCCTCCTTCGCGGGGCAGTGCGTGGGCCTGGTCGCCCCCGGCTACGCCATGGCCGAGGTGGTCAGCGACCGGATCCTCGGCGGGCAGGCGACGTTCGCCGGCTACGACCTCTCCACCAAGCTCAAGCTCTCCGGCGTGGACGTCGCCAGCTTCGGCGACGCCTTCGCCACCACCCCCGGCGCCCTGGACGTGGTCTACACCGACCCCGTGAACGGCGTCCACAAGAAGCTCGTCCTCTCCGACGATGCGAAGACCCTGCTCGGCGGGATGCTGGTGGGGGACGCCTCCGCCTACGGCTCCCTGCGCCCGCTGGTCGGCGGGCCGCTCGGCGGGGACCCCGCCGCCTACCTGCTCCCCGCCGGGGCGTCGGCCGCCCCGACCGCCGAGCTGCCCGATGAGGCGGTGGTCTGCTCCTGCTCCTCGGTGAGCGCCGGCGCCATCCGCCACGCCGTGCGGGAGCAGGGCTGCGCCGACGCCGCGGCCGTCACCGCCTGCACCAAGGCGGGCGCCACCTGCGGCTCCTGCACCGTGATGGTCACCTCGCTCGTCGGCAGCGAGCTCGCGAAGCTCGGCCGGGCCGTCTCCGCCGGGCTGTGCGAGCACTTCGACCTCTCCCGCCGCCAGCTGTTCGACGCCGTGCACGTCTCGGGCCTGACCACCTTCAGCGCCGTCATCGCGCGGTTCGGCCGCGGGCGCGGCTGCGACACCTGCAAGCCCGTGCTCGCCGGCATCCTCGCCCTGCTCGGCGGGGAGCACGTGCTGGACAACGAGAACGCCACCCTGCAGGACACCAACGACCACGTGATGGCCAACATGCAGAAGGACGGCACCTACTCCGTGGTCCCGCGCATGCCCGGCGGGGAGGTCACCCCCGAGGGCCTGATCACGGTGGGGGAGGTGGCCCGCGACTTCGGGCTCTACACCAAGATCACCGGCGGCCAGCGGGTGGACATGTTCGGCGCCCGACTCGAGGAGCTGCCGCTGATCTGGCGGCGCCTGACCGAGGCCGGCTTCGAATCCGGCCACGCCTACGGCAAGTCGCTGCGCACCGTGAAATCCTGCGTGGGCTCCACCTGGTGCCGCTACGGCGTGCTGGACTCCACCTCCATGGCCATCCAGCTCGAGCTGCGCTACCGCGGGCTGCGCACCCCGCACAAGTTCAAGCTCGGCGTCTCCGGCTGCGCCCGCGAATGCGCCGAGGCCCGCGCCAAGGACGCCGGCATCATCGCCACCGCCCAGGGCTGGAACCTGTACGTGGGCGGGAACGGCGGCGCCACCCCGCGCCACGCCCAGCTGCTGGTCGAGGGCCTGGACGACGACACCCTGATCCGCACCCTGGACCGATACTTCATGTACTACGCCCGCACCGCCGACAAGCTCCAGCGCACCGCCCCCTGGCTCGAAGCCCTCGACGGCGGGATCGACGGGCTGCGCGCCGTGATCATGGAGGACTCCCTGGGGCTCGCCGCAGATCTCGACGCGGCCATGGAACGCCACGTCGAGGGATACCGTGACGAGTGGGCTGAGACCCTCGCCGACCCTGCCAAGCTCGCCCGCTTCCGCTCCTTCGTGAACGCCCCCACCACCCCCGACCCCGGCCTCGCCTTCGTCCCCGAGCGCGGGCAGGTGCGCCCGGCCCGCCCCGAGGAGCGCACGGGTGGGATCCTGATCGCCGGCACGACCCTGGAGGTACGACGATGACCCCGACCCTCACCACCCCGAGCACCGCCAGCACGACTCTCGCCACCCCGACCCTCGCCAGCCCGAGCCTCAGCAGCCCGGCGCTCGCCCCGCAGCTCGCGGCGAACTGGCTCCGGCTGTGCACCCTCGCGGATCTCGAGGTCGAACGGGGCTGCGCGGCCCTCGTGGGCCAGGAGCAGGTCGCCCTGTTCCTGCTGGCCGACGGCGACCTCCGCGCGGTCGACAACCACGACCCCTACTCGGGGGCGAACGTCATCTCCCGCGGCATCGTCGGCTCCCGCGGCGGCCGTCCCACCATCGCCTCCCCGATGTACAAGCAGGTCTTCGACCTGCGCTCGGGCACCTGCGTGAACACCCGCGGCAAGCAGGTGCGACGCCTCCGGGTCTGGCCCGTGCGCACCCTCGACGGGGACGTCTACCTGCTGCGCGGCGGCGCACGATGACCGTCGAGTCCGGAGCACGGACTCCGGCGCCGGCCCCGGCGTTCGGGAGGCCGACCCGCACGCTCAAGGCACCGGCACCGGCACCGGCACCGGCACCGGCACCGGCACCGGCACCGGCACCCGCACTGACTCCCGCCGCGGCACCGGCACCGGCAACCGACCCGTTGGCCGCCCGCGGCCACGTGGCGCTGGTGGGCGGCGGGCCGGGCCCGCTGGACCTGCTGACCGTGCGGGCCCTGCGGCTGCTGCGCGGGGCCGACGTCGTGATCGTCGACCGGCTCGGCCCCGCCGCAGAGGTCCGCGCGGAGCTGCGTCCCAGCGCGCTCGTGATCGACGTCGGCAAGCGCCCCGGCCACCATCCCGTCCCGCAGGAGCAGATCAACGCCCTGCTCATCGCGCACGCCCGCGCCGGGAAGGCGGTCGTGCGGCTGAAGGGCGGGGATCCGTTCGTGCTGGGCCGCGGCGGCGAGGAGGTGCTCGCCTGCCGCGCTGCCGGGATCGAGGTCGAGGTGGTCCCCGGCATCAGCAGCGCCTTCGCCGTGCCCCAGGCCGCCGGGGTGCCGGTCACCCATCGCGGACTCTCCTCCACCGTGCACGTGGTCAGCGGGCACGACCTGAGCGGGCCGCACGGACCGTCGGCCGCGACCCTCGCCGCGCTCGCCGACGACACGGTGACCACCGTGGTGCTGATGGGAGTCGCGGCGCTTCCCGCCCTGGTCGCCGCCGCCCTCGCCCATGGAGTGCCGGGGCAGCGGCCGATCGCGATCATCGAGAACGGCCACACCCCGCGACAGCGCACCACTCGCACCACCCTCGCCCGCGCCGTCCATACGGCCGGAGCCGTCGGCGTGCGCAGCCCCGCGGTGATCGTGATCGGCGAGGTGGCCCGGGCCGGACTGCTGCAGCCGGAAACGTCGGCAGCGCTCGCCCCCGCTGAGCTGAGCCCATCGGCCGCGCTCGCCCCCGCTGAGCCGAGCCCATCGGCCGCGCTCGCCCTCGCGGAGCCGAACCGGTCAGCGGCGCCGGACCTCACCGAGATGGCCGCGCTCGGCGGGCAGACGCCGGAGCACGCGGCGTGAGCACCCCGCCCCAGCTCTCCAGCGCGCTCGCGGGCAGACGGCTCGTGCTCGCCCTGGACCGCCGGGCCGAGGAGCTCGCCGCCGCACTGATCCGCCACGGCGCCGAGATCCAGCACGCCCCCGCGATGAGCATGATCCCGCACGTGGACGACCCGCAGCTGCTGGCCCGCACCGCCGAGCTCATCGCCCTCCCGCCGAACCTGCTGATCGCCACCACCGGGGTGGGGGTGCGCGGCTGGTTCGAGGCCGCCGACGCCGCCGGCCTCGCCCCCTCGCTGCGCGCCGCGCTCGCCGGCACCCGGGTCCTCGCCCGCGGCCCCAAGGCCCGCGGCGCCGCCCAGCAGGCGGGGCTCACCGTGGACTGGGTCGCCCAGGAGGGAACCTCCGCCGAGGTGATCGCCCACCTCGCCGGCCAGGACCTCACCGGGACCCGCGCCGCCGTGCAGCACCACGGCTCCGGGGCCGACGGCCTCGACGAGGCGCTGCAGGGCGCCGGCGCCGAGGTGGTGGCCCTGACCGTCTACCGCTGGGGACCACCGCGCGACCCGGCCGCTGTGCACCGCTCCGTGTGTGATGCCGCCGCCGGAGCAGTGGACGCGGTCCTGTTCACCGCCGCACCCGGCACCGAGAACTGGCTGGTCGCCGCCGAACAGGCCGGCGCCCTGCCGGCGATCGCCGCCCGCACCCGCGCCGGTGAGCTGGTCATGGCGGCCGTCGGCCCCCTCACCGCCGCACCCCTGGAAGCGCGCGGGATGCCCGCACTGCTGCCCGCCCGCAGCCGGATGGGCGCGCTGGCGCGCGCCGTCATACAGCACTTCGATCCCACCGCCCTGACGGCGCAGGAGGACTCATGACCGCGCTGATCGCCTGCTCCCACGGCACCCGCTCCGCCGCGGGCCGCGCCGTGATCGCCCGGATCCGGGAGCAGCTCGCCCGCGCCGTCCCGGACGCCGAGGTGCGCGAGGCCTACGTCGACGTGGAGCAGCCTGAGGTCGCGGGCGTCGTCACGCGCGCCGCCGCGGAGGGCCCCGTGGTGGTGGTGCCGCTGCTGCTCTCGACCGGTTTCCACACCTCCGTGGACATCGCCGCGGCCGTCGAGCCCCATCCCCGCGCCGTCGCCGCCCCCGCCCTCGGCCCGCACCCGGCTCTGGTGCGGGCGCTGCGGGACCGACTCGCCGCCGTCAGCGAGGGAGATGCCGGGCATCGCCCCGGCGATCATGTGGTGCTCGCCGCAGCCGGCTCCTCCGACCCGGCCGCCGCCCGTGCCGTGGAGCACATGCGTGATCTGGTCGCCGCCCACCTGCCGTGCCCCGTGAGCATCGGATACGGGGCGGGCTGCGCGCCCTCCCTCCCGGAGGCCGTCGACGCGGCGCGTGCGGCCGGCGCCCGGAGGGTGATCGCGGCGAGCTATGTGCTGGCCCCGGGCCATTTCGCGAACCTCGTCGGCGGCGCCGGGGCCGACCTCGTCAGCGCCCCGCTGGGGGCGCATCCGGAGGTGATCGGCGTGGCCGCCGCGCGGTTCCGGGAGGCGCTGGCCGTCCTCGCTCAGCCCGTGAGCTGATCCAGGGAACTCCCCACCGAACCCCAAAAAGGTCACGGAAAGGTCACAGCACGCCCACAGCCAGCGGTTCTACGTTTCTCGCTCCAGCACAGGACACCGAGAGGACCGCCATGGACAACGTCCCGCACCGCCCCGTCGGCCGCGCTTATCCCGAGGCCCGCGAGCACGACCCTGCCGCGCCGGCGACGGACCCTCCGACCTGCTTCGAGGGCCGCCCCCTGCACCACCCCGAGGAGGACGTCGAGGACCAGGGCCTCGCCTTCGACGTCGGTACGCTCGTCTCCCGCCGCGGAGTGCTCGGAGTGCTCGGCGCCGGCAGCGTCGCCGCGGTCCTCGCCGCCTGCACCGGCGGAAGCGCCGAGACGTCCGACGGCGCCGGCAACGGGGGAGGGGTGAGCGGCGGTGGGGCGAGTGACGGCGGCGGCACCTCCGCCTCAGCCCTCGAGGAGATGCCCGGCGAGACCGCCGGCCCCTACCCGGGGGACGGCTCCAACGGCGCGGACGTGCTCGAGACCAGTGGCGTCGAGCGCAGCGACCTCCGCTCCAGCATCGACTCCGACACCACCGCCGAGGGCGTGCCGCTCGAGCTCACCATGAACATCATCGACATGGCCGGCGGCGACGTGCCGATGGAGGGCGCGGCGGTGTACCTGTGGCACTGCGACGCCGAGGGCCGCTACTCGATGTACTCCCAGGGGCTGGAGAACGAGACCTACCTGCGCGGTGTGCAGATCACCGACTCCGCGGGCGCCGTCACCTTCACCAGCATTCTCCCCGGCTGCTACGCCGGCCGCTGGCCCCACCTCCACTTCGAGGTGTTCCCGGACGCCGACTCGATCGTCGACGCCGGCAACGCGATCCTCACCTCCCAGATCGCCCTGCCCGAGGTGGAGTGCCGCGAGGTCTACGCGCTCGAGGGCTATGCCGGCTCCACCGCGAACCTCGATCAGCTGACCCTCGAGAGCGACGGGATCTTCTCCGACAGCTACGAGCAGCAGCTGGTCGCCTTCAGCGGTGACCTCAAGGGCGGCTACTCCTTCAGCATCGACGTCCCGATCGACACGACCACCGAGCCTGAGGCCGGCGGGATGCCCGGTGGGGGCGGCGGTGAGGGTGGCTCTGGCGGGGAACCCCCCGCGGGTGGCGAGGGAGGCCCGGGTGGCGGCGGCACCCCGCCCGAGGACGCACCGCAGGGCGCGGGCCCCGGGGGCGAGCCTCCGGCGGACGGCGAGGGGTCCGAGGCGCCCAGCGACGGCGGGGAGTGACGGCCGGGAGTGACGGGGGCGCAGGGAACCCGCTGCAGCGCGGCCGGGCTCTGCCCGCCCGGCCGCACTGTCCCCGTCGGGCCGCCCCCGCTGCTCTGCCCGCTCCGCTACTCCCGCTGCCTCGACATCACCGCACGCTGCAGCAGCACGAAGATCAGCAGGATCCCGCCGGTGATGATGGTGGTGGCTTCCGGCGGGATGCTGCCGTCGCGGGTGATCAGCACGTTCATCAGGCCCAGCACGAGCGCACCGACCACGGAGCCGAGCACGTAGCCGAAGCCGCCGGTGAGCAGGGTGCCGCCGATGACAGCAGCAGCGATCGCATCGAGCTCCCAGCCGATGCCGGTGATGTTCTGGGCGGAGCCGAGGCGCGCGGTGTAGACCACCGCGGCGATCCCGGCGAGGGTCCCGCTGATCACGTAGATCAGCAGCTTGGTGCGCAGCACCGGCAGGCCCATCAGCGAGGCGGACTGCTCGGAGCCGCCGATGGCGTAGACGGTGCGCCCGGTGCGGGTGCGGTGCAGCACCAGGAACGCGGCGATGACCACCAGCAGAGCGATCAGCACGCCCGGGGTGATGACCAGGTCGTTGACCTTCGGACCGTCGATGATCTTGAGCTTCGTGCCCAGCAGCAGGATCCCGGAGCCCTCCTCGAGCCGCACCGGCACGGTGGAGAGCATCGAGGCCAGGCCTCTGCCCAGGAACATCATCGCGAGCGTCGCGATGAAGGGTTGGACGTTGAAGTATTGGATGAGGATTCCGGAGGCGAGCCCGATCGTGGAGCCGATCAGGATCATCACCACGATGACCAGCACCGCATTCATCCCGGTGCCGGCGAGCATCACCCCGCACACGGAGGACAGCGCGATGATCGCCCCGACGGAGAGGTCGATCCCGCCGCTGATGATCACGAAGGTCAGCCCCACGGCCAGGATGATCAGATGGGCGTTGTTGATGAAGAGGTTCGAGATGGTGCTGAGCTGGAAGATCCGGCCGTAGGCCGTCTCCCCGTAGATCAGCATCAGCACGAAGATGACCAGCGCGGCGAGGGTGGGCAGCGAGTCGGCGCGGAAGAAGCTCTTGACCCGGTGCAGGCGCGAGGGGCGCGGCGGGGTGCTGGTCGCCGACGGGGTGGTGGTCGCGGTGCTCATGCGGAGACCGCCTCCTTCGGGGTCTCGCTGCGGGGGCCGACGGGCTGGGAGCGGCGGGCACGGAACAGGTCCCGTACCCGCTGGGACTGCAGCAGGCACAGCGCGATGATCACGATCGCCTTGAACGCCGGGGTGGCGGAGGAGGAGATGCCCAGGAACACCACCGTCTTGTCGAGGGTCGCGATCAGCAGCGCGCCGATCGCGGCGCCGGTGATGTTGAACTTCCCTCCCGCCAGGGAGGTCCCGCCGATCACGACGGCGAGGATCGCGTCCATCTCCAGCTGGTAACCGGTGTTGGAGACGTCCACCGTCATCACGCTGGCGGTGGCGAACACTCCGCCCACCGCGGCGAGGAGCCCGGAGGCGATGTACACCGCGAACAGCAGCCCGCGCCGGTTCACGCCGGCCAGGCGGGCGGCCTTCGGGTCCATGCCGATCGCCTCGATCATCAGGCCCAGTGCGCTGCGGCGCACCAGCAGGCCCACCGCGATCACGATCAGCACGGCGAGCACGAACACCACCGGGACGCCGAGCACATAGCCATTGGCGAGCCATCGGAAGGACTCGTTGCTCGCCGCGGTGTTCTGCCCGCCGGTGATCACCTTCGCCAGACCTCGCCCGGCGAGCATCATCACCAGGGTGGAGATGAACGGCTGCAGCCCCACCACCGAGACCAGCACGGCGTTCACGGCACCGAGCGCCCCTCCCAGCAGCAGCGCGAGCGCGAGCGCGCCGGCGGCGGCGCCGAGAGAGCTGCCGGCGAAGGAGAGGAACTCCATCGCGATCGCACCGGAGACCGCCATCAGCGAGCCCACCGAGAGGTCGATCCCGGCCGTCGCGATCACCAGACACATGCCCACCGAGATCATCGCGATCGGGGCGGCGGCGCGCAGGATGTCGATGACGTTGCCGACCAGCGAGCCGGTGGTCTCGTTGTAGCTGACCGCCAGGTATCCGGGGTCCTTGAGCGTGTTGATCAGCAGCAGCAGGGCGATCGCGATGATCCCCCAGAAGTAGGGGCGGCGGATCAGGTCGAGCACCGCTGAATGCCGGGGTGTGCCGTCGAGGCTCATGAGCCGACTCCTGTTCCTGCGGGGTGGGGGCTCCCGGGCTGGCCCGGTGCGGGGTCCCCGGCGATGGTGGCGATCAGCGAGTCGGTGGTGACGGACTCGTCCACGGTGAGGTCCGCCAGCTTATGGCGGTCCTTCAGCACGATGATGCGGTCGCTGAGCCGCACCACCTCCTCGAGCTCGGAGGAGATGAACACGATCGCCACGCCGTCATCGGCCAGGGCGATCACCTGCTCCATGATCTCGGTCTTCGCGCCCACGTCGATGCCGCGGGTGGGCTCATCCAGGATCAGCACCTCCGGCTGGGTCGCCAGCCACCGTCCCAGCAGCACTTTCTGCTGGTTCCCGCCGGAGAGGTTGCTGATCGGCCGGTCCGGATCGGCGGGCCGCACGTTCAGCGCAGTCATGTACTTCTCGACCAGGGCGTCCTTCTCGTGCGCGGGCAGCGGCCGGGCCCAGCCGCGCTCCGCCTGGACGGCGAGGATGAGGTTCTCGCGCACGGTGAGGTCGCGGATGATGCCCTCATCGCGCCGGTTCTCGCTCGCGTAGGCGATGCGGGCGGCGAGTGCCTGGGAGGGGGAGGAGATCGAGGTGGTCGCGCCGCGCAGCTGCACGGTGCCGGATTCGGGTTTGTCCGCCCCGTAGACGAGGCGGGCGAGCTCGGTGCGGCCGCTGCCCAGCAGGCCGGCGATGCCGAGGACCTCCCCGGCGTGGAAGGTGACGTCCGTCGGCTCGAGCGAGCCGGTGCGGCTGAGGCCCTCGGCGCTGTAGACGGGGGTGCCGGTGCGGTCCACCTCGCGGCGGGCGCTGGCGCGCTCGAGCGAATCCAGTGCGCCGATCTCCTTGCCCACCATGGTGGAGATGAGCGCGCCCTGGCTGATCTCCTCGGTCATGAACTCGCCCTGGAACACGCCGTTGCGCAGCACGGTGAGGCGGTCGCTGATCTCGTACACCTGGTCCAGGAAGTGGGAGACGAACAGGATCGCGACCCCCTCATCCCGCAGCGAGCGGATCACCGCGAACAGCTGCGCGACCTCCGCCGAATCCAGGCTCGAGGTGGGCTCGTCCAGGATCAGCACCGTGGAGTCGGTGACCGTGGCGCGGCTGATCGCGAC
Source organism: Brachybacterium sp. AOP29-B2-41 (assembly GCF_052378395.1). Classification (NCBI taxonomy): domain Bacteria; kingdom Bacillati; phylum Actinomycetota; class Actinomycetes; order Micrococcales; family Dermabacteraceae; genus Brachybacterium; species Brachybacterium sp. AOP29-B2-41. The sequence goes on from NZ_JBQSXR010000009.1 coordinate 13,535, forward strand.
CAGCTGCTGCAGCGCGATCGACAGGGAGGAGAGCGGCTGGCGCGGGTCCAGCCCGCCGAGCCCCACCTTCGCCAGCACCTCGGAGGCCCGTCGATGGGTGGCACCCCAGCGGATGCCCAGTGGCCCGCGCAGCTCATAGCCGAGCATCACGTTCTCGCCGATCGACAGGTTCGTGCAGAGGTTCACCTCCTGGTACACGGTCGAGATCCCGGCGGCCTGGGCGTCGGCCGTGCCGTGCAGGCGCTGGGGGGTCCCGGCGACCAGGACCGTGCCCGCGTCGATGCTGTACACCCCGGTGAGCGCCTTGATCAGGGTGGATTTCCCCGCGCCGTTCTCGCCCATCAGGGCGTGGACCTCGCCGGGGAAGAGCCGGAAGTCGACCCCGTCGAGGGCCTTGACCCCGGGGAAGGAGATCGAGATGTCCTGCATCTCGACGATCGGTGGTGCGGGCATCGGTGCCTCTCCGTGGGTGCTGCGGGCAGCGGCGATCAGTTGCGGTGGGGTTCTGCGCGGCGCTCTGGGGTGCTGCGGGCTGGTCAGACGGCCTGGTCAGGCGCAGTCAGGTGCGGTGCGGGAGGCCCCGTCCTTCGACCCTGAGGGTCGAAGGACGGGGCCGCCTGCTGCTCAGAACTTGCGGTCCGGGAGTGCTTCCTCAGCGGCCTCGGGCGAGTCGAAGGTGGTCGACTCGACCTGGATGTAGGACTCGACCTCGCCGCCGTCCAGCACGGTGTTGACCGCCTCCAGCGCCTGGTCGCCGAACAGCGGGTTGTACTCCGCCACGAAGCTCAAGGTGCCGGCGGCGAGCGCCTCGAGCGCTGCCTTGGTGCCGTCGATGGTCGCGATCTTGACGTCCTCGCCCGGGACCAGTCCGGCCTCCTCGACCGCCTGCGCGGCGCCGAGGCCCATCTCGTCGTTCTGTGCGAAGACCAGCTGGACGTCGTTGCTGTTGGACTTCAGCACCGTCTCGAAGACGCTCTTGGCCTCCTCGGTGGACCAGTTCGCCGTCTGCGCACCGAGGTTCGTGAAGGAGGACTCGCCCTCCATCACCGCGTTCCAGCCCTCATTGCGCTCGTTGACCACGGAGACGCCGGCCGGGCCCTCGAGCACGAAGTACTTCGCGCCGTCCGGGAAGGTCTCCAGCGCCCACTCGGCGACCGAGGTGGACACGGCGATGTTGTCCGGTGCCAGGCGGGTGACGTACAGGGAGGCGTCGTCGGGCTCGATGCCGCGGTCGATCAGCAGCACCGGGATCTCCGCCTCCTGCGCGCGGCTGAGGGACTCCTCCCAGCCGGAGCCCTCGGTGGCGGACAGCAGGATCACGTCCACCCCCTCATCCACGAAGGAGGTGAAGGCGTCGATCTGGGACTTCTGGTCGAGGTTGGTGGCGGGGGCGTACTTCAGCTCGAAGCCCGCCTCCTGGGTGAACGTGTCCTGGACGTTCTCCTCGTTGGCCTGGCGCCAGGCGCCCTCGGGGCCCACGGCGACGAAGCCGATCGTGATCAGCTCACCGGAGTCGCCGCCGGAGCCGCCCCCGGAGCCGCCGCCGGCGCTGCCGGAGTCATCAGAGGAGCAGGCGGCCAGGACGGTGCCGACGAGGCCGGCGGCACCGAGGCCGAGAAGGGTACGACGAGTGGTAGTCATGATCTCCTCCTTGAGATCGAGGGCGCCGTGGGCGCCTGCCCGGTATCGAGACCGGGCGCGGGGGCGGGGGCGAGAGGGGGACGGCGGACTGCCGCGCCATGTTCCACAAATGTTACCGGGAACATGGCGGAGTGCAAGGTAGGTCACATCACGAAACGGACACGGCCGCGGGACGGACGAAACGGACACGGTCGCGGGGCGGGGGAGCGACGCCGCGAACAGCTGCGGGACGTGCGGAGCGGCCGTGTGGACGGCCGGCGGTCGGGCGGAGCGGCAGCGCGGGCACGGCTCAGCCGGGCGCGACCTCGCCGATCGGCGGAAGGTCGTCGTCCTCCTCGGCGGGGGCCGCGATCATCTCCACGATCGTGTCCACGCTCAGCCCCGGGCCGTTGCTGACCTCGCCGATCTTCACCCGGTCCTTCATCACCACGATCCGGTCGCTGAGCCGGATCAGCTCATCGAGGTCCGAGGAGATGATGACGACCCCCACGTGGCTCGCGGCCAGGCGCGCGATCAGGGACTGGATCTCCACCCGGGAACGGATGTCGATCCCCTTGGTGGGCTCGTCCAGCACCACGATCCGGGGCCGGGTGGCCAGCCAGCGGGCCAGCAGCACCTTCTGCTGGTTCCCGCCGGAGAGCAGCTCGACCGGGGTGGCTGGATCGGCCGGAGTGATCCCGAGCTCGTCGATATAGGCTGCCACCAGCTCATCCCGTTCGGCGCGGGACATCGGCCGCGCCCAGCCGCGCATCGACTGCAGCGCGAGCGTGATGTTCTCGCGGATGCTCAGCCCCGCGATCACCCCCTCGCCGAGCCGGTCCTCGCTGGCCATCGCGATGTGGTGGCGCAGCGCCGCGGCGGGGGAGGCGAAGGAGACCTCGGCCCCGTCCACCTCCGCGCGGCCGGAGTCCGGTCGCTCACCCCCCGCCAGCAGCCGCGCGAGCTCCGTCCGCCCCGAGCCGCGCAGCCCCGCGATCCCCACCACCTCGCCCCGGTGGAGGTCCAGATCCGTGGGGGACAGGACGTCCTGCTGGCCCAGGCCCCGCACGCTGTAGAACGGCCGGCCCTCGGGATGCGTGCGATGCTCCTGGCGCAGCGAGCCGATCCGTCGCAGCTCCTGCAGATCCCGCCCGATCATCAGCGCGATCAGCTCCGCCCGCTCGACCTGACGGGCGGGGAACTGCGCGATCCGGGTGCCCGCGCGCAGCACCGTCAGCTGATCGCTGAGGGCGAGGACCTGTTCGAGGAAGTGGGAGGCGAACACCATCGCGACCCCCTGGTCCCGCAGCCGGCGCAGCACGATGAACAGCTGCTGGACCTCCGCCGAGTCCAGGCTCGAGGTCGGCTCGTCCAGCAGCAGCACCCGGGGACCGGTCGCCATAGCGCGCGCGATCGATACCAGCTGCCGCAGCGCGGGGGACAGCGACCGCAGCGGCTGGCGGGTGTCCAGCTCTGCCAGGCCCAGCTCGCTGAGCATCTGATGGGCGCGGTCATGCAGCTCTGCCCAGCGGATGCCGAGGCGGCCGTAGGGCTCATGGCCGAGCATCACGTTCTCGCCGATGCTGAGATGCTGGGACAGCGGCACGTCCTGCAGCACTGCGGCGATGCCAGCGGCCTGGGCGTCGGCCGCTGAGGAGAAGCGCGCCTCCTGGCCCTCGAGGCGGATGCTGCCCGAGCTGGGATGGACCACCCCGGCCAGCACGTTGATCAGGGTCGACTTCCCGGCGCCGTTCTCGCCCATCAGCGCATGGATCTCGCCGGGGCGGAGCACAAGATCCACCCCGTGGAGCGTGCGCACCGGGCCGAAGTCCACGGTGATGCCCCGCATCTCGACCGCCACAGCAGCATCCGCCGCCCGTCCCGCTGTCGGTCTTGCTGACCGCCCCGCTGCCGTTTTCGCTGCCCGTTCGGCTGCCGGTTTCGCCGCCCGCTCCGACGCCCGTTCCGTGCTCACGGCGTTTCCCGTGCCTTCGCGGTGGACAGGCGCACGATCAGCTCGGGCGGGATCTTCGTGCGCTGCGGGAGGGGGCGGCCCTCGATCGCAGCCAGCAGCACGTCCACCACCGCGGCACCGAGCATCTCGAAGGGCTGGCGCACCGTGGTCAGGGGCGGGATGGAATGCCGCGAGAAGGGAGCGTCGTCGAAGCCGACGATGCTGAGCTCCCCCGGGACGCTGATCCCACGGTCGTGCAGACCGTGCACGATCCCGAGTGCCACCTGGTCGTTCGCCGCGAAGATCGCCGTGTAGTCCGGGCGGCGCTGCAGGCCGACGGCGAAGTCGTAGCCGAAATCTGCGGACCAGTCCCCGGCCACGATGGGCCGCTCCGGCATCCCCCAGGAGCGGGTGCGTGCCCGGAAGGCCCGCTCCCGGGCGCGGGCGTCGAGCCAGTCCATCGGGCCGGAGACGTGCAGGATGTCGCGGTGGCCCAGCGCCGCGAGGTGATCCACCGCCATCGTGACCCCCAGCTGCTGGTCCACGCACACCCGCAGCAGCTCCTCCTCGCGTTCGGGCTTGACCACCAGCACCGGGATCTCCGCGGCCAGCGCGCGCAGGGCGGCGAGCGAGGAGGAGCGCGGGGTGACCAGGCACAGCGCATCGATGCCGAGACCGGTCAGCTGCCGCAATGCCTGGGCGGCGTCGGCCGAATCATCCTCGTCCAGCGCGATCGAGCTCACCGAATAGCCGCGCTGCCGAGCCGCGCGATGGATCGCCCGCAGGGCGCTCGCCGGGCCGAACTCCGCCTCCGTCTCCACGATCGCGCCGATCCGCAGCGTCTTCTGGGTGGCCAGGGCCCGGGCGGCGATGTTGGGGCGGTACCCCAGCTCCTCCACAGCGGCGAGCACCTTCTCGCGGGTGCTCTCCTTGATGCTCGTGTGGCCGTTGAGCACCCGGGAGACCGTCATGTGGGAGACCCCGGCGTTCTCCGCGACCTGGCGGATGCTGGGGCGTTCGGAGGCGGATCGTGTGGTCACCGGGCCTCCGTCTCTTTCATGGAATCGCTGTCGTGGTGCGTGCTGCGTGCTGCGTGGTGCGTAACGCGTCGTGCGGAGCGCGCGTCGATTGTGCGGGAATCGTTCCCCGGGAGCGGCGCTCGCGGACCGGGAGATGTCGGCTCGCACCGAGATCGGGCGGACCCGCACGGTTCATCATGCCGGATCGGCCCCGTCCTGCCACGTTCATGCCTGGGAGGCGAAGGATCCGGGGGAGCCGAAACGCTGAGCGTTGGCGCTCGGAGCCGCCTTCGGTGAACCATATTCCCGCAGAAGCTCCATGGCCTGGGACACTGCTTGTCGAGTGCCGCCCCCGGCGGCTTGCCGAACATATGCGAGGTCGACGATGTCCATGCAGTACCGCACCCCCGCCCGTCTGGGCCGCCCGCTCTCCGTGATCGGTCAGGGCTGCTGGCAGATCGGCGCCGACTGGGGAGACGTCACCGACGACTCCGCCCAGGCCGTGCTCGGCGCCGCGCTCGATGCGGGCGTGACCTTCTTCGACACCGCCGACGTCTACGGCGACGGCCGCAGCGAGCAGCTGGTGGGCGCGATGCGCGCCGCCGCCGTCGACGGGGGAGCGGAGGCTCCGTTCGTCGCCACCAAGGCCTCCCGCCGCGCCGACCCCTTCGCCCCGGAGACCTTCACCGAGGAGAACCTGCGCGCCTGGGTCGAGCGCTCGCGGCAGAACCTCGCCATGGACACCCTGGACCTGGTGCAGCTGCACTGCCCGCCGCCGGCGATCTACCGCGAGGACCGCGTGTTCGACGTGCTCGACGCGCTTGCGGCGGAGAAGAAGATCGCCGCCTGGGGCGTGAGCGTGGAGACCTGTGAGGAGGCGCTGATCAGCCTCGAGCGCGAGCACCTCGCCTCGATCCAGATCATCCTGAACCCCTTCCGCCTGAAGCCCCTGGACGAGGTGGTCCCGCTCGCGGGCCAGAAGGGCGTGGCGATCATCGCCCGCGTCCCCCTCGCCTCCGGCCTGCTGACCGGCAAGTTCTCGCCCAGCAGCAGCTTCGCCGCGAACGACCACCGCAGCTTCAACCGCCACGGCGAAGCCTTCGATCAGGGCGAGACCTTCTCCGGCGTGGACTACGAGACCGGCCTCACCACCGTGGCCCGCCTCGAGCAGGCCCTCGACGGCGCGATGCCGCTCGCCGAGGCCAGCCTGCGCTGGATCCTCGCGCAGCCTGGCGTCACCGCCGCGATCCCCGGCGCCAGCAGCGGCGAGCAGGCCCGCCGCAACGCCGCCGCCGGCAGCGCCCCCACCGCCGAGCAGGCCGAGGTGCTCGGCCGCTTCGACGCCGCCGTGCGCGAGACCTACGACCAGCTGCTGCGCGAGAGCATCCACCCGCGCTGGTGAGCACGGCGGGTCATGCCGTCGTCGCGGTCCCCGGCGCTCGTCGGTGGCCGCGGGTCGCGATGTGCAGCACGTCCACGAAGTCCTCGACGATCGGTGAGGGATCGGGCCCGGTCACCACACCGATGGTGCGCCGGGCCTCGGGGTGGGCGATCGGGAGCTCGACGACATCCGCGGCGTGCGTGACGGCGCTCGGCGGCAGGACGGTCACACCCACCCCTGCGGCGGCGAGGCCCTGGGCGACCCGGTAGTCGTCGACCTCGAAGACGCTCTCGGGCAGGCCGCCGACGTCGGCGAGCAGGCGGACGATCGAATCGTGCAGCCCATACCCGGCGCTGAGGATCACCAGCTCGTGGGCGCGGAGGTCCTCGGGCAGGAGCGGGCGCTGGAGCCTCGCGATCGGATGCTGGGTGGAGGCCAGAGCCACCAACGGCTCATCGAAGAGCACCGCCACCTGGCCACCGGGGACGTTCTCCGGCTCCGCGACCAGGGCGAGATCCGCGGAGCCGTCCCGCACCGCATCGAGGGTCCCGCGCCGCGACCCATGGCTCAGCTGGAACCGGGTGGTGCGCCGGAAGGTGCGGAAGTGCGCGATCGCGCGGGGAAGGTAGCTCTCGCCCAACGCCGCCTGATAGCTGATACTGATCAGGGCGTTCTCCGTCCCTGCCTGGCGGCGCGCGGCGATGAGTCCGTTCTCGAGCAGTGCGAGCGCCTCGGTGCCTGCCTCCGCGAGATGGCGCCCGGCGTCGGTGAGGACGACGGACCGCCCTTGTCGCGCGGTCAGCCGCACGCCGGCGTGCTGTGCCAAGCGGGCCACGGCCCGGCTGGCAGAGGGCTGCTGCATCCCCAGCACGAGAGCGGCCTCGGAGATCGTTCCGGTGCGAGCGAGCTCGACCAGGACGGGGAGGTCGGGCAGGAGACGACGCGCATCCGACTGATTCATACTCGCAGTGTATGTGACGTCGGCGAATCAGTATTAGTCATGCGCCCGGGGTTTGCATACCATGGCGAGATGTCTTCCTCGCCCGCGCCGAGCCCCGCATCCGGCGCTACCGCCACGCAGGGCACGGCGCGAGGCGCCGCGCAGGGCGCCTCGCAGGTCGGTGGAGCCCCGCTTCCCTCCGCATCGGTGGCGCCGCGCGGCTCGGCACGGCCCGAGGTCTCCACCCGTCGGCTCGCCCTGGTGCTGCTGCTCGCGGGCTTCGCCAGCTTCGCGGAGCTCTACGCCGTCCAGGGGCTGCTCCCCAGCCTCTCCGCCGACTTCGGTATCAGCGCCGCAGACTCCGCGTGGGTCGTCTCCGCCGGCACGATCGGCGTGGCCCTCGGCGTGTTCCCGTGGGCGTGGGCGGCGGGCCGCATCGGCCGCCTGCAGGCGCTGCGCATCGCCACCATCGCGGGCGTGCTCCTCATGCTCCTGGCCACCCTCGCGCCGACGCTCGAGGTGATGCTGGCCGGCCGCCTCCTCGCAGGAATCTTCCTGGGCGGCGTCCCAGTGCTCGCAGTGCCCTATGTGTACGACCTGCTCAGCGGCCGCCGCGCCGCCGTGGCCCTGGCCACCTACATCTCCGGCACCACCATCGGCGGCGCCGGCGGCCGGCTCCTGGCCGGGCCGCTCGGGGAATGGCTGGGCTGGGAGAGCGCGCTGATGGTGATCAGCGGCCTGAGCCTGCTGTGCGCGATCCTGTTCGCCCTGCTCGCCCCGGTGCCCGCCGCCGGCTCGGCCCTGGTCCCCGCTGCCAGGCCATCCGCGGCCAGCTCATCGGCGCGCACCAGCAGTCCCGCTGCACGCGCCAGCCAGTGGTCCCGGATCCGGGCCGCGCTCGCCCAGCCGCACCTGCGCCGGCTGAACCTGCAGGGGCTCCTGCTCACCGGAGTGATGGTGAGCTTCTACAGCCTCATCGGGTTCCGGCTCGCCGCCGAGCCGTTCCACCTCTCGCCCACCTGGACCGCGTTCGTGTTCCTCGCCTACTTCGCGGGAACGTTCAGCTCCCGCCTGGCCGGCACGTGGCTGCCCCGGTTCGGCTTCGTGCGCACCGACCTGGTGGCCCTCGCCCTGACCGCCCTGGGCCTCGCCCTCACCCTGGTCCCGCACCTGGCGGCGGTCGTCGCCGGGGTCGTGATCTTCACCGCCGGATTCTTCATGGCGCACTCCGCGGCGGTCACGACCGTGGGCGCGACCAGCTCGCCCCAGGCGCGCAGCCAGGCCAGCGCGCTGTACACGCTGTTCTTCTACCTGGGCAGCGGCGTGGTCGGCGGCCTGGTCGCCATCGCCTACGACCTCTCCGGCTGGGCGGTGCTGATCGGCGTGATGCTGCTGATCATCCTGCTGGCCGGGATCAGCGCGCTGACCACCAAGGTGCCTCGCCCGGAATTCCTCCGCGCGGAAATGGAGGGCGTGCGGGCCGACGGAGACCAGGGAGCTCTTGCGCTGGCGGCCTCCGCACAGACAGCGTCAGCGCATGCAGCCTCAGCGCAGGCTGGCCACACCCCGCAGAACCACTCCGCGGAGCGTCAGCCCGTCTCCTCCTGAAGCTGGGCCTCGAGCGCCGCACGCAGATGCTCGGCCAGCAGCTCGCCCGAATGCAGGATGTGCGAGCGCACCGCCGCGCGGGCGGCCTCCGCGTCACGGGCCTGGAGCGCCTCGATGATCGCATCGTGCTCGGAACGGGTGGCCTCCGGCCAGCCCTCGATCCCGTCATAGAAGCCGCGGGGCACGTACTTCGAGCACAGGCCGACGATCCGGTCCAGCAGCGGCGCATCCACCACCAGGTTCAGCGAACGGTGGAAGGAGTTGTTGAGCGACTCGAGCGTGGTCAGATCATCGCGCAGGGACGCGGCCATCATCTCGTAGTGCAGGCTGCTCAGCGCTCTGACCTGCTCATCGGTGATGATCGCGACCGCGCGGGAGGCGAGCTCCCCGGAGACGTCCGCGTGCACCAGGAAGGCGTCGGCGGGACCACGGTCACCATCGGGCTGCCCTCGCCCGATGCCCGCTCGACGATCGCCCCGCTGGGGCTCACCGCCGAGGCTCGCACCATCGTCGGCTCCTACCTCGGCTCGGCGGTCCCCTCCCGCGACATCCCCGTCTACCTCGACCTCTGGCGACAGGGGAAGCTGCCCATCGAGGAGCTGATCTCGGACCGCATCAAGCTCGCGGACATCAACGAGTCCCTCGACAAGCTCGCCGACGGCAAGGCCGTGCGACAGGTGATCCTCTTCGAGGACTGATCCACGCAGCTGGCATCTGGCAGCTGACTCCCGAGCGATGTTCCTCGGGTCGTGCGCCCGGGCGGCAGCTCGCACCGGAGCCCGGTCGTGCTCGTTGCGCGGCCGGGCTCCCGTCGGCTCAGAACGGGAAGCCGTGGAATATCCCCCGGGTGAAGACGACGAACCCGCTGAGGAACACCAGCATCACCAGCGAGAAACCGATCCTCGTGACGGGCTGCCACCAGGACAGGCTCCGACCGTTCTTCGGCGCGATCATCCGCTCGGGCCGCTCGCGGTCGTAGAACACCACGACCTCCTGGCCGGTGCGATCCAGCATGCCGACGTCGCCACGCACCGGGTTCGTGCGGATCTGCTGGCCGCGATCGGTGGTGAACTCGATCGTCTCCACCATGGTCGAGCTCCGATTGTCGCGGTCACCGGAGACGTGGACCTGCGACGAGATGACCATGCCGCGGGCCTGCTGCCCCCGAGTGGTCAATCGGGCATTGCGCAGCAGATCCCGCACGGCGCTGAGCATCATCAGCAGGGCGATGATGCCGATCACCGCCGGGACGATCACGAAGATGAGTCCGATGTGCTCGAGTCCCATGGGGTCCCCTCTCCGCCGGTGAGCAGGTGGTCAAACGCTCACCATAAGGTGCGGCCCGGGCAGTGTGTGCCGCCGCCGAATACCGGGTCGCTCAGACAGCCGCCTCGGCGTGCTGGTCTGCGGTGACGTCATGCTCGGTATCGCCCAGCAGGTGGGTGCCGCCGATCGGGGTGCTGACCCAGTCGTTGAGCACCCAGCCCTCGTCGGGATGGCCGGTGAGGGTGACCATGCCGGTGTTGTACAGCGGGCGGTCGTGGCGGGTGGAGGCGCCGAGCTGCCCGGCCAGTGAGGCGAACACCCGGATCGCCGCACCATGGCTGACCAGCGCGACGGTCGCATCCTCGGCGTAGAGCCCGGCGATGTGGCGCAGCGCGCGGGTGTAGCGGTCCAGGAAGGCGTGTCCCGTCTCCCCACCGGGGAGGGAGCCGTCGAGCTCGCCCCCGCTCCATCGCGCCTGGTTGTCCTGGTAGGCGTCGACGGCCTGCTCGTCGCGCCGCATCTCGAAGTCACCCGCGACGATCTCCTCGAGCCCCTCGGTGAGCCGCGGGCTCATGTCCAGGGCGGCGGCGAGCGGCGCAGCGGTCTCATGGGTGCGCAGCAGGCGGGAGACGTGCAGACCCTGGATCGTCTCGTGCTGCAGGGCATCGGGCACAGCCTGCGCCTGTGCGCGGCCCAGGGCAGTCAGCCCGGGCCCGGGATAGCCCGCATCGAGGATCCCCTCGACATTGCTCGGAGTCTGGCCATGACGGATCAGGAGAAGTCGCATGCCTGGCACCGTACGCGATCACCCGACGGGTTCCATGGACGCCAGGTGAACAACCGGTGCGCAGGTCACAGCCGTGGGAGCGATCCCACACGGGTGGCGATCGTCGGCCCCGTCGGCCCCGTCGGTTCCCTCAGGCTGTCAACGGCGCCGGATCAGGAACAGCGCGATCGTGAGCGCGACCACCCGCACCAGCAGCACCCCGACCGCCAGTCCGGCCGTGCCCAGGCCGAGGAGCGCCCATGCCGGCATGGACTGCTCTGGGGGCCCGCCCGGCTCACCGGGCTGGGGGACGGGCTGATCGGTGAGGTCCGCGGGATCGCCCAGCAGCTCGGTGAGCCGCTCCGGGTCATCGGGGCCGCCGTCCGCCGGTAGAGCGCACCAGGTGCTGCTGTACGAGCCGTCCTTCCCGGAAGCCCAGACCAGCAGGCTCGTGCCCGCCTCGATCCTGCCCAGTCCGCAGGAAGCGACCCACTCATGGGTGGTGAACTCGATGGTGCGGGACTCCTCGCCCTTCCACACCGTGTCGACCACCGCGAAGTAGGTGACCTTCCCCTCGACGTCCTCGAGCTCGGTCTCGATCGTGATGTCCGCGATCAGATCGGCATTCGCCGCGGCTTCCTCGAAGGTCAGCTCCATGCAGTCGCAGGCATACGCCGAGGGTGCGCCCACCAGGACCAGCATCAGCAGGCCGGCGAGCATCACGAGCAGCCGCGAGCTGCGACGAGTTGCGGTGGTGTGCATCACGCCAGGATAGTGTCGAGCTGTCGCCGGCACCTGCTTTGTGGAAGGAGCGCACCATGCGCCGCAGCATCGTCAACGATCCCGAGGACCTGGTCCCCGAGGCCCTCGAAGGTCTCGTGCTCAGCCACCCCCTCATGCTCGCCCTCGACGCGGAGCACCGCTTCGTCACCCGCCGCCAGCCCGCCACCGACAAGGTGGGCCTGGTCTCCGGCGGCGGCTCCGGTCATGAGCCCCTGCACGCCGGCTTCGTGGGCACCGGGATGCTCGACGTCGCGGTCGCCGGCGCCATCTTCGCCAGCCCCACCGCCCTGCAGGTCCTCGAAGCCACCAAGGCGGCCGACGCAGGCCGCGGCGTGGTCCAGATCGTCAAGAACTACACCGGGGACGTGCTGAACTTCCGCATTGCGGGCGAGATCAGCGGCGACGACGCAGTAGAGACCGAGATGGTGCTGGTCGACGACGACCTCGCCACCGACACCGGTGACGAAGACGGCCCCGGCCGCCGCGGCACCGCCGCCACCGTGATCGTCGAGAAGCTGTGCGGCGCCGCCGCCGAGGCCGGGGCGAGCCTCGCGGAGGTCGCCGAGATCGGTCGCCGCGCCGCCTCCCGCGCCCGCACCATGAGCCTCGCCCTCTCCGCCGGCACCCATCCCGGGGACGCCGAGCCGCAGTTCACCCTCGACGATGACGAGGTCGAACTCGGCGTGGGCATCCACGGCGAACGCGGCCGTGGCCGGGTCCCCTTCCGTGACGCCGACGGACTGGTCGAGCTGCTGGTCCAGCCGCTGCGCGAGGAGCTGGACCTCCACCGCGGCGAGGAGGTGCTCGCGATCGTCAACGGCCTCGGCGGCACCTACCCGCTCGAGCTGCAGCTCGCAGCCCGCTCGCTGCACCACCATCTGGCCGACGCGGGAGTGTCGATCGGACGCTCCCTGGTCGGCTCCTATGTCACCAGCCTGGACATGCACGGCATCTCGATCACCCTGATGCCGCTGGACGATGAGCAGAGCCGGCTGTGGGACGCTTCTGTGCGCACCCCGGCCCTGACCTGGTAAGGAACCACCCAATGAACGATCAGACCCCCAGCAGGACCCTCCCCGACAGCTTCGGCCGCGCGTTCGTCCTCACCCTGCGCGAGGCCCTCGTGGGCTCCGCGGACGAGCTCGGCGACCTCGACCGCCGCGCCGGCGACGGCGACTTCGGCACCAACGTCCGCACCGCCATGAAGCACCTCGACCAGAACCTCGAGACCGACGAACCCCGCAGCTACCGCGAATGGTTGACCGCCCTGTACATGGCATGGCTCGGCGTGGGCGGCACCAGCGGGCCCCTCTTCGGCATGTTCTTCCGCGACCTCGCCAAGGCGGGAGAGGAGGCGGACGCCGCCGTGCCCACCATCGCCCAGTTCGCCAACGCGCTCGCCGCCGGCCAGGCCACCGTGCAGAAGTACGGCGAGGCGAATGTGGGCGACAAGACGATGATCGACTCGCTCGACCCGGCCGTCACCGCCCTGCGCACCGCCTTCGAGGCCGATGCGGAGACCACCGCCGTCGAGGCCCTGTTCGCGGCGGAGGATGCCGCAGTCACCGCGGCCACCGCCACGGCGCAGACCATCGCGCGTCGAGGCCGTGCCAGCTACGTCGGCGACGCCTCCCAGGGCGTCATCGACCCCGGCGCCGCAGCCATGGCCCTGGTGATCAGCTCCGCCCGCGCCGGGGCCGACGGCTCCGGCGTCGCCAACATCGGCTGGATCGCCTGACTGGCAGCTGAGCCGCGGCCCGCGACGAGTGCCCGGCGGCCGGTACCGCTCAGCGCGCTCCCCGCGCCGCTCCGCGCGCGCCACCGCTCCGCGCGTCGCCGATTCTGCGCTCAGGACCGATGGCGGGCATGATCATCGGTCCTGTGCGCAGAATCGGTGAGTCGTCTGCGCGGCTCAGCGGGTGGCAGCTGACGGGAGCGGGGCTCGCAGCTGCGGTGGCTGGGCGGTGGTGGCCGGGCGGCATCAGGGGCGGAGGGGCCGGAGAGGCGGCGTCAGAGGCGAATGACGTCAGCCATCTTCCCGGTGCGGGAGGACTCGTAGGCCGCGAGGATCACGCCGAGCACGCTGACGCCCTCGACCTCGGTGTTGAGCGGACGCTCCCCGGTGAGCAGGCAGTCCACGAAGTGCGCGATCTCTGCGGAGAAGGTCTCCACCTCCTCGTGCTCGAAGACCTGCTCCTCCTCGCCGCGCACCTGCACCCGCAGGGTCGAGCCGTCTGAGCTGAGCGAGCCCTTCTCGCCCACCACCGAGAAGCGGTCCGTGCCCGGCGCCGCCTGGTACGCCCAGGAGGTCACCATCTGGCCCACCGCGCCGTTCTCGAAGCGCACCAGCACCTGGGCCGAGTCCTCACCCTCCATGAACTTCAGGCGGTGGGTCGAGAGCATCGCGAAGGCGCTGGTCGGCACCGCGCCGGCCAGGTGCAGCATCAGGTAGGTGGGGTGGTAGCCGGTGTCGATCAGCTCGCCGCCGCCAGAGGTCGCGGCATTCGCGCGCCAGCCCATCGAGTCGGGATCGAAGTCGTTGAAGAACGAGTCGGTGGTGCGCACCTCGTACACCTCGCCCAGCGTGCCGGCGTCGATCAGCTCCTTGGCCTTCGCGACAGCGGGCATGAACAGCTGGTTGTGCGCGCACATCAGCGTCACGCCCGCCTTCTGCACCGCGTCGCTGACCTGCTTCGCCTCCTCCGGGGTGAGGCACAGCGGCTTCTCGCACAGGATGTGCTTGCCCGCTGCGGCGGCCGCGAGGATCGCCGGGGTGTGCAGGTGGTGGGGGAGGCAGATGTCGATCGCATCGACGTTCTCGTCCTTCACCAGCTCCAGGAAGTCGGTGTAGCCCTTCGCGCCGGTCTCGGCCTCGCGGCGGGCGAGCGCCTCGGGGTCGACGTCGGCGATGGCCGTGACCTGCGCACGGTCCGAGACGGTGGCGTAGGCGTTGAGGTGGGCGGTGGCGATGCCGCCGCCGCCCAGGATGCCGATGCGGAGGGGGGAGGGGACGGTCGTGGTCATGGGAGCTCCTGAGAAGTCGTGGGGGTTCGTGCTGGACGTGCTCGTCTTGTCGGTCTTCGGGGTCGTGATGGGGCGCCTCAGGTGGCCGCGGCGTTCGCGGCGACCACGAGGGCGGTGAGAGCCTGGGCCCGGTCGAGGTTCTCGGCCGTGTCCTGGCCCGAGCGGATCGCCCGGGCCCACTGCGCGAAGGGGTTCTCGGCATCGCCGGGGACGTCGATCGGGACGGGGCCCTGGCCGGTGTCGACGCTGGTGCCGCCTCCCTTCCCGAGCCCGTGCTGGAACGAGCCTTTGGTGCCCTGCACCTCGATCGAGAAGGGGCTGGTGGGAGTGACGAACCCGGTCTCGATCACCCCGATCGCGCCGTCGGCGCTGGTCATGACGACCACGGCGTTGTCCTCCACGCCGCGGCCGGTCATGTCGGTGAAGGTCGCCGAGCGCACCTGCACCTCGCTGCCCAGGATCATCTGGGCCAGATACACGGGATGCGCGGCGAGGTCGCTGAATGCCCCGCCGATCGCGGTGGCCGGATCGTAGAAGCGCGCCGGCAGCCAGTCCCCGGTGGACCCGTCATGGGCCAGCCGCACCCGCGAGTAGGTCAGCCGCCCCAGCGTCCCCTCCTCGAGCACCCGGCGCAGCGCGAGCGCATAGCCGTGGGCCAGGCGGGGCAGGGAGACGGTCAGCCGCACCCCCGCCTCGCGTGCCGCGGCGATCAGCGCCTCGCCTTCGGCGACGGTGGGGGCCAGCAGCTTCTCGGTGAACACGTGCTTGCCCGCCGCGAGCGCGCGGCCGATGATCTCGCGGTGCGCGCTGGTGGCGGTGGTGACGGTGACCCCGTCGAGATCCTCCCGGGCCAGCAGCGCGTCGAGATCCGAGACGAACTCGACCCCGAGCGCCGTGGCCAGGGACCGGCCCCGCTCGGCGTCCTCGTCCCAGACGGCGACCAGCTCGGTCCCGGGATGCTGCTGCGCTTCCCGGGCGTACTCCTCGGCGTGGACGTGCCAGGCCGAGAGGGCGGCGATCCGCAGAGGGCGGAAAGGCGGGGCCGCGGACGGCAGGGGAGCAGACGGGCGGGAAGCAGACGGAGGCGGGGCGGAAGAACGGGGAGCGGAGGGACGGGGTGCAGACATGGTCCTCACAGATTCGTCGGTGGAGATGCGGCATGCCCGCAGATCGCACCCTCGCG
The DNA here is from genome assembly GCF_052378395.1 of Brachybacterium sp. AOP29-B2-41. Lineage (NCBI taxonomy): Bacteria > Bacillati > Actinomycetota > Actinomycetes > Micrococcales > Dermabacteraceae > Brachybacterium > Brachybacterium sp. AOP29-B2-41. The sequence goes on from NZ_JBQSXR010000009.1 coordinate 29,079, forward strand.
CGGGAGGGTCAGAGCGGGATCCCTGCACTGTTCGTGACGTAGGTTACTCACCTCCCCACGGCGAGACGGATGGAGCGGCCCGGACGGGGCCGACGCGGCCAGCCAGCTGGGGCCGACGCGGCACCCCTGGCAGGGCCCGACGCAGAATCCGGACAGGGCTGATGCGGCACCCCCGGACGGGGCCGACGCAGCAGCAGCGACACGGACCGCCTCTCCTCCCGGGGCAGCACGCTGATAAGTTCACTCACCGTGCCTGACCTCGCTGCCCTGATCCCCACCATGAGTCCTGCTGCCTGGGCGCTGGTGGCACTCGGCGCCCTGATCGTCGGCTTCTCCAAGACCGCACTGCCCGGTGCCGGCACCCTCGCGGTGGGCCTGTTCGCCTTCGCCATGCCCGCCAAGGAATCCACCGCTGCGCTGCTCCTCCTGCTGATCGTCGGCGATATGACCGCGCTGTGGGTGTACCGGCGCGAACCGGACTGGCGCACCCTGATCAGGCTGCTGCCCAGCGCCATGGTCGGAGTGGTGATCGGTGCGTTCTACTTCGCCCGGGTCGACGGGGACGGGGTGCGCCTGACCATCGGCATCATCCTGCTGGTGCTGATGATCGTCACCGTGAGCCGTCGCGTGCTCGCTCAGCGCCGCGAGGCCGCCGGTACCGCCGCGGGCAAGGAGCTGCCGCCCACCCGCGCCGCCGCGGCCGGGTCACAGCCCGGTACCGCCGCGGCCGTGCAGGGCATCGGCTACGGCCTGCTCGGCGGCTTCACCACCATGGTCGCCAACGCCGCTGGGCCCGTGATGTCCCTGTACTTCTACGCGATGCGGATGCCGGTGCTGACCTTCCTCGGCACCTCTGCCTGGTACTTCGCGATCGTGAACCTCTTCAAGGTGCCGTTCTCCGCGGGGCTGGGCCTGATCAGCCGGGACACCCTCGTGATGGACGCGATGCTGATCCCCGTGGTGCTGATCGGCGCCTACGCCGGCGCGAAGGTGGCCCGTCGGATCCCCCAGAAGGTGTTCGAGAACCTGATCCTGGTGCTCACCGTCGTCGCCGCGCTGGGCCTGCTGCTGGTCTGACGGTGGCCCGCCGCCGAAAGGCTCAGCCGGCCTGGAAGCCCTGTGCCTCGACGTCCTCGGGCGTGCCGGCGTAGATGATCTCCCGGACCTCGACCGTGGTCGGCTCGGCGCCGCCCACTCCGAGGTCGGCCGTCCACACCTTGCCACTGGGGTCGAAGTAGTAGCTCGCGGTCGAGATGTCCAGCAGCAGGGCGGCGTTCTCGCCGCAGTACAGCCAGCTCTGTCGCCCGGCATGATGATCGATGCCGTCGCGGGCGACGGGGGTGCAGGTGGTGCCGTCTGCCAGGATCACCATCAGCGGCAGCGGCGCCTCGGGGGACGGTGCCGTGAACCCGTCGATCGCGGGGGAGTGGATGCGCACGGCCGTCTTCTCCAGCGGGTCACGCACGCAGAGCGCCTCGTCGCCCTGCACCTGCTTGCAGGCGATCAGCAGATCCTCCTCCGCGCCGCAGCCGAAATAGTTCTTGCCCAGCACCCAGCGGGAGATCTGCGGTGCCCGGCCGGCGCACGCATCACCCTCGAGCTCCTCGATCTGCCAGCTCTGATCAGGCCAGACCCCGGTGATCGTGGTGGCCGTGAGCGGCGCCCCCTCCCCGCTGCCATCGACGTGCGCCCCGGGCTCGCCCTCGGAGGGGACCGGGGCATCGGCATCGACCGAGGGCACCTGGTGACCCGGGAGGTCGCTGCCGGCGCTCGGGGGCTCGGGAGGTTCGGGCTCCGGCGGGGGAGCGGCGCCGCTGCACGCCGCCAGCACCAGGGCGAGCAGGAGCGCGCTGAGCAGGGCGAGTGGTCGGCGGTGAGCAGCCATGGAGAGTGAGTGTCCGTTCCAGCAGGGGGACGACGGCCCATTCCGCCCGCCCCGGAGCTCTGCCGCTCAGCATAGGCCGACGGTCCCCCGGAGGGAACGGCTCATCGCCCCGGATCCGACACGCCCCGCCCCTCCTCTGGCGCCTTCCGGACCGTGCCCGTCCAGTCGCGCAGGGAGGCGATCACCTCGAGCAGCTCGGGCGGGTCGATCACCTCGATCGGGGCGCCGATCCACGCCAGGTACATCGCCACCCAGTGCAGCTCATCGGCGCCCGCGCGGAGGATGCAGGCATCCGGCCCGTCGGCCGTGACCGTTCCGGACCTCGCCGGGACGTGCGGCGCGACCTGCTCGTACGGGGCCAGGATCCGCACCGTCGTCGACCTCGGATACCCGCCCACGGTGATCGACTCCCGCACCACCGCCTCGATATCCGGGGTCGCTCGCGGGGTGATGGCGAAGGTCGAGGTGTGCACCGCGTGCATGCGGTCCAGCCGGAAGGTGCGCCAGTCCTCGCGGTCCAGGTCCCAGGCGAAGAGGTACCACCGCCCTTCCATGGACAGCACCCGGTGCGGTTCGAGCCGGCGCTCGGCGCGCTCGCCGTCGGCCCGCTCGTAGTCCACCCGCACCCGCACCCCGTCCCGCACCGCGGTGGCCAGGGTCATCAGCACCTCGGAGCGGATACCGGCGGCTGGCCGGGTGATCACCCCCATCGCCTCGCTGATCGCGCCCACCTCCGCCCGCACCGGCGCCGGGAGGATCCGGTCCAGGGCGGCGAGGGCCCGGAGTGCTTCCTCGTCCAGGCCGTCCACCCCGGAGGACGCCGCCAGTCGCAGTCCCACCGCCACCGCGACCGCTTCGCTCGAGCTCAGCAGCAGGGGCGGCAGCGCTCGGCCCGCGCCGAGCTGGTAGCCGCCGCCGTGCCCGGCCGAGGTGAGCACCGGATAGCCCAGCTCCCGCAGCCGATCCACATCGCGCCGCACCGTCCGCGTGGTCACGGCCATCTCCGCGGCGAGCTCCGGCCCGGTCCACACCGATCTCGACTGCAGCAGGGCCAGCAGTCGCAGCGCCCTCGTGGTCACATCGCTCATGCACACAGCATGACTGACTTCGCGGACAGGACCTGTCCGCAGGGGTGATCAGCGCCGGGTGAAGGTGCGGTGCACGAAGCGGCCAGCCCGTCGCGCGGGGCCGCCGCTCGCGGCGAGGTACGTGCCCAGCAGTGCGGCTGCTCCGCCGACGCCGAGCAGCGCGGGGCCGCGCAGCTGCGAGGGTCGTCCAGGGGCGGCGGAGATGAAGCTGCCGATGCCCACCAGCAGGGCGCTGAGGGTCATTCCCACGATCAGCCTGTCGGCGGTGCCCTCCAGGCGGGAGATGGCCCGGTCGAGGTCCTCGGCATGGATGCCGATGTCGATGCCGTGGGCCTCGTAGTCGTCCAGCAGCCGTGCCGCGCGGCCCGGCAGCTCGTGCCCGACGCGGAGCGCCTGCATCCCGGCGGAGCTGGCCCGTCGCAGGAGCGCCTCCGGGCTGAGCAGCTCGACGAGCGCCACCGGCATCACGCTCTGGAGCACCGTTCCCAGGTGGAAGTCGGGGTCCAGCACCACGGCGGTGGACTCGGTGAGCACCAGCATCCGCAGCATGGAGGACACCTCGGCGGGCAGCTGCAATCGGTGGTGGCGCAACAGCGCATAGATCTGTTCGACGACCCGTGAGACCGACACCTCGGCCAGCGGATGCCCGGAGATCGACTCGACCAGGGCCCCCACGTCCCGGGTGAGGCGCCGACGGTCGATCCCTCGGCGCGGGGGCGCCAGCCTCAGCAGCGAGGCGACTATGGCCTCCTCATCATGACGAGACATCGCCAGCAGCAGCCACAGCAGATCCTCACGGGCCGCGGGGTTGAGCCGGCCGACCATCCCGAAGTCGATGAGCCAGATCGTGGAGTCCGCGGCGACGAAGAGGTTGCCCGGGTGCGGGTCAGCGTGGAAGAACCCGTCGACGAGCACCATCCGGATCAGGGCGTCGGTGGCGGTGTGCGCGAGCGCCCGACGGTCCACTCCGGCGGCCTCCAGTCCCGCGGAATCGGTGATGTTCCGACCGGTCACGAGTTCCTCGGTGAGCACCTCGGAGGTCGTCAGCTCCTCGACCACGAGTGGGATCCGTACGGCGGGGTTGTCGGCCAGGTTCTGGCGGAACTGCTCGGCGTTCGCGGACTCGGTGCGGTAATCGAGCTCCCCGAGCATCATCCGGTCGAAGGCCTCGACCAGGGCCTCGATGTCCACATCGCGCGCCAGTTCCCATTCGCGGGCGGCCAGGGAGGCCAGCTGCTTCATGACGTCCAGATCTGCCCTGACCTCGGCGGTGACCCCGGGCTTGCGCACCTTGACGATCACCTCGGTGCCGTCATGCAGGCGGGCCCGGTGGGCCTGGCCGATGGAGGCGGTGGCCAGGGGTGTCTCCTCGAAGCTCGGGTACAGCTCATGCGGGTCGGCGCCCAGCTCGCGACGGATCGAGGCAGCGATGGCCTCGTAGGGAACCGGGGTGGCGGAGTCCTGGAGCTTGGTCAGCTCGGCGATGTAGTCCGCTGGCAGCAGATCGCTGCGGGTCGACAGCATCTGGCCGAGCTTGACGAAGGTGGGGCCGAGCTCTTCCAGAGCGGTGCGCAGGCGCTCCGGCCCCATGGGCAGACGCTCCTCCGCGTGATGGTGGCGCAGCGCCTGCGGAAGGTGATCGCGCAGACCGATCTGGGCAGCGAGGGCAGAGAGGCCGTTGCGCGCCAGCACCTCGACGATCTGTCGGTAGCGTGCTGTGACGGAGGCCATGACCAGCATCCTAGTGGGTGCTATCGAGGCAGCCGGGTGACTTCGCGGACAGCACTTGTCCGCACGGGGGCGAAGAGTGGGTCTCGAACCACCGGAGGGTCGCAGAACACCGTGTCCCGGCCCCAAGCAGACGAGAGATGAGAGCACGATGCCTTTCCTCACCGCAGAGACCACCGACGAGCGCGACAGCCTCGCCACCTTCGCCCAGCAGCAGATCGACCAGATCGCCACGGCCCTCCACAGGCTCGACCGGGAACAGCTCGCCCAGATCCCCAGCGCCTCCGAGATGAGCTTGGGCGCCCTGGCACGGCACGTGCTGCTGATCTCCGAGCGTGCGGCAGAGTCCTTCCACGCCGCGCCGGACGCGCCCCCGGCGCCCGCCAGCACCCTGGATCAGCTCATGGCCGAGGGCACCATCTCCTCCGAGGCGCTGCGCGAGAAGGACACCGCCGACTCGCTGATCGAGCAGCTCCAACAGGCCGGTGCGGGGCTCGCCGCCGCGATCCGTGAGGTCGATCTGGAGACCAGGGGTCCCGTCCCCGACCAACCCTGGTTCGAGGGGCGCACGACGTGGAGCCTGCGGTGGTACGCCCTGCACCTGATCGAGGAGAACGCCCGCCACGCCGGCCATGCGGACATCCTGCGGGAGAGCATCGACGGCAAGACCGCCTACGAGCTCAACGCGCTCGCCGCAGGGGAGGGCTGGCCGCCCGCCGGCTGGTGACCCCTCCCGCTCCCTCGCGTCGCCCGCCGGCGCCGCCTCCCTGCTCCAACCCTCACAGGAGAACCCTCATGACCAGCCCCGACATCACTCAGACCGACCAGCCCCGCGGCATCGGCGGCGACCTGCCCACCGTCCTGCTCGACCAGATCGAGCTCCACGCCCGCGAGCACCTGCGTCCTCGCCTCGAGGGCCTCTCGGACGAGGAGTACTTCTACGACCCCTCCGGCGCCGGCCGGGCCTGGACCGTGCACCCGCGCGCAGCCGACGGAGAGCTCCCGCCCACCTCGATGCAGGGCGGCTCCGGGGCGATGGTCATCGACTTCGAGTTCCCAGAGCCTGACCCCGCGCCGTTGACCACGATCGCCTGGCGGCTGGGGCACATCATCGTCGCCCTGCTCGCGATGCGCAGCCACGACCACCACGGTGGCCCGTCCGCGGACTACATGAGCTGGGACTATGCCGCGACAGCGACGGAGGCTCTGGCCCAGTTCGACGCGGAGTACGAGCGCTGGATCGCCGGCGTGCGGGCCTGGGACGCGGAGGACCTCCAGGTCGCCGTGGGCGAGGCGGAGGGGCCGTGGGCCGAATACTCCCGCGCCACCCTCGTCGCCCACATCAGCCGAGAGCTCATCCACCACCTCGCCGAGATCGCCCTGCTGCGCGACCTGTGGGCGCATCGGGGGTGACCCCGCAGGAGCGCAGGCGCCACCCCGCAGGAGCGCAGGCGCCACCCCGCAGGAGCGCAGGCGCCACCCCGCAGTAGCGCAGGCGCCACCCCGCAGGAGCGCCGGCGCCACCCCACAGGAGCGCAGGCGTCGAGCTCTCTTTCGCCGAGCGGGCAGGAGCGGTGCGGGCAGGAGCGGTGCGCTCAGGCGCCCGGCCCGGCGTGGGAGAGCTCGCGGGCCGGGCCGCTGCGGGAGGCCCGTCCCGGGGTCATGAACGTCTGCAGTGCGAGCACCGCTGCGCCGACAGCGCAGGGATGGGGCTGGACCTGGGAGACCGCCACGGTCATCTCCCCGCCGAGGTTGCGGGCCCGGGCAGTGAGCAGCTCGTCCATCACCTCTTCGACCAGCACCGGGGCGACCTGCACCCCTGGTCCGGAGAGCACCACCGCGCGGATCCCCAGGGCGCTGGTCGCGGACCAGACCGCCTGGGCGAGCGCGGAGATCGCTGCCACGAACACCTCACGCGCTCGAGGCTCCCCGCGAGCGGCGGCCAGGGCGATCAGCACCACGTCGCTGCTCAGGGAGGCCGGAGTCAGCCGCAGCTCGAGGTCCTGCGCCAGGCTGCCGGTGCGCACGGCGCACTCGATGATCGCGCGGGCCGAGGCGTACTGATGGAGGCAGCCGCGGCCGCCGCACTCGCAGGGCGCCCCGTCGGGATCGATGCCCACATGATCGAGGGTGGCGGAGCTGCCCGAGCCGGGCTGCAGCGGCCGGCCATCCAGCAGGATCGACAGCCCCAGCCCCGCATCCATGTGCACCGTCGCGCACAGCCCGCTCTCGGGCTGCTCTCCGCTCCAGAAGCTGCCGAGCGCGGCGCAGGTCGGTGCGTTCGCACTGATCGAAGGGATGTCCAGGCCCTCCGAGATCGTGCGCACCAGGGCCGGACCACGCCCGTCGAGCCCATAGGGGATCGCGAAACCGATCCCGGTGGCGGAGTGCGCCTCGGCCTCGGGCCGGATCATGGACAGCGCCCGGCGCAGCGCAGTGCCCACCTCCTCCGCATCGGAGGCGGAGCCCAGCGGAACCGCGATCCGGGCGCGCAGCCCACCGGCGAGATCCACCCCCGCCAGGGAGAGGCGGTCGGCATCGATGGTGCAGCCGATCGCCCATCGCGCCTGGTCGTTCAGCCGCAGCAGGGAAGCGCGCTTGCCGCCGTTGGACCGAGCGAAACCGCTCTCCACCAGCAGCTCCGCCGCGAGCAGACGCTTGACGGCATAGGTGACGGTCGCCGGGGTCACCCCGAGCTCCCGTGAGATCTCCACCCGGCTGGTCTCCGAGCGGCGGCGCACCAGCTCGAGGATCGCGGCGTCGGTGGTGGAGGCTCTGCGCTCTCCGATCACGCTCATCACCGCCTCCTGTCTTCCGGTCCTGGGATGGTCTCGAGCTGCTCCCGAGCTCGTCCTGTGCTGCTCTCGAGCTGTTCTCGAGATGGTCTCGAGATGGTCTTGCGTCAATCTCGCGTCAGTCTCGCACCCGGGCGGCGACGGCGGGTCGCACCGCATCGTGATCATTCCGTTGCCTGCTCCGGATGCCCCCGCCACTTGACGGATCGTGACCGAGGTCTCCACAATACCGATACTTCATTAACGTAATGAAGAAATCTCCTCGGAGCGATCGACCCGGCACGCACTGATGCGTGACAAGGAGAGCAACGATGCACCTCAGTCGTCGAGACCTGTACAAGCTCACCGCGCTCGGCGCGGCCCCCGTCGCACTCGCGGCGTGCAGCACGAGCTCCAACCTCGAGAACGGCGGAGGCGGTGGGGCGGAGGAGCGACCGATCATCACCACCACCGCCAACACCGGCCTGGCCGAGAACTTCAACCCGCATTCACCCTCGGTGATCTCCCTGATCCAGGGCCTGATCTACGAGACGCTGTTCTACTTCAACCCCCTCGAGCCCATCGATCAGGAGCCCGTCCCGCTGCTGGGCGAGAGCTACGCCTGGAACGAGGACGGCACCGTCCTGACCGTGACCACCCGCGCCGGCGCGGTCTGGGCCGACGACACCCCCTTCACCGCGAAGGATGTCGCCTTCACCTTCACCAAGATCCTCGACACTGAAGCGCTCAACGCCGCGGGCACCGCCCCGTCGGCCGAGGCGATCGACGACACCACTGTCGAGATCACATACGCCGAGCCGTCCTTCACCGAGGGTCCCAACGCCCTGGCCCGCACCTGGATCATCCCCGAGCACCTCTTCGCGGACGTCGATGATCTGGCGACCTACGCGAACCCGGAACCGGTGGGCACCGGCCCCTTCGCTCTGGATGACTTCACCCCCGAGTCCTACCTGCTGCTGGCCAACGACAAGCACTGGGACGAGGGCAAGCCCGCCATCGGCGGGATCCGCGCGATCGCCATCTCGGGCAACCAGTCCGCGACCGACATGTGGCTGGCCGGCGAGATCGACTACATGTCCTCCGCGATCCCGAACCTCGAAGAGCACGTGGCCGCCAACCCCGACCTCTCGTTCACCAACACCGGCATCTCCCAGATGGCGCTCATGGCCGCCTCCAACCCGGAGCTGGGCTGCGAGGGACCTCAGACCGACGTCGCCGTGCGCAAGGCCCTCTACTACGGGATGGACCGCGAGCAGCTCTCCAAGCTGGCCTTCTTCGACCTCGGCGCGGACATCTCGCCCTCCTTCGGCCTGCCTGAGCGCGACGCCGACTTCATCGATCCCTCGATCGAGAACGCTCCCTGGAACGCCCAGCCCGACGAGGCCAAGAAGATCCTCGAGGACGCCGGCTACGCGCTCGGCTCCGACGGGGTGTACGCCAAGGGCGACGTTCGGGTCTCGATGACGGTCTCCTGCCCCACCGGCTGGTCCGACTTCGTCACCGCGCTGGACACGCTCGCCGCGCAGTACAAGGAGATCGGCATCGAGCTGATCCCCCAGCAGGTCTCGGTCAACGAGTGGAACGACGCCAAGGCGCGCGGCACCTATCAGCTGGTCATCGACTCCGTCGGCCAGGGTCCCGCCCCGGACCCGTACTACCCGTACCGCAACCACTTCTCCACCGACAACACGGTCCCCGTCGGCGAGAACGGCAACCCGTACCACAACGTCACCCGCTTCTCGGATCCCGAGGTCGACGCCGCACTCGATGCCGCTGCGGCGACCGACGATCCCGAGGTCAAGAAGGGGCACTACTTCCTGATCCAGCAGCGGCTGGCCGAAGTGATGCCGGCGATCCCGGTGATGATCGGCTCGAGCCTGACGGAGTACAACTCCTCGAGGGTCACCGGCTGGCCCACCCAGGAGAACCTCTTCGCCTACCCGATGGCCTGGGCGGCGCCGGACAACTCCATGGTCCTCAAGGCCATCACCCCCGCCAGCTGACCCACCGGCCCGCGCCGCCCACCCCGCCCGGACACCGGCGGTCCAGGCGGCGCGGCCCGGGCGACGAAAGGATCTCGAGGCAGTGCACCTCCTGCGCAAGATCGGGTTCTACCTGGTGGCTCTCTGGGCCGCAGTGACCCTCAACTTCTTCATCCCCCGCGCCCTGCCGGGGAGCCCGGTGGACGCCGTCCTCGCGAAGCTCGCGCTGCGCGGACCGGTATCCCCTGAGACCCGCAGAGCGATCGAGGTGATGCTCGGAGCGGATACGGACCGATCGCTGTTCGAGGAGTACTTCGCCTACCTCGGCGGTCTGCTCTCCGGAGATCTCGGGGTCTCGGTGACCTACTTCCCGACCCCCGTCTCCCAGGTGGTGGGCCAGTCCCTGCCGTGGACCCTGGTGCTGGTGGGCCTGGCGACCACCTTCACCTTCATCCTGGGGATGGCGCTGGGCACCCTGGCGGGATGGAAGCGCGGGACCTGGCTCGACTCACTGATCCCCGCCACCACGATCCTGCAGGCCGTGCCCTACTTCTGGCTCGCGCTGCTGTTCATCTACGTGCTGTCGGTGAACCTGGGGATGTTCCCGATCTCCGGCGGCTACGACTACACCCTGGTGCGCCCGGCCTTCGACTACCCCTTCATCTCCAACGCCCTCTACTACGGGTTCCTGCCGGCGCTGACGATCGTGCTGTCCTCGCTGGGCGGCTGGCTGCTGGGGATGCGCAACATGATGGTCTCCACCCTCAGCGAGGACTACATCCTCACCGCCGAGGCGAAGGGACTCTCTCCGCGCCGCGTGATGCTCATGTACGCCGCCCGCAACGCGATGCTCCCCAGCGTCTCCGGCTTCGCGATCTCGCTGGGCTTCGTGGTCTCCGGCTCGATCGTGGTCGAGACCGTCTTCTCCTATCCAGGGGTCGGCTTCACCATGCTGCAGGCCGTGCAGAACAACGACTACGCGCTCATGCAGGGAATGTTCCTGATCATCACGGTGGCCGTGCTCGCGGCGAACCTCGTGGTGGACCTGCTGTACGGCGTCATCGACCCCCGCACCCGAGCGCGAGGCTGAGGAGCTCCCATGATCGACACCCCCGCTTCCCGTGGCGCCCGCTTCCGCGCCTCCCTGCGCCGCAACGCCACCCCCTCACTCGTGATCGGGGCAGGACTGGTCGTCGCGATCACCCTGTTCGGGCTGATCGCCCCGCTCGTCGTCGCCGATCCGCTGGCCATCTCCAGCGTGGGCATGTCTCCGCCGTCGGCCGAGCACCTGCTGGGCACCACCCAGACCGGGCAGGACGTGCTGGCACAGCTCGCCTGGGCCACCCGTGGCTCCCTGCTGGTGGGCATCATCGTCGCGGTCCTGGCGCTGTTCCTCTCCGCCTTCTTCGGGATCCTCGGCGGCTATCTCGGCGGCTGGATCGACGAGGGGTTCTCCCTGTTCACCAATGTCGTGCTGATCCTGCCGGGCCTGCCGCTGATGATCGTGATCGGCTCCTACGTCCAGCAGCGAGGCCTGCTGCTGATCGCCGTGATCCTCGCGATCACCTCCTGGGCCGCCGCGGCCCGAGTGCTGCGCTCGCAGACCCTCTCGATCCGCACCCGTGACTATGTGCAGGCCGCGAAGATCGCCGGGGAGAAGCCCCTCCGCATCATCGCCGTGGAGATCCTGCCGAACCTGCTGCCGGTGATGTCCAGCGGCTTCGTGTTCGCCCTGATCACCGCGATCCTCGGCGAAGCGGGCCTGAGCTTCATCGGTCTCGGCGTGGTGGGCACCCAGACCTGGGGCTCGATGCTGTTCTACGCCCAGAACGGCCAGGCCCTCACCCTGGGCGGCTGGTGGTGGTTCGTCCCGCCGGGTCTGATGATCGCGCTGCTGGGCTGCGGGCTGTCCCTGATCAACTTCTCCATCGACGGCATCATCAACCCGCGCCTGCGCACCGCCCCCAAGGCCGCGCGCAGCGTCCGCAAGGCCGAGAACGCCGACGACTCCGAGGCCACGACGAAGGAGGTCCTCGTATGAGCACCCCGATGACCGGGCCCGTCCCCCCGGACCACCCCGCCCACGAACCGGATCCGAATGTCGAGACCGCCTCCGCGATCGCGCGCGGCGAGATCGGCGACCCCGTCCTGGACAGCTCGCTCGAGGAGGGGCGCACCGGCGGCGACGTCTCCCCGGTGCTCGAGGAGCCCGTGCTGAGCGTGCGCGACCTCAACATCGTCTACGAGGTCGGCGAGGGGGTCCATGCTGTCAAGGACGCCTCATTCATCCTGCGCCGCGGAGAGATCCTGGGCCTGGCGGGGGAGTCCGGCTGCGGCAAGACCACCCTCGCCTACGGACTGAACCAGCTCCATCGCCCGCCCGCCCGCATCACCAGCGGCTCGGTCACCTTCCATGACCGCGTGAACGGCTCCGACGTGGACGTGCTGGCCTTGAAGGGGCCCGCGCTGCGCGCCTTCCGCTGGTCGAAGGTCGCGATGGTGTTCCAGGGGGCGATGAACTCCCTGAACCCCGTGCTCAGCATCCGCACCCAGCTCGCCGATGTGCTCATCACGCACCGGCCCCAGATGGAACGGGCCGAGCGCCGCCACCGCGGCGAGGAGCTGCTGGAGCTGGTGGGGGTGGACCGCGGCCGCATCGATGCCTACCCCCACGAGCTCTCCGGAGGCATGCGCCAGCGCGTGATGATCGCGATGGCGCTCGCGCTGGACCCGCAGCTGATGATCATGGACGAGCCCACCACCGCACTGGATGTGGTGGTCCAGCGCGAGATCCTCCAGGAGGTGCTGCGGCTGCGCAAGGAGCTCGGCTTCGCGGTCGTGTTCATCACCCACGACCTGCCGATGCTGCTGGAGATCTCCGACCGGATCGCGGTGATGAAGGCGGGACGGATCGTCGAGATCGACACCGCCGAGAACCTCTACTTCGAGCCCAGGGATCCCTACACCCGGCGCCTGCTGGGCTCCTTCCCCTCCCTGACCGGCGAGGCCGGGGACTTCGTGCGCGCCGGCTTCGGCGGAGAGCAGCACGCCGACCAGGAGGCCACCGCATGACCACGCTGACCGTCACCGACCTGCACAAGTCCTACCGGCTGCGCAGCGGGGCCCGCTTCACCACCCTCCAGGCCGTCAAGGGGGTGGACCTCGAGCTGCAGCCCGGCCGCACCGTGGCGCTGGTGGGCCAGTCCGGCTCCGGCAAGTCCACCATCGCGAAGATCCTCGTCCAGCTCGAGAAGCCCACCTCGGGCACCATCACCCTGGACGGGCAGCCGATCGGCACCCGCGGCAAGGGCCTGGCCCACTACCGCGACCACGTGCAGATGGTGTTCCAGGATCCCTTCGCCTCGCTGAACCCCTTCCACACCATCGGCCACCACATCGAGCGACCCCTGCTGCTGCACGGCAAGGCCACCCGCGCGAACGTGCGGCAGAAGGTGTGCGAGCTGCTCGAGCGGGTCAACCTCAGCCCCGCCGAGAGCTTCATCGACCGCAGCCCCCACGAGCTCTCCGGCGGGCAGCGCCAGCGGGTGGCGATCGCCCGCGCGCTCGCCCCGGAGCCGACGGTGCTGATCGCCGACGAGCCGGTCTCGATGCTCGACGTGTCCATCCGCCTCGGAGTGCTGAACCTGCTGGCGCGGCTGCAGCGCGAGGAGAACCTCGCGATGCTCTACATCACCCATGACCTGGCCACCGCCCGGCACTTCTCCGACGAGATCCTGGTGATGTACCGCGGCGAGGTCGTCGAGCGCGGCCCGGCCGACGATGTCATCCTGAACCCTCAAGCGGAGTTCACCCGGCAGCTGCTGCTCGCCGCCCCTGAACCGGGGAACAACCCGCGCTTCCTCGCCGAGGCCCAGCGCCGCGGCGTCCCCATGCCCGACCATCTGGCCCTCGCGAAGGAGACCCCGTGACCCTGACCAGCACCCCCAGCCGTCGGCCCCTGCACGAGGGCTGGCGTCTGAGCATCACCGACGGTCCCGCGCCCTTCGCGGTGCGCGAGGTGCCGGCCACCGTGCCCGGCACCCTGATCACCGACCTCCACGCCGCCGGGCTGATCGAGGATCCGTACCTGGACCGCCACGAGCACGACCTGCAGTGGACCGGCGAATGCGATGTCACCTACGCGACCCGCTTCGACTGGGCACCCACCGGCGCCGAGCGGGTGGACCTGGTCGCCGCCTCCCTCGACACCGCCGCCACGGTCGTCCTGAACGGCACGCGCATCGCCGAGGCGCAGAACCAGCACCGCTCCTGGCGCTTCGACGTCACCGACGCGCTGATCGAGGGCGAGAACCAGCTCGAGATCCGGTTCGCCTCCCCGCTGCGCACCGCCCGCGAGAACGAGCGGGTGCTCGGGAAGATGCCGGTGACCGGCAACGACCTGCCCTACAACGCGATCCGCAAGATGGCCTGCAACTTCGGCTGGGACTGGGGACCGGTGCTGGTCACCAGCGGGATCGCCGGCCCGATCGGCCTCGAGGAATGGTCCGGGGCGCGCCTGGCCGAGGTGCGCCCGCAGATCACCGTCGAGCCTGGTGCTGGCGCGCGCGGGCTCGTCGACCTCACGGTCCTGATCGAGCGTGCGGATCTGCTGGACGAGTCCGCGGTGACCGTCTCGGCGAGACTGCTGGACCCTGCCGGGAAGCAGATCGATGAGCTCTCTCGCTCCGATGCGCAGGACGAGCTCGACCTGCGGCTGTCGGCCGCGGACCCGCAGCTGTGGTGGCCGCGCGGTTACGGCGACCAGCCCCTGTACACCGTGGCGATCGAGCTGCGGGACGCCGAGCACCGGGTGCGCGATGCGCGCGAGCACCGGATCGGCTTCCGTACCGCCGGCGTCCTCGAGGAGCCCGACGAGATCGGCACCTCCTTCACGATCGTGGTCAACGATCGCCCGATCTTCGCCAAGGGTGCGAACTGGATCCCCGACGACTGCTTCCCGGTGCGCCTGACCGCGCAGGACTACCGCGCGAGCGTCACCGACGCGCTCGAGGCAGGGATGAACACCCTGCGGATCTGGGGCGGCGGGCTCTACGAATCGGAGCTGCTCTACGAGCTGTGTGACGAACTGGGGATCATGGTGTGGCAGGACTTCACCACCGCCTGCGCCGCCTACTCCGAGCTCGAGCCGCTGCGCAGCGAGTTCGAGGCCGAAGCCCGCGAGCACATCGTGCGCCTGGCGTGGCATCCGGCGCTGGTCCACTGGAACGGCAGCAACGAGAACGTCGAGGGCTACTACCACTGGGGCTGGCAGGAGCACATCCCCGAGGGCGCCGGCTGGGGGCTCGGCTACTACACCGAGCTGTTCCCCTCGCTGCTGGCTGAGCTCGACCCCACACGCAGCTACACCCCCACCAGCCCCTATTCGCGGCCACTGCCCGAAGATCCCCGCAACCCCGACCACGGCACCGTGCACAACTGGGTGGCCTGGGCCTCCGAGGAGGACAACGACTACACCCGCTACCGGGACACCATCCCGCGGTTCTCCGCCGAGTTCGGCTACCAGGGCCCGGCGAACTACGCGACGATCGCCCGCGCGATCACAGAGCGGCCCCTGGACGAGGATTCCGAGACGATGCTCTCCCACCAGAAGGCCGTGGGCGGACAGGACAAGCTGCGCCGCGGCATGGCCCCGCACCTGCCACCGGTCGAGGGCTTCGACGACTTCCACTTCGCGACCCAGCTCAACCAGGCCCGCGCGCTGATCAGCGGGATCGGCCACTACCGCTCCCACTGGCCGGTATGCGCCGGCACCATCGTGTGGCAGCTGAACGACTGCTGGCCGGTGACCTCCTGGGCCGCGGTGGATGGCGACCGACGCCGCAAGCTGCTCTGGTACGCGCTGCGCGAGGTGTACGAGCCGGTGCTGCTGAGCATCCAGCCCCGCGAGGCCAGCCCCGCGATCAGCCTCGGCAACGACACCGACGAGCCCCTGAGCGGAACCTTGCACCTGCGCCGACAGCGCCACGACGGCACTGTCCTCGCCGAGGCCACGCTCGACGCGCAGGTTCCCGCTCGCTCAGCGGCCACGCTGCCCGTGCCTGCAGAGCTCGCGACCGCCACGGACGCTGCCGACGAGGTGCTGCTGGTCGAGCTGGCGGGGACCGACGGGGACGGCGAAGTCGTGCGCACGGTGCACCCCTTCGCAGAGGACCGGGACTCCGCCCTGGTCGGTGACGCGGTCACCGCCACTGCACAGCCGGTCTCGGACGGGGTCGAGATCCTCGTGGAGGCCGCTTCGACCGTGCGCGACCTGTGCGTGCTGGCGGACAAGGTCGACCCCGCCGCCACGGTGGACCGCCAGCTGGTGACCCTGCTGGCCGGGGAGAGTACCCGCTTCCATGTGCGCACCTCCGCCACGGTGGACCCGAGGGCCTTCCTGGCCGATGATGTGCTTCTGAGCGCCAACGACCTGGTGGCACGGGCCCGTGCCCGCGACACCTGAGGAAGCGGGGAAGGGTATCCATGGCCACCATCGGGATCACGATCCCCGAGACCGTCTGGTCCGCACGCTCGGAACGGTTCTACACCCAGGTCCTGCATGGCCTCGAGGACACCGCGGTCTCCCAGGGCCACACCGTGCTCAGTCACGTCGCCGGCAGCCCCGGGGAGGAGATCGAGACGGTACGGCGCTGGGCCGAGCGCGACATGGTCGACCTGCTGATCCTCAAGGACCTCCTGGACGATGATGACCGCCTCCAGCAGGCTCATACGCTCGACCTTCCCTTCGTGGTGATCGGCGATCAGCGCCAGGGCGAGTTCTCCGCCGTGACCGTCGACAACGCCGGCACCATGCAACGTGTCCTGGAGGACCTGCACGGGCGGGGCCACCGGGCCATCGGCCACGTCGGCGGCCCCTCCCACCTGCTGCACAGCCGCTGGCGGTGCGAGGCATATTGGGAGTTCGTGCACGCCCGCGGCCTGCCCACGCTCTTCGCCGAAGGCGACTACGGGGCCGACAGCGGCACCGCCGCGACCCAGGCCCTGCTGGCTGACCCGCAGCGCCCCACCGTGATCGTCTACGACAACGACGCGATGGCGATCGCCGGCGCCCACTGGGCGGCCGCGGCCGGGCTGCGGGTGCCCGAGGACCTCTCGATCGTGGCCTGGGACGACTCGCCAGCCTGTCAGACCCATGAGCCGCCGCTGGCGGTGCTCGAGCACCATCCCCACCAGCTCGGCGTGGACCTCGCCCGCACTGCGCAGACCCTGCTCGCGGCTCCGGGCACCCCGGTGCGCGTGGCTCATGAGGTGCCGCGGCTGATCCCCCGGGGCACCCTGAGCACGCTGGACACCCTGGCGCCCTGAGCGCCCGCCCGTCGGTCGCCTGAGGCGAGCGCCGCACCCCGGCGAGGAGCGTGCCTCCGGCCCGGTGTGGACAGGAAAACGGGGCGAAAGCGCCTGGTCATAGACTCGCCGGCGTGACCACCCCCGAGGCGGCCGACCCCGCGACCATCCCTCCCCGCCGCCGCACGGCCGGCGCCCGCATCACCCTCACCCTCGCCGCCCTGGGGATGCTGGGCCCGTTCACGATCAACACCGTCTTCCCCGCGTTCACACAGATCGGGGAGGAGTTCGGTGCCTCCGACGTGGTGCTGCAGCAGCTGATCAGCGTCTACCTCGCCTCCTTCGCAGTGATGAGCGTGTTCCACGGCCCGCTCTCGGACGCGCTGGGCCGCAAGAAGGTGATGCTCGTGGGGCTTGCGATCTACATCCTGGCGATGTTCGGCGCGGTCTTCGCCTCGGGGATGGGCATGCTGATCGCGCTGCGGGTGCTGCAGGGCATGAGCGCCGGCGCCGCCACCATCGTCTCGCGAGTGGTGATCCGGGATCTCTTCGCGGGCGCCGAGGCGCAGCGGCTGATGGCGCAGGTGATGATGATCTTCGCGCTCTCCCCGGTGATCGCCCCGATGCTCGGCGGCTGGCTGCTGCTGCTGGGCGACTGGCGCTGGGTGTTCGTGGGCGTCGGCCTGTACGGGGTGGCCGTGATGGTGGCGACCGCGCTGATGCCCGAATCCCTGCCGAAGGCGGCCCGGATCCCGCTGCGGGTGGGCTCCGTGGTCGGAGCCCTGTGGGAGGTGGGACGCTCCCCGACGATGGTGCGGATTGCGCTCGCGACCGCTTTCGGGTTCGCGGCGCACTTCGTGTTCGTCGCCGCCGCCCCGATCATCGTGGTGCGGCTGCTGGGGCTCGGCGAGCAGGACTTCTGGGTGCTCTTCGGCCCGCTGATCATCGGCATGATGGCCGGGTCCTACCTGGTGGGGCGGGCGGCCGACGCGATGGAGCGCACCCGGCTGATCACGCTCGGCTACCTCGGCACGGTGGTGACCAGCGTGCTGAACCTGGTGCTGGTGATGGTTTTCCCGGATCCTTCCGGGCAGCTCGATGTGAGCCTGCTGCCGGTGCTGGTGGGCCCGATGCTGATGTCCTTCACCGCCTCGCTGTTCTTCGCCCCCATCCAGCTGGAGATCCTGGATCTGTTCCCGCATCAGCGCGGGGCCGCAGCATCGCTGGGCACCTTCTTCACCCTGGTCATGAACGCCCTGCTCTCCGGGGTGATCGCCCCGCTGATCACCGGCAGCCTCACCGTGGTGGCAGTGGTCGCGCTCGGCTACGTGGTGGTCGGGTCGCTCCTGTGGGCCTGGCATCTCGCGGAGAGTCGACGCCGACCCATGCGCGCTGCAGCTCCGCTCTGAGGCGCCGCACTGGGCCGCCGCGCTGAGTCGCCCCGCTGACGCCTCGCTCTGAGGCTCCCTCTGAGAGCCCGTTTCGCGCATTCCTTCTCCATTGCGGCGCTGAAGGGGGACGATGGGGTCATGTCCTTCGACCTGGATCCTCTCGAGCTCGTCGCCGCCGCGCTGATGGCCGTGCTGCTGTCCGTCCCGATCGCGTTCCCGCTGGCCGCCGGGATCATCGCCGGTCCGCGTCGGGCCTGGAGCGGGGCGGGGCTCGCGATGGGGGTCAGCCTGCTGCTGGGCGTGCTGCTCGCCATCGCGGCGTTCTTCATCGGGCCGGGGCCGTTGCAGACGCTCAGCGGCATCGGGCTGACGCTGGGGCTGCTGTGCGCGATCGCCGCTGCGGTGCTGGTCATCGTGCATGAGGATGGCAACACCCTCGCCATCGTCCTCGGGATCGTCGCCTGCGTGCTGATCGGCCTCGGCGAGCCCGGCGAGACCGTGGTCGCGATGCTCGGCATCAGCTCCTCGACCCTGGTGGTGCTCTCCTCGGTGGTGATCGGAGCGGTCGCCCTGGTGGCGATCGTCGGCTTCCTGGTCGCCGTCGCGGGCAGGGTGCGGGCGCTGCAGATCGGGGTGGCGGCGGCCGCGATCATCGGCGCGCTGATCAGCGTGTTCGGGATGTTTGGGATGCTGCTGTATGAGCTTGCGGGGGTCGATCTGCCGCAGCTGCCGCTGCTGGCCACCCTGATCACCGTGCTGGTCGCGCTCGTGATCGGCAGCGTGGTCGGTGGCGTGCTCGAGATGACGAAGGCTCGTCGGCCGAGAGTGGCGGTTCCCGAAGAGATCGCCTGACCGCCAGCAGCTCGCCTGACCCGAGTAGTGCAGATGCCCATCACCGGAACCCTCGACACCTCAGGCCGCGACCTCGTGCTCACCCGCGCCGTCGCCGCCCCTGCCGCCCGGATCTGGGAGTACCTGAGCCGCTCCGAGCTGCTCGCCACCTGGTACGGGACGTACACCGGCGACCCGGCGAGCGGCTCCGTCCTGGTCACCATGACTGCCGAGCCCGGGGAGGCGTCCGCCTCCGAGTACACGATCCACGCCTGCGAGCCGGGCCGACTGCTGACGGTCAGCGCCTCGATGGAGGGCACCTGGCGGCTGTCCCTCGAGCTCGCCGACGCGGACACTGGGGTTGACTCGGCCGACGCCGACGCCGACGCCGATGCCGACGCCGACGCGGTCGATGACGCCAGCGCCAGCACCCGCCTCGCGCTGCGTCATCACGAGGTGCCGCTCGAGATGCTCCAGTACGTGGGGCCCGGCTGGGAGTGGTACCTCGACCGACTCATCGGTGCTGTCACCGGGGGAGCGATCCCTGGCATGGACGTCTGGGACAGCGAGTACATGAGCCTCGGTGAGGACTACGCCGCGCTCGCCGGCTGACGTTCGTCCGTCACTCAGCGCGCGAGCTCGAAGCCGGCCGGGGCGAGGCGCGAAAGCTCCTCGTGCAGCAGCGCGCCGACCTCATTGCGCCGCGCCGCCCCCATCCGCTCGAGCGGCCCGGTGACGCTCACCGCGACCGAGCGTCCGCCGGTGCGGGTCAGAGCCACGCCCACGCAGGCGATGCCCACCTCGTTCTCCTCGATCTCGGTGGACCAGCCGCGCGCCGCGGCCTGATCCACCACCTCGGTGAGGTGCTGCAGGCTGATCACGGCCCCAGTCTCGCCCGCCCCCACCTCGGTGGCCTGGGCGTACGCGGCAAGAGCGTCCCCTCGGACCCCGTCGGCCGCGAGCATCGCCCGGCCCATCGCGGTGCGAGCCGCCGGCGCTCGGCTGCCCACCCGCGACCACACCCGGAGCGTGCGCTCGGGCTCGACCTTGTCGAGGTAGAGCACGCGGGTGCCGTCCATCTGCCCCAGGTGCACCAGCTCCTGGGAGTGCTGGGAGATGCTCGCGAGCGCCGGCGCGAACAGGGTCGGCAGGTTCTCGCCGGCACCGTAGGCATGGGCGAGCTCGAGCGGGGTGGTGCCCAGCCGGTAGCGCTGGTCGCTCGCTGACTGCTCCGCGAAGCCACGGTGCATGAGCGCCCGCAGCAGGCGGTGCACCGAAGCCTTGTTCAACCCTCCGGCCTCGGCGATATCGCGCAGGGACATACCCTCGGGGCCGGCTGCGGCCAGGATCTCCAACAGGATCAGTGCCTTGTCCACGCTGCCGACGGGGGAGGCAGCGTGGGGCTCGGTCGGCTCCGCGCCGGATGCAGAAGTGGTCATCTCGTGCCTCTCTCCGTGGCTGAGCAGATGTTGCTCGGTGCGCATGGCACACCTAGACTCGTCACGAACTACAGAATAAGCGTTCCATCATATAAAACAGCATCGAGGTCTCGTAGGTCGCCACCTCGCCCCGGAGGAGCCCCGCATGGCCATCGATCGCATCGACGTCAACGTCACCAGCCCTGGCCGGAACTTCGTGACCGTCAAGGTCACCACCAGCGACGGCATCACGGGCCTCGGTGACGGCACCCTGAACGGGCGCGAGCTCTCGGTGGTCTCCTACCTGCGCGACCACGTCGCCCCCACCCTCATCGGCCGCGACGAATCCCAGATCGAATCGATCTGGCAGTACCTCTACCGCAGCCCCTACTGGCGCCGCGGACCGGTGACGATGAGCGCAGTCTCCGCGATCGACATGGCCCTGTGGGACATCGCCGCGAAGAAGGCGGGGGAGCCGCTGTACAAGCTGCTCGGCGGTGCCTCCCGCAGCGGCCTGCTCACCTACGCCCACGCCTCCGGCACCACCATCGAGAAGCTCAACGAGGCGATCCACGGCTACGTCGAGGACGGCTTCCGAGCGGTGCGGATCCAGGCGGGCGTGCCGGGGCTGGACCAGATCTACGGCGTGCACGACGCCGCTCCCGGTGGGAAGTATGAATACGAACCGGCTGGGCGGGCGACGGCGGGAGCAGGGGGCACGACGATGCGGCCGACGGAGGAGTCCTGGGACACCGCCGCCTACCTCCGCCACCTGCCGACCGTCTTCGCCGGAGTGCGCGACGAGTTCGGCCCCGAGCTGCGCCTGCTGCACGACGGCCACCACCGCATGACCCCGATCGAGGCGGCGAAGCTCGCGAAGTCCCTCGAGCCCTACGACCCGTTCTGGCTCGAGGACTGCACCCCCGGCGAGGACCAGGCGGTGCTGCGCCTGGTGCGCCAGCATTCGGTGACCCCGCTCGCGATCGGCGAGGTGTTCAACTCCGTCTACGACTACCAGACGCTGATCACCGAGCGCCTGATCGACTATGTGCGCTCCTCCGCCACCCACGCCGGCGGCATCACCGGACTGCGCCAGATCATGAGCTTCGCCGCGATCTACGGCATCCGCTCCGGCTTCCACGGCCCCACCGACGTCTCGCCCGTGGGGATGGCCGCGAACCTGCATCTGGGCCTCGCGATCCACAACTTCGGCATCCAGGAGTACATGCCGCACTCCGAGAGCACGCTGTCGGTGTTCCGCACCAGCTACCGCTTCGAGGATGGCCTGCTCCACCCGGGCGACACCCCGGGCCTCGGCGTCGAGCTCGACGAGGAGGCCGCGGCCAAGCACGA
The DNA here is from genome assembly GCF_052378395.1 of Brachybacterium sp. AOP29-B2-41. Lineage (NCBI taxonomy): Bacteria > Bacillati > Actinomycetota > Actinomycetes > Micrococcales > Dermabacteraceae > Brachybacterium > Brachybacterium sp. AOP29-B2-41. The sequence continues at coordinate 50,855 of NZ_JBQSXR010000009.1, forward strand.
CTACCAGCCCGCCTACCTGCCCGTGAACCGACTGCGGGACGGCACCGTCCACGACTGGTGAGGCGTCCGGTCCGGTCCGGTGAGGGGTGCACGGTGATCGGTGGCCGCTGGCCAGTCCGAACCGTGACTACGTCGCCCACGACACGCTGTGAGGATGCGTCGAGATCACCGATTCCTGTCGTTTCTGGCAGGGAACGGTGATCTCGGTGGACGACGCGCGGCGTGTCCAGGATCAGCTGGGGTGTTCCGGTCAGCTACGGCGTGTCCGGGGTCGGCTTCGAACCGTGGCTCCGTCGCCCACGACACGCTGTGAGGGTGCGTCGAGATCACCGATTGCTGTCGTTTCTGGCAGGGGACGGTGATCTCGGTGGTCGACGCGCGGCGTGTCCGGGCCAGCTGGGGCGTTCCGGTCAGCTGGGGTGGATCAACGGTAGTGGTCGATCGACGGTCGGGGCGGCCTCACGGGACAGAGGCAGGCTCGGTCTCACCCCTCGTCGCCGACGGTGATCGCCTCGGCCTGCTCAAGGTCGGTGAGCTGGTGGTGGGTGCCGACTGCGGCCAGGTGGCGTCGGCCGCGGACCAGCATGAGCATCGAGATCACCAGCGCGCCCGCCGCGAGCAGGTAGGGGGCGCCGGCCACGGTCGCTGCCGCGAGCGGGCCCGCGATCGCCGGGGCGATCGCACCGCCGAGGAAGCGCACGCCCGAGTAGGCGGAGCTGGCGACGCCGCGGGGCAGGTCGGTGGCCTCCATGACCGTCTCGGTGAGCGCCGTGTTCATGATGCCCAGCAGCAGCCCGCCGATCACGATCAGCGTGATCAGACCGGTCATCGAGGTGTGGAAGATGCTCATCACCAGCATCAGCACCGCGAGCAGGCCGAGTGTGGTCAGCAGCGTGGGGATGAGTCCCAGCTTCCGGGTGAGCACCGGGGCGACGAACACCGAGGTGATCGCCAGGCCCAGCCCCCAGCCGAAGAACACCCCGCCGATGCCGAGGGCGCCGAACTCCATCCCGTGCGCGGCAGCCGCCGCCTCGAGCGGGAACGGGGAGTAGGCCAGCAGCGTGAAGAAGGCGAAGTTGTAGAAGATCGCGGTGAGCGCGAGGGTGCGCAGCGCCGGATGGGAGAGTGCCCGGAGGGAGGCCAGCGGCGAGACCGGTGCGGGACGTGCCTCCTTCTGCAGCAGCACCATGATCGCCAGGAAGCCGACGCCCATCAGCACCGCCGTGCCCGCGAAGGGGGCGCGCCAGGAGACGTTGCCGAGCAGCCCGCCCAGCAGCGGCCCGAAGGCCATGCCGATGCCGAGCGCCGTCTCGTACAGGATGATCGCGCCCGCGCTCGGCCCGGCGGTCGCGCCCACGATCGCGGCCAGCGCGGTGGAGATGAACAGGGCGTTCCCGAGGCCCCAGCCGGCACGCAGGCCGATGATCTCCCAGACGCTCCCTGCTCCTGCGGCCAGCGCCGCGAAGAGCACCACCAGCACCAGTCCGATCAGCAGCGTGCGCTTCACCCCGATCTTCGAGGCGAACCAGCTGGTGAAGAACATGGCGATCGCGGTGATGAAGAGGTAGCTGGTGAACAGCAGCATCGCCTGCGAGGGCGTCGCGTCCAGCTGGCTGCTGATCGCGGGGAGGATCGGGTCCACCAGGCCGATGCCCATGAACGACACGGTTGCGGCGAAGGCGATCGCCCACACGGACTTCGGCTGGCGGAACGCCTCGCGCAGGGTGGGTACTGCGGTCTGGATTGGTAACGCGGGCTGGGTGGGCGCCGCGTGCGGGGCGGGAGTCGCTGCAGTGGCCGGGGCGGTAGTGGGGGCGACGGCGGGTGCGTGGGGAGCGGCGGTGTGCTCGGGGGTATGTGCGGTCATGCGCTGGGGGTTCCTTCGGTGGGAAGTACGGCGGCGAGGGGGTGACGAGGCGGGGCGACGGATCCGCGACGGATCCGGCTCGGGGTCCGGCTCGGGATCCCTCGCAGGGTCGGGCTCGGCGTCAGCCGTCGTGGGCGTCGACGAGTCCGGCGAGGATCTCGGCGGCACGTTCGAGGGTTGCGAGGTCGGCGTCGGGCAGCGGCTCCAGGAGCGCACCCACACCGTCGGCGAGCTGGGACCGCCAGGCGGCGAGCTGCTGGATGCCCTGTTCCGTGGTGCTGACCAGCCAGGAGCGGGAATCCGCGGGGTCGGGCTCGCGGCGTACGAGCCCTTCCTCCTCGAGGCGCTTGATGACGGTGGTCGCCGTGGGGCGGGAGACCCGCTCGCGGTCGGCGATCTCGCTCAGGCGCAGCGGGCCGTGCCGGTCGATCGTGGCGACCACTCGCCAGGAGACGGTCCCGACGCCCACCTCGGAGCGTCGCGCCGCGAGCCGGGAGAACTGGCTGCAGACGAGGGCGAAGTGCTGGGGGAGCTCGCCGGGAAGCGAGGTGGGGGAAGTGGTCGACACGAGACGTCAATATAGTTAGCAATGCGAACCAGTGCAACGGGGCGGCCGGGCCGACGTGACAAGAAGATCGTTCGGCCGGAATGCGGCGGCCTTGAGGAATAGACGCCGGGAGAGGCTCGTTGGCGCAGGCGAGCACGATGAGACTGACGAGCACGCCCCGACGAGCACGACCCGACGAGCACGACGAGACCCGCCGCCCCGCGCTGTGCACCCGCTCTGTGCACCGCGCCGTGAAGGAGCATCCCGCATGACCGACCTGATGACACCGCTCGAGCTCGGGGAGCTCACGCTCCCCAACCGGATCGTGATGGCTCCGCTCACCCGCGCCCGCACCGGCGATGAACGGGTCCCCACGGAGCTCAACGCCGAGTACTACAGCCAGCGGGCAGGCGCCGGGCTGATCATCAGCGAGGCCACTTCCGTCAGCCCTCAGGGCGTGGGATACCACGGCACTCCCGGTATCTGGAACGACGCGCAGGTGGCAGGGTGGCAGAAGGTCACCGAAGCCGTGCATGCCGCGGGCGGCCGGATCGTCCTGCAGCTGTGGCACGTGGGCCGGATCTCCGATCCCGAGCTGCTCGGCGGGGAGGCGCCCGTCGCCCCCAGCGCCGTCGCCCCCGCCGGGCGCGTGGCACGACTGCGGCCCAAGCGTCCGTACGTGCAGCCGCGCGCGCTGGCCGTCGAAGAGATCCCCGGCATCGTCGAGGACTTCCGGCACGGTGCCCAGAACGCGAAGCGGGCCGGCTTCGACGGCGTGGAGATCCACGGCGCTAACGGCTACCTGATCGACCAGTTCCTCCAGGACAGCACCAACCAGCGCGCCGACGAGTACGGCGGCTCGGTGCGGAACCGGGCGCGCTTCCTGCTGGAGATCACCGACGCGGTCCTCGACGTCTGGGGCCCCGGCCGGGTGGGTGTGCATCTGCGCCCCCGCGGCGAGGAGCACGACATGGGCGACAGCGATCCTCGCGCGATCTTCGGCCACGTCGCCGAGGAGCTCGGGAGGAGGAAACTCGCCTTCCTGTTCATCCGCGAGGTGGAGGACGAGGACAGCCTCGTGGGCGTGATCCGCGGGCTCTTCGGTGGTCCCGTGATCGCCAATGACGAGATGACTGCGGCCGACGGTCAGCGGCTCCTCGAGGCCGGCGCGGCCGACGCGGTCGCCTTCGGCCGCGACTACATCGCCACCCCGGACCTCGCCGAGCGCATCGCGGCCGGCGCCGCGCTGAACCCGCAGCACAAGGCCACCTTCTATCCCGATACGGGCGAGGCGCTCTCCGTGGGCTACATCGACTACCCCACGATGGCCGAGGCGGCGCTCGCGGTCTGACGCCAGCAGTTCGCCCCGCCGACGGCTGAAACGGTCAGCGGCTCACCCTGCCATCAGCTGACCCTGCCCGCGGCTGAAACGGTCAGCGGCTCACAGGGTCCGCCGCGCCGCCGGAGAGCAGGGCGTCGAGGTCGCGCAGCCGTGGCGCTCCCTCCCAGTCCCCGGGGGTGGTGCAGGCCAGCGCCCCGCAGGCGTTCGCCCGGGCCAGCTGCGCGGGCACGTCGAGCCCGTCGAGCTGGGCGCTGAGGTAGCCGGCCACGAAGGCGTCCCCGGCGCCGACGGTGTCGACCACGTCGACCCGGTGTCCGGGCGCCTCGTGGATCGTGCCGCCCGCGAGGGCGGCGCCACCGTCGGCCCCGAGCTTCACGACCACCTGGCGTCCGTCGGCCTCCAGTGCGTGCAGCAGGGCGCGGTGGTCGGACTCCATGACGGCCGGCGCGAGGATCGAGAGCTCCTCCGGCCCGCCGAACACGACATCGACGTGCTCGAGGATCTCGCCCAGCAGCTCGCCGAGGCGCTCCCGCGATCCCAGCCGCGAGCGGTAGTTCACGTCCAGGCTGACCTGCACTCCTGCCGCTACCGCGCGCTGCACGGCAGCGACGTTCGTGGCGTGCGCGGTCTCCGAGAGCAGCGGGGTGATGCCGCTGAGGTGCAGGATCTCGGCCTCCTCGATGAGTCCTGCTGGGAGGTCGCCCGGGGTGAGTGCGGAGGCGGCGGACCCGGCCCGGTAGTAGTCCACGCGGGTGGTGGTCCCGCTGGGGCGGGACTTGATCATCAGGCCCGTCGGCCGCTCCGGATCGACCGTGCAGTGCACCTCGACGCCCTCGGCGCGGATCTCTCGGGCCACGCGCGTGCCCAGGGGGTCATCGCCCACCCGGCTCACCCACGCGGAGGGCACGCCCAGCCGGCGCAGCCCGATCGCGAGATTCGATTCCGCACCGCCCAGCGAGATGTCCACCGAGGGCAGATGGGCGAGCGAGCCGATCGTGGAGGTGCGCATCAGCGCCATGGTCTCGCCGACGGCCACCACGCGGGGCCCGGCCGACGCACGACCGCCCTCGGCCGGGACACTCATGCGCCGGCCTCGCGGGTGGTGACGCCGACGAACCTCGCCGCGCGCTCGGCCAGCTCCTCGAGGCTCCCGCCCCGGAGGGCATCGCCCAGCAGCGGCCCGCCCACGGAGACCGCCTCGGCCCCGGCCTGCAGCCAGGCCGCCGCCGCCTCGAGGTCCACTCCGCCGGAGGGGATGACGCGGATGCCGGGGAACGGTCCGCGCAGGTCCTTGAGGTAGCCGGGGCCCACCACAGAGGCCGGGAACACCTTGACCGCCGCCGCGCCCGCGGACCAGCCGGCGTGCAGCTCGCTCGGAGTGAGACCGCCGGACACGATCGGAATCCCGGACTCCGCAGCCGCTGCGAGCAGGTCCGCCCGGGTGATCGGGGTGACGATGTAGTGGGCACCGCGTTCGGCGGCGGTGCGCAGATCCGCCGGATCGGTGACGGTGCCGACGCCGATATCGAGCTGGTCCCCGAAGCGCTCCCTCAGGGCGGGCAGCTCGTCCAGGGTGCCGGGGGTGGACAGGGTGAGCTCGACGGAACGGATCCGGGCGCCGGCGAGGGCCTCCAGCACGGGGGCGTACTGATCGGCGCGCTCGCCGCGGATCACGACGATAAGCCGAGCGGCGGCGGTGCGCTCGGGAAGGGGCGGGCGAGGGGTGGGGGACATCGGGGCCTCCTGAGCGGTGCCGAGGTGCGCGGCGACATGGCTCGACGTGCACCGTTTTGGAATGCAAAACGTATGTTCCGGCATGCGTGACAGTCTAGCAAGAGTAGCTGGCCCGGACAGGTGACCGACCGGGCGGTCCCGCTGCGCCGCCCCACCCGCCCGTCTTCCCGTCGGCCCGCGCGCCTCTCGCGCCCATGTCGGCCACAATGGCCCTGTGACCCCAGCCAGCGCGACCATCGACACCGTCCTGACCCTGCTGCGCGGCGAGGAGCAGGATGAGGCCCAGCTCGAGCAGCTCGGCCTGGAGGCGCAGACGCTGCCGATCGGCGAGCTCGTCTACCTCGTGGAGACCCGCCCCGCGACCGAGGCTGCGCTGCTGTTCCGGGTGCTCGGCAAGACCGCCGCCCTGGCGGTGTTCGAGGCGCTGCCGGCGCATCACCAGGCCGAGCTGATCTCCGCGCTGCGCACCCAGCAGGTCGCCCACATCATCGGCGAGCTCGACCCTGACGACCGTGCCTCCCTGTTCGATGAGCTGCCGGCCTCGGTCGCCGAGCGGCTGATGCACGGCCTGGATGCCGCCGAGCGCGCGATGACCACCGCGGTCCTCGGCTATCCGCGCCACGCGATCGGTCGATACATGTCGCCCGAGGTGCTCACCCTGGCCCCCGGGCTCACCGTGAGAGAGGCGCTCGAGCATGTGCGCGCGCAGGCCGAGCAGGCCGAGACGATCTACCTGCTGCCCGTGGTGGATGATTCCCGCTTGCTGCTGGGCGTGGTGGGGCTGCGCCGCCTGCTGGTGGCCGACGGCGATGCGCTCGTGGGCGATATCGCCCACGTGCCGGTCAGCGCGACCGCGACCGATGACCGAGAGGATGCCGCGCGCCGCTTCTTCGCGGCGAAGCTGCTGGCCATGCCCATTGTGGACGGCGAAGGGCGGCTGGTCGGGATCGTGACCGTCGATGACGCCGTGGACATCATCGAGCGTGAGAACGCCGAGGATTCCGCCCGCACCAGCGGCTCCGAACCGCTGCCGCGCGCCTACCTCTCCACGCCGATCCTGCGCGTCGTGCGCAGTCGCATCGTCTGGCTGCTGGTGCTCGCGATCTCCGCGATCCTCACCGTCCAGGTGCTCGAGGTCTTCGAGGATCGGCTGGACCAGGTGGTGATCCTGGCGCTGTTCATCCCACTGCTGACCGGCACCGGCGGCAACACCGGAAACCAGGCCGCGACCACGGTGACCCGCGCGCTCGCCGTGGGCGAGGTGCGCGTGCGCGACCTGCCCCGGGTGGTGTGGCGCGAGCTGCGGGTGGGCACGGTGCTCGGCGTGGTCCTCGGAGCGCTCGGCTTCCTGGTCGCGGGCCTCGTCTACGGCTGGGCGATCGGGGCGGTGATCGGCACGACGCTGCTGTCGATCTGCGCCATGGCCGCGATCGTGGGCGGGATGATGCCGCTGATCGCGAAGCGGGTGGGCGCGGACCCGGCGGTGTTCTCCAATCCCTTCATCTCGACCTTCTGCGATGCCACCGGCCTGATCATCTACTTCACGATCGCGACGGCCGTGCTGGGTCTCTGAGGCCGACGGGCCCCTCGCCAGCGGGCGCTTGACGCGTCCTGCGCGGCACCGCATACTGGCTGACACGAAGGTGTCGAAGCGCTTCGACTGCACCTGAGTGACCCCCTCCCCGAACTGACGAGGTGGCGAGTTCGATCGTGTCGAAGCGCTTCGACTAGTGGTGCGGAAGAGCGGACGAGGAGGTGCGGAGATGGCGACGATGAGTGATGTGGCGCGCGAGGCCGGCGTCGCGCTGAGCACCGTCTCCTACATGCTCTCGGGGGACAAGCCGGTCGCAGCCGCCACCCGTGAGCGCATCGAGCTCGCGATGCGGGAGCTCGGCTACCGCCCCAACGCGATCGCCCGCAGCCTCGCCAGTCGGCGCACCCGGATCCTCGCCCTGCACCTGCCGGAGTTCGATGTCTCCGCCGGCGAGACCGTCTTCGAGATCGTCCGCGGGGCGTACGACCGTGCCGCCGAGCGGGGCTACCTGCTCACCGTGTGGCCGATCGCCTCGCAGCGAGCCCCTCAGGAGCTCTCCGACCTGGTGGGTCAGGGGCACGCCGACGGGGTGCTGCTGGTCGAGGTGGCGCTCGACGATCCGCGGATCGAGAGCCTGCAGGACGCAGACGTCCCCTTCTTCTCCGTCGGCCGCAGCCGCGAGAGCGAGCAGCTGCACTACATCGACATCGACTTCGAGGCCACCATCGCCCATGCGCTCGACGCGCTGGTCGATTCCGGGCACCGGGACCTGATGCTGATCGGCCGCTCCCGCGAGATGGAGGCCTCCGGCTACGGCCCGGCCGTGCGCTCCCATGAGGACTTCTCCCGCCTCGCCCAGGAGCGGGGCCTCGCACACCGCGAGTACGCCCTGGATCCCAGCCCGCAGGCAGGCCGCGAGCTGGCCCGCGAGGTGTTCACCGCCGGCCCGCGCCCGGATGCGGTGGTGGCGATGAACGATCTCGCCGTCGTCGGCTTCGTCAACGAGCTGCAGGCCATGGGACTGGACGTGCCCGAAGACCTCTCCATCGTCACCGTCGTCTCCTCCAAGCGCACGGCGTCGATGACCACCCCGAGCCTGGCCTCCTGGCGGGCACCGGGAGAGGAGATGGGACGACGGGCGGTCGACGGCCTGCTCGACCAGCTCGCGGCACCCCACGCCCCGCCCACGCAGGTGCTGGTCGCCTGTGCGCCGTTCGACGGGGGATCGGTCCAGGACCGACGGCCCACCGGCTGAGCGAACTTCCACGCAGCACCCGGCATCACCGGCATCACCGCAGGACCCGCACCCGCAGGACCCCGCAGGACCCACAGGACCCCGCACCACCCGCACGACCCGCAGGACCTCGCACCACCCGCACCACCCGCAGGACCCCACCCGAGGGTCCTTCCCACAAGGAAGTAGGACACCATGAAGCGCAGGAAATTCACCACCCTCCTCACCGCCTCCGCACTCGGCGCCGCCGCCATGCCCGCCCTCAGCGCCTGCGGCGGCAGCGGCGGCGGTTCAGGCGACGGCACCTCACTGGTGATCTGGCATTACGAGAACGAGGACTCCGCGATGGGGCAGGCCTGGGCGCTGGCCCAGGAGATCTTCGAGGAGGCGCATCCCGAGGTCACCGTCACCGTCGAGAAGCAGACCTTCGAGCAGCTGCAGAAGAACGCGACCATCGTGCTCACCGGCGACGACGTCCCGGATCTGATGGAGTTCAACAAGGGCAACTCCACCGCCGGGCAGCTCGCCGCGCAGGGCCTGATCGAGCCGTTCACCGAGATCGCGACCGAGAAGGGCTGGGATCAGAAGCTCTCCGCGAGCCTGCAGACCACCTCCCGCTACGACGAGTTCGGCCTGATGGGCTCCGGCGACTGGTTCGGCCTGCCCAACTACGGCGAGTACGTCTACGTCTTCTACAACCAGCGGATGTTCGACGAGGCCGGGGTCGCCGTCCCGACCACGCTCGAGGAGTTCGAGGACGTCCTGCAGACCTTCGTCGACAAGGACATCATCCCGCTGGCCGGCGCCGGCGCGGAGTACCCCGCCGGGCAGCTCTGGTACCAGCTCGCCCTCGCCCACGCCGACCGTGACTTCGTGGACGCCTACCAGCTCTTCGACGGGGAGGTCGACTGGGCGGCGGATCCGATCCTGGCCGGCGCCCAGCGCTTCGCCGACTGGGTCGCCAAGGGCTACCTCGCCGGCGACTCCGCCGGCCTGACCGCCGAGGACATGGGCACCGCCTTCATCTCCGGCACCTACCCGATCATGTTCTCCGGCTCGTGGTGGTTCGGCCGCCTGGTGGCGGAGATGACCGACGAGTGGGGGCAGTTCCTCTTCCCCGGCTCCGACCTCACCATCGGCTCCTCGGGGAACCTCTGGGTGGTGCCCGCCAACGCCGCGAACAAGGACCTCGCCTACGAGTTCATGGAGATCACCATGTCCCAGGAGGTCCAGGACCTGCTCGGGGCGAAGGGCGGCCTGCCGGTCGCGGGGGACACCTCGGCGATCGAGGACGAGAAGACCCGGGAGATGACCGAGAACTTCGCGGCCGTCAACGAGTCCGATGGCCTCGCGTTCTACCCGGACTGGCCCGTCGCCGGGTTCTACGACCAGGTCGTCAGCGCGATGCAGTCCCTCATCAACGGCTCCAAGTCTCCGGAGCAGGCGATGGCCGAGCTCGGAGAGGTCTACGCGACCGGTCGCTCCGACCTCACCGGTGAGTGAGACCAGCACAGTCACCCGGGCGGGCTGCAGCAAGCGGCCCGCCCTCCCCAGGGAGGAAGCATGTCCACCACAGTCGCCCCACCGTCGTCGACATCCGTCGCGCGACCCCCGCGGAGACGGCGCCCTCGCAGCGCCGCCGCCGGGTACTGGCCCTATCTGATCCCCGGTCTGCTCTCGTTCGGCGTCATCATCCTGGTGCCGTTCCTGCTGAACATCTGGTACAGCCTGCACAGCTGGAAGGGCGGGCTGTCCCCGAAGCGCTGGATCGGTCTGGACAACTACGTCGCGCTGCTGTCCGACGACGCGTTCTGGCTCTCGTTCCGCAACTCGCTGTCGATGATCGCGGCGATGGTGGTGGTCCCCACCCTGCTGGGCCTGCTGCTGGCCGCGGTGCTGTTCGACTACGTCGCCAAGCACTGGAACAGCAGGGTCGCCGCGTTCCTCCGCGCCACCTACTACCTGCCGCAGATCCTGCCGATCTCGGTGGCCGGCATCGTCTGGAACTGGATCCTGAACAGCCAGACCGGAGCGGTCAACGTGCTGCTGCGGGGGATCGGGATCGAGGCTCCGCCGAACTGGCTGGGCAGTCCCACCCTCGCCCTCGGCTCCGTGATGCTGGTGCTGATATGGATCCAGATCGGCTATCCCACGGTGATCTTCATGTCCGCCCTGGCGCGGGTGGATCCCGAGCTGTACGAGGCGGCCGAGCTCGACGGTGCCGGCTGGTTCGCCCGCTTCCGCGCCATCACCATCCCGCAGATCTCCCCGGAGACCTTCGTGATCGTTCTGACCTGCACCATCGCCGCCCTGAAGGTGTTCGCGCCGATCTACGTGCTCACCCGAGGCGGTCCTGAGGGGTCCACGCTGGTGCCCTCGTACTACTCGTTCCTGAACTTCTTCGACACTTCGCGGGTGGGCTACGGCGCCGCGATCGCGACGGTGCTGACGCTCATCATCATCATCGTCGCGGGCGGCATCCAGGTGCTCCAGAACCGCAGTGCCCGCAAGTCAGAGGAGGGCCGCTGAGATGGCCGCAGTGATCACCGGCAGCCCCGTCCCGTCGAGCTCCACCCCGTCGAACTCCACCCCGTCAGGTCCCGGACCGTCGGGCGGCGCGTCCGTCGGGCGTCGGCGCAACCGCCACCAGCGGGGCCTGACCCGCTGGCTGGTGCTGGCCGGAGCGCTCCTGGTGGGGCTGCTCATGGTGGCCCCCTTTGTGCTCATGATCCTCAACGCTTTCAAGTCACCCGCGGACTACTCCGCCGGCGGGCCGCTGTCGCTGCCGCGGGAGATCTACCTCGACGGGATCATCGCGTTCTGGGAGCGCGTGAACTTCCCGATCAAGCTCTGGAACTCGCTCTGGACCTCGACCCTGGTCGCCGTACTCGCGGTGCTGCTGTCCCTGCTGAACGCCTACGCGATCGGGGTGGGCAGGGTGAAGGGCCGGCTCTGGCTGGTGGCCCTGTTCCTGATGGCGAACATGCTCCCGCAGGAGGTGCTGATCTACCCCCTGTTCAACATGGCGCGGCAGGTCGGACTCACCGACAACCCGTGGTCGATCGTCATCATCTTCACGGTCGTCCAATCCGCGTTCGGCACCTATCTGCTCTCCTCCGTGCTGGGCACCTTCCCGCCGGCACTGCTGGAGGCGGCGCAGCTCGACGGCGCCACCCGCTGGCAGATCCTGTGGCGGATCGTCTACCCCGTGGTGCGCCCCACCATGTCCGTGCTGATGATCTTCTTCTTCATCTGGACCTGGAACGAGTTCTTCATCCCGCTGGTGATGCTCACCAGCAACGACAACCAGACGATCCCGATCGCGCTGTCCTCGCTCCAGGGTGACCGCATGCTCGACGTCCCCACCTTGAACGCAGGTGCGCTGCTGTCGCTGCTGCCGACGTTCATCTTCTTCCTCATCTTCCAGCGCACCCTCACCCGCGGCGTCACCGCCGGCGCGGTGAAGTGACCCTCCGGATTCCCGGCACTCTGCATAGAAAGGGGCGCTGACCATGCGCTTCACCAACGGATACTGGATGGACCGGGAGGGCTTCACGGTTCAGCGTGGCAGCCAGGTCCACGACCTCCAGATCGACGACGAGGCCGGACGCCTCCGCGCCTTCGCCCCTGTCCGGCCCGTCCGCGGCCGCGGGGACACCCTGAACAACCCCCAGCTCACCGTCACCTATGAGGCGGTCGCCGAGGGCGTGATCCGGGTGCGGGTGGAGAACCATCGCGGGGTGGCCGCCCCGCAGCCCCGTTTCGAGGTCGCTGCGGATCCCAGCTACCGCGGCACCATCGAGTCCGCGGCCGACGGGTGGACCACGCTCCGCGCGGGCGACCTCACCCTGACCATCGGCGTCGGCGAGCAGTGGCAGGCGGACTTCAGCTCCGCCGGCCGCGCGCTCACCAGCTCGATGCGTCGTTCCATCGCCCACGTCGTCGCACCGGACGGGCAGCACCACATGCACGAGCAGCTCAGCCTGCAGCCGGGGGAGAGCGTCTACGGCCTCGGCGAACGGTTCGGCGCCTTCGTGAAGAACGGGCAGAGCGTCGACATCTGGAACGAGGACGGCGGCACCACCTCGGAGCAGGCGTACAAGAACGTCCCGCTCTACCTCACCTCGCGCGGCTATGGCGTGTTCGTCGAGGACACCGGCGGGGTCTCCTTCGAGGTCGCCTCCGAGATGACCACCCGGGTGCAGTTCTCCGTCGAGGGCCAGTCGCTGAGCTACCTGGTGATCGACGGCCCCACCCCCAAGGACGTGCTGCGTCGTTACACCGCCCTGACCGGCCGGCCGCCGCTGGTGCCGGAGTGGTCCTACGGGCTGTGGCTGTCCACCTCCTTCACCACCGATTACGACGAGGCCACGGTCATGTCGTTCATCGACGGGATGGAGGAGCGCGGCATCCCGCTGTCCGTGTTCCACTTCGACTGCTTCTGGATGCGCGGCTTCACCTGGACCGACTTCGTGTGGGACCCGGCCACGTTCCCGGACCCGGAGGGGCTGATCCGTCGGCTCCATGAGCGGGGCCTGAAGGTGTGCGTGTGGATCAACCCCTACATCGCCCAGAAGTCGGTGCTGTTCGACGAGGGCCTCGAGCACGGCTACCTGGTCCGCACCACCGACGGCAACCTCTGGCAGACGGACCTCTGGCAGGCCGGGATGGCACTGGTGGACTTCACGAACCCCGACGCGGTCGCCTGGTACCGCAGCAAGCTCGAGGGCCTGCTGGACATCGGCGTGGACTGCTTCAAGACCGACTTCGGGGAGCGGATCCCGGTGCGGGACATCGCCTGGCACGACGGCTCCGACCCGGAGAAGATGCACAACTACTACACGCATCTGTTCAACCGCACCGTGTTCGACCTGCTGGTGGAGCGGCAGGGGGAGGGCGAAGCGATCCTCTTCGCCCGCTCCGCGACCGCCGGCGGCCAGCAGTTCCCGGCCCACTGGGGCGGGGACAACGACTCCTCCCTGCCCTCGATGGGGGAGACCCTGCGCGGCGGGCTCTCGCTCGCACTGTCCGGCTTCGGCTACTGGAGCCACGACATCGGCGGCTTCGAAGGGGCACCGGATCCGACGGTGTTCAAGCGCTGGCTCGCCTTCGGCCTGCTCTCCTCCCACTCGCGCCTGCACGGCTCGAGCTCCTACCGGGTGCCGTGGGCCTTCGACGACGAGGCGGTGGACGTGGCCCGCCGCTTCACGCTGCTGAAGCAGCAGCTGGTGCCCTACCTGCAGCAGATGGCGCTCCAGGCGCATGAGCAGGGCACCCCGATCCTGCGCCCGATGGTGCTCGAGTTCCCGGAGGATCGCACCTGCCACGCTCTCGACACCCAGTACATGCTCGGCGACTCGCTGCTGGTCGCCCCGGTGTTCTCGCCCGACGGCGAGGTCGAGTTCTACCTGCCCGAGGGCCGCTGGACCTCCGTGTTCGACGGGACCGTCGAGGCCGGCGGGCGCTGGCTGCGCCAGCAGCACGGGTTCATGACCCTGCCGCTGTACCTCCGCGAGGGCGCGGAGCTGGCGATCGACGTCGCGGCGATCGACGCGGCGGCGGCCGACGTGGCCGCGAGCGCCGTGGCCGCGATCCACGGCTGAGCCACGGCGCCACGCCGCCCGGACCACCCGGACCACCCGGGCCAGCCAGACCGCCCGGGTCCCCGGCGCCGCCCGGGCCGCTCGCGCCAGCGATGCCGGTCGATTCCGAGCCAGATCAGCCCTGATTCTGGCTCGGAATCGACCGATTATGACGCAGGCTGAGAACCGCACTCGTCTAGCCTGACTGGATGAGCATCACCCTTTCGATCGACTCGCGGAAGCTCGACATCCTCGGCATCATGCCGACCACCGCAGGTGGTCTTGGGGTCGCGCTCACCGTCTGGGGGCAACTGGCGCGGCAAGAGCTGTATTCGTTCTATGTGTTCAACGGGCATGGGACGGCGGACGGCCTCATGCTGATCGCCTTCATTCCAGGGGCGATCTGTGCCGTTCTCGCCCTTGCGCTCGGCATGGCCAGTCTGCGTAGCCGGGCCAGTGGGAGAACGTGGGCGATAGTGGGCCTCGTTGCGGGAGCTGTCGCGGTCGCCTTCATGGTGTCCGGCATACCCGTTGATCTGGTGCTGAACCCCCGGATTCCGCAAGGGCCCCTGTGAGCATCGTTGGCGCGATCGCGGTGCGCTCCTGAATCGACCGCTTTCGGCACGGCCACAATCCCGCGGGCCCGTAGCGTAGCCGGGTGAGTCGCACGAGCCCCAGCAGCGCCCAGATGGTCGATGGCCTAGGGCGCTACTCAGTTACCGCTGGCGTCCTCGCGGTCGCGCTCTCAGTGATCGCACGAATGCCCGTGGCGTACATGCGTGCCTCTGAGATCAGCTCTGGCCACCTGGCGGCACTGACGCTGTCAACGTCTCCTTGACCGGCATCCCCGTCGGCCTGGTGCCGGAGAGCCGGATCGGGCCAGGGGCCTGGTAAGGACGTCGGCAGCACCACTTCTCCGAGTGTGACCGCTCAGCCCACGCCCGGGACCGGGTCCCGTGGGGCGCTGGCTGCCAGCGGCCCGATCACTCCGGGGCGACCCATTCCGCCAGCTGCTTCGCCGAGACGTCGGCGAGCCACTTCTGCCACAGCGGCCCGAAGGTGATGCGGCGTGCGCCGAGCTCGGTCAGGGCGGACAGCGTGCCGGCACCGTGGCCCGTCACCGGATGGGCGGTCACGTTGACCGGCACCGAGACCGCGCCGACGAGTGCGGTGACCTGCTCCGCGGTGGTCAGCCCGACGGGGTACACGGCGCGGGCACCGGCACCCTCCATCAGCTGGATGCGCTCGACAGCTTCCGCCAGCGGGTCCGGAAAGACGTCCGTGCCGAGCTTGACCGCATCGGTGCGTCCGTTGAGCACGAACGGCACCCCGGCGGCGTCGGCCGCACTGCGGGCTGCGGCGATGTAGTCGGCGTGCTCCTGCCGATCGCGGACCCGCTTCCCCTCCCCGTGGACTACGTCCTCGATGTTCGCTCCTGTGGCGCCGGCCTCGAGCAGACGCTCGATCAGCTCCTCCGGGTCCAGGCCGTAGCCGGATTCGACGTCCGCGCTGACGGGCACCTCGACGTCCCCGGTGATCCGCGCGACCACCGCGAGGTAGTCGGCGAAGTCCATGTTCTCGCCGTCGGCGCTGCCGAGGGAATCCGCCACCGGGTGGCTGCCCACGGTGAGTGCGCGGAACCCCGCCTGCACGGCGACCCGGGCGCTCCAGACGTCCCAGACGGTGGGAAGGACCAGCACCTCGCCGGAGTCATGCAGTGCGGCGAGCGTCGTGGCACGGTCAGCGGTGTGGGACATGGTGGCCTCCTGAAGGGTCGGTCCTGCCACCATAGGCGTCGCCGAAGAGGGCGGGAAGGTACCTGTCGATCGCGTTCTTCCCCGGACGAGAAGTGCTCCTCGATCACGGCGACGAGCAGCGGCAGCTCGGAGCAGCTCCAGCAGCTCACGGGGTCCGACTACGTCTGCGGTGATGATGCGGTCGGCGAGTCGATCCACCATGTGTACGGAGAAAGATTTCGGGAATACCGCCCGATAGACTTCGAAACCGTGCGCCCGAGGACGGGCGTCGACCACGCCCGCGAGCTGCCGGAGAGCGATCCCCATGACGCCCACGCCCCGTGAACGACTCCACCTCGAGACCGGTTGGCGGTTCCGCCGGGTGGCGCCGGACCAGGTGGACCGTGCCCTCGACTACGTGCCGTGGCCTGAGCTCGGTGAGGCGCAGGACGGCAAGGACGCCGATGCCCGCCCCGAGCAGGTGCGCCACGACGCCGCCGAGACCGGCCTGCGGCCATGGATCCAGCCGGGCGCGAACGCCTTCCTCCGCGATCCCGCACAGCATGCGCAGCGACCGGACCAGCAGCCACCCGTCGCCCCTGATGCGGCTGATCCGGCACTGGACGACAGCGACTGGCAGCAGGTCGTCGTGCCTCACGACTGGGCGATCGCCGGGCCCTTCCTCGTCGACGGCCCTCACGGCGGTATGGGGCGCCTGGAGAGCTGGGGTGTGGGCTGGTACCGCCGCGAGCTCGAGATCCCGGTGGAGGACGCGGGCCGCTCGATCCACCTGGACATCGACGGGGCGATGTCCTACACCTCGGTGTGGCTGAACGGCTCCCTCGTGGGCGGCTGGCCCTACGGATACAACAGCTGGCGCCTGGACCTCACGCCTCACCTCGTCCCGGGCGGACGGAACCTGCTCGCGATCCGCCTGGACAACCCGCCCCGCTCGGCCCGCTGGTACCCGGGCGGAGGGCTCTACCGCAATGTCTGGCTGGTCAAGACCTCCCCGGTCGCCGTCGCGCACTGGGGCACGACGATCACCACCCCCGAGGTGAGCGCGGAGTCTGCTGTCGTCGAGATTGAGGTGGCCCTCGAGAACGCCGGGTCGGATCCGGTCACCGTGCAGGTCACCACGGAGATCTTCAAGATCCCCGGTTCGCCCGCCGAACACGATGCTCCCGCCGCGGATGGCGACCCTGTCGAGCACGGCGCACCCGTCGGACAACGAGCCCCCGTCGAGCGCAGCGCCCCCGTCGCCCGGACCGAGCCGCTCACCGTCGCCGTCGGCCCCGGTGCTGCGGCGAGAACCACCGCGTCGGCCCGGATCGAGGCGCCCTCCCTCTGGGGCCCGCCGCCCACCCAGCACCCCCACCGCTATCTCGCGGTCACCACGCTGCGCCGGGGCGAGGAGATCCTGGACCAGGTCGAGACGCCCTTCGGCGTGCGCCGGATCGAGTTCGACGCCGACGAGGGCCTGCTCGTGAACGGCGAGAAGATCCGGATCCAGGGGGTGAACAACCACCACGACCTCGGCGCTCTTGGCGCGGCGTTCCACGAGCGCGCCGCTGAGCGCCAGCTCGAGATCCTGCAGGAGATGGGGGCGAATGCGCTGCGCACGGCCCATAATCCGCCTGCGCCGGAGCTGCTGGATCTCACCGACCGGATGGGCATCCTGGTGCTCGACGAGGTGTTCGACTCCTGGTACGCGCGCAAGACCGATCTGGACTTCCACCTGATCTTCGAGGACTGGCACGAGGCGGATCTGCGGGCGATGATCCGGCGCGACCGCCACCACCCCTCCGTGATCCTGTGGGGGATCGGCAACGAGGTCGGCGAGCAGTACACGGACCAGGAGGGCGCCCTGGTCGCACGGCGACTGGTCGAGATCGCCCACGAGGAGGATCCCAGCCGCCTGACCACCACGGCCATGAACTACGCGAAGCCGCACATGCCCCTGCCCGCCGAGGTCGACGTCATCGGCATCAACTATCAGGGCGAGGGCATCCGGCAGGAGCCGGTGTTCGAGGGCACCGACCGGATCCGCACCCCACCCCAGTACGGCCGGTTCCGCGAGGCCTTCCCCGACACGCCGATCATGGGCAGCGAGACCTCCTCCGCACTGTCCACCCGCGGCACCTACCTGTTCCCCGTCGCGGAAGGGCAGAGCAACCCGGCACGGGACGGTGCCGGCGCCGACGACGCGACCTGCATGGTCAGCGCCTACGAGCTCTACGCGGTGGACTTCGGCTCCACGGCGGAGAAGGTCTTCGCCTCCCTCGAGCACTATCCGTTCGTGGCCGGTGAATTCGTGTGGACCGGCTTCGACTACCTGGGCGAGCCAACCCCGTACTACAGCGCCCGCAGCTCCTACACGGGCATCGTGGACCTCGCCGGATTCCCCAAGGACCGGTTCTGGCTCTACCGCGCGCACTGGCGGCCCGAGGTGCCCACTGCCCACTTGCTGCCGCACTGGACCTGGCCCGGCCGCGAGGGCGAGGTGACTCCGGTGCACGTGTTCACCTCAGGAGATGAGGCCGAGCTGTTCGTGAACGGGGTCTCCCAGGGCCGGCGCGCCATGCAGCCCGGTCAGTTCCGGCTGCGCTGGGACGAGATGGTCTACGCCCCCGGGGAGGTGCGCGTGCAGACCTACCGCGACGGCGCGCCGTGGGCCGAGGACGTCGTGCGCACCGCCGGCGCCCCCGCCCGCCTCGCCCTCGCAGCGGATCGCGACCACATCGCTGCCGACGGTCGTGACCTGGCGTTCCTCACCGCACGGGTGCTCGACGCCGACGGGATCGAGGTCCCTACGGCCGGCCACCTGCTGCACTTCACGGTGGAGGGGCCGGGCACCCTGGTGGCCACCGACAACGGCGATCCCACTGACCTGAATGCCTTCCCGTGTCCGCAGCGCAGGGCCTTCAGCGGCAAGGCCCTGGCCATCGTGCGCGGCGAGGCCAGTGAGGGAGGCGCAGAGGGGGAACTCCGGATCACCGTGAGCGCGGCCGGGCTCGAGAGCGCGCAGCTGCGGGTGGCCCTGGCGGCGTTCGAGGGTACCGAGGGCGCAGGAGACATCGCGGGCTGAACCCTCACGCTCCGTGCGAGTGGTGGCATGGGCCGACCATCGGCCCACCGGGACTTTGTACAGCACGATCCCGGTCGATTCCGAGCCAGATCGGTGAAGGTTCTGGCTCGGAATCGACCGGGATCGCGTGGATGATGCCGCGGACGGCGCCGGTAACGGGGGTGGGCCGGCCCCGGGGCCGGCCCAGGGGGATCGCCCGCGATGCCGGCCCACGGCGCGGAGCCATAGCCCCCGCCGAACGGGACTACTTGCTGAAGCCCGCCGTCAGGCCGCTCACGAGCTGGCGACGGCCCGCGATGTACAGCACCAGGATGGGCAGCGCGGAGAGCATCACCGCGGCCAGAACGGCCGGGATGTTCACCGTGAACTCGCCCTGGTAGGCCCACAGCGACAGCGGCAGCACACGCTTGTCAGAGCTCTGGGTGAGCACCAGCGGGAACAGGAATCCGTTCCACACCTGCAGCGCGTCATAGATGCCCACGGTGACCACAGCAGGCTTCGCCAGCGGCAGCACCAGCGAGCGGAACATCTGCCAGTCGTTGGCCCCGTCGATGGTCATCGACTCGTACAGCTCCTTGGGAACGTCCCGCAGGAAGTTCGTCAGGATCAGGATGGTGATCGGGATCGCGAAGGCGATCGAGGGCAGGATCAGCGCCCACAGGGTGTCGTACAGCCCCAGCTGCACGATCAGGTAGTAGATCGGGATGATCGTGGCCTGCAGCGGGATCGCGATCCCCATCAGGAACAGCCTCTGGCTGAACTTCGCCAGTCGGGTGCGGGAGCGCACGATGACGTACGCGGCCAGCAGCGAGGCGGTCACCACCGCGAACACGGTGATCACGGTGACGAACACGGAGTTCGCGAAGTAGCGCAGGAAGTCGTTCTCGAGCACGTAGCGGAACGGCTCGAGGGTGAAGTTGGAGGGCAGCGACAGCGGGTTAGAGGAGTAGTAGTCCTCTCGCGGCCGCACGCTGGTGACGACGATGTAGTAGATCGGCACCAGGATCACCAGCAGCCAGGCGAAGCCCAGCAGACCGCCGACGACATTGGGGGAGCGGTGGGTTCTCGTGCTCATCTCAGGCGCCCTCCATCTGGCTTTCCATACGATCCGCACCCGAGATGCGGTTGAGGACCAGCGACAGGGTCAGCCCGACGGCCACCAGGATCACGGCGATCACGCTGGCCGAACCCATCTGATAGGAGCGGAAGCCGGTCAGGTACATGTCCAGCGGCAGGATCCGCGTGGCATTGCCCGGCCCGCCCATGGTCAGGATGAACACCAGGTCGAAGTAGGTCAGCGAGCCGACCAGCATCAGCGTGGAGCTCGTGACCACGGTGTACTTCAGCTGCGGCAGGGTGACGTTGAAGAACTGCCGCACCCGCCCCGCGCCGTCGAGCGTGGCCGCCTCGTACATCGAGGTCGGGATCTGCCGCACGCCCGCCTGGTAGAGCAGCGAGTGGAAGGGCACGAAGGACCACGAGATCACCATGATCAGGGTGTAGAAGGCGAAGGTCGGCGATCCCAGCCAGTCCTGGCGCAGGAAGTCCAGGCCGAAGGCGCGGGAGATGCCGAAGTTCGGATCCAGCAGTGCCTTGAAAGCGATGCCGACGGCCGCGGCCGAGAACAGCAGCGGCAGGAAGTACAGCACCGAGAACACTTCGCGGTAGCGCTGCTGCCCGGCCATGAAGACGCCCAGCAGCAGGCTCAGCGGGAACTGCACCGCGTAGCTCAGCACTGTCATCAGCAGCGTCAGCCACATGGCGTTGAGGGTCACGGGGTCCTGGAAGACCTGGAACCACGCGGCGAGGCCGGCGAACTGCGGCGTGCCCAGACCATCCCAGGCGAAGAACGAGAGGATCACCACGCCTGCCAGAGGCAGCAGCGCGAACACGCCGAAGAAGCTCAGCGCGGGGACCAGCAGCCAGTTGCTGGGCCCGGTCCGCAGGTGCCGACGACCGCCGGAGGCGCCGATGCTCCCGCCCTGGCGGGCCGACGAGGGCGGAGTGCCCTCGCCGGCCGGGGCGGCGACATCGGCAGCGGCGGCACCGGTGTGGGGTGCGTGCGACTGCCCGGAGGTCATGCCGAGAGGGTCGCGTTCATGTTGGTCACGAACTCTTCGGGCTGGATCTCGCCCAAGAAGATGCGGGACAGGTTGTTCAGCAGCTCCTGTGCAGGAGCCGGGGCCAGGGCCTGGTCCCAGGACAGCTGGAAGTGCGGAGCGTTCAGCACCATGTCGTAGGCGAAGGACAGGAAGGCCTCGTCATCCAGCCCGCCGAAGGAGTCCTCGAGACCCGAGACTGCGGGGATCGCGCCCATCGCCAGGAAGTTGTCGACCATGTCCTGGTTGAGGTTGAACTCGTTGAGGTACTTGATCGCGAGCTCCTGGATCTCGGGCTCGGCAGCGGCGGAGACCGACCAGTAGTTGGCCGGGTTGCCGACCACGTTGGCCGGATCGCCAGTGCCGCCGTCCTTCGCCGGGAAGTTCAGGAAGCCGAGGTTGCCGTCTGCGACGAAGTCCGGGGCATCCTGCTTGAACGTGCCGTAGACCCAGCTGCCCTGCAGCAGCATCGCGGCCTGGCCGGTGTGCACCAGGGCGGCGTCGGCCCCGGCGTCGGCGGCGACCGAGCCGTAGGCGTTGCCGAAGGCGCCGGCATCCTTCAGCTCGATGATCGCCTCGAGTGCCGAGGTGATCGCCGGATCGGCCCAGGAGTCGGCCTCGCCGGCGACGATCTTCTGGAAGACGCCCTCGCCGCCGATGCGGTCGGTGAGGTACTGGATGTACATCAGCTCCGGCCACACGCTCTGGCCGGCCAGGGAGATCGGCGTGATGCCGGCTGCGGAGAAGGTCTCCACCGCGGTCATCAGCTCTGCCCAGGTGGTGGGCGGGGTGACGGAGTGCTCCTCGAACAGGGCGGTGTTGTAGTAGAGGATCACCGGCTGGGTGTCGTTGTTGGGGACGCCGAACTGGGCGCCGTCGACCTGGCCGACCTTCCCGATCGACTCGATCGTGCGCGAGAGCACGTCGTCGACCTTTCCGGAGAGGTCGACCACGGCGTCATTGGCGACGTAGTCGGCCAGGGTGCCTCCGGCCCAGTTGAAGACCAGGGTGGGGGAGTTGCCGGAGCCGATCGCGGTGCGGATCTTCTCCTTGTAGGAGTCGTTCGCGAAGAACTCCACGGCGAAGGGGTTGTCGGGGTTGGCCTCGTCCCAGGCGTCGAAGGAGGCCTGGTAGGTGTCCTGCTTGGCGCCGGTCAGGGCCCAGACGGAGAGGCTGGACGGCGAGCCGCCGCCACCGCCGGGCTTGGTGCCGCCTCCACAGGCGCTGAGGGTGGCGAGCGCGGGGATCGTCAGGCCAAGGCCCGCGAGAGTTGCGCGGCGGGTGGGTTGCATCATTGCCTCCAGGGTCACGGACCGACACCGGACTGAAAGGTTTCGGAAACTAATGTCGGTGGCATTAAGTTAATCCCTCTTACTGCCATGGGTCAAGCGGCGATGGACTCGATTACGTCTCAACCCGTCCTGACGTGCGCATGTTCATGGAAGGCGGCCGTGCCGAAGGGCGCGAAGTGACCCCCGGAACCGGGGAAAACTTTCGGTGAGATGTGCACGACTGGTGAGGGTGGCGCCGACAGGGCCGACGGCACGACGGGACCGCAGAGGCCGCTAGGGCCGACGGGCCGACCGGACGGCCGACGGGCTCCGTGCTGACAGCAACGAGTCCCCTGCCTCCCGCCGCTCGGGGCGGGGGACAGGGGAGTCGTCGAGGCGACCGACGCGACCGACGCGACCGGTGCGGCCGCAGGCGTGCTTGCGTGCTGGCGGGTGGGGTCAGGCCCGGCCGGTGAGCTCCCTGGCCTGCTCCTGCGCGGCCAGCGCCAGCTCCACGGCCTTGAAGGCGTGCTCCTGGGTCATGGCGTTCTCGGTGCGGTTCAGCACGTCCAGGATCAGCTCTCCGAAGAACGGATAGCCCACCTCGCCGCTGGCGTTGATGCGGTGCTCACCCTCGCCGTCGACCAGGATCACCTGGCCGCCGCCGTTGTCGGTGGTGACATCGATGTACTTGCGCAGCTCGAGGTAGCCCTCGGTGCCGAGGATGAAGGTTCGGCCGTCGCCCCAGGTGCGCAGCCCGGCCGGGGTGAACCAGTCCACGCGGACGAAGCCGGTGGCACCGCTGGAGAGCACGATGTGCGCATCGCCGTAGTCGTCGAGCTCGGGATGCTCGGCGTTGCCGAAGTTGCCGATGGAGCTGGAGAGGATCTCACCGTCGTCGGAGCCGGTGAACGCGAGCATCTGCTCGAAGTTGTGGCTGCCGATGTCGGTGAGGATGCCGCCATAACGGGCGCGCTCGAAGAACCAGTCGGGACGGGTGGAGGGGTCGCCCATGCGGTGCGGGCCCATGCCCTGGACCTGGAGGACCTTGCCGATCGCGCCGCGGTCGATCAGCTGGCCGGCGAGCACCGCGGCCTCGACGTGGATCCGCTCGGAGTAGTACACGGCGTACTTCTTGCCGGTGCGCTCCACGGCGGCCTTCGCGTCCGCCAGCTGCTCGCGGGAGATCAGCGGCGTCTTGTCGGTGAAGTAGTCCTTGCCGGCCTCCATCACCCGGATGCCCAGCGGGGCGCGATCGACCGGTACGGCGGCGGCGGCGACCAGATGGACCTCGGGGTCCTCCAGCACCTCCTCCTCGCTCGCGGCGATCTTCACCTGCGGGAACTTCTCCTGGAACGCGGCGGCGCGCTCGGGCTGCGGGTCGTAGACCCACTTCAGGGTGCCGCCGGCGTCCAGCAGGCCCTGGGTCATCCCGCCGATGTGGCCATGGTCGAGATGCATCGAGGCGAAGACGAACTCGCCGGGCTCGACGACAGGCTTCGGCATCGAGTCCGGGGCGTAGTTGGCTCCTTCGGAGACGGCCATGGGGGAGTCCTTTCGGTGGAGGGAGCGGCATGAGGGCATCGGATGCCTCCGGGCCCGGGGCGGGCCGACGACGGACCGCGCCGTCGCGGGGCGCTGACGCCTGGGGTGCCGCAGGGTGGCTACGGGGTCAGTGTCATGCATCACCCCCGGCGTCGCTGTCATGTGCCGGATGTTGCCAGGTTTGCGCGGCGAGATGGAGCGAGAGCGGAGCCCCAGTAGAGGGCTGCCGGGCGGAGCATAGGAACAGTGGACTGACCAGGGACTGAAGTCACGCCCGCGGTGCCTGTCGGCGGCCTACGCTCCGGCTGGACCCACCGGGGCACCCGCTCCGGCGTCCAGAGATGCATCGCTCGACCCCCTCCGTCAACGACGACGGCCAGGAGCTCGCAGCACCCGATAGTCCACCCTTCCCCTGGATCCTCTGGGATCCGCGCCCGTAGGAGCACCTGCCCCCATGTCGACATCTCCGCCTTCCCTGATAGCGCCCTCCCGGACCCATCGCGTGTGGGCGGCCCTGCTCGCCCTGCTCCTCGGCCTCGCGCTCCTGCCAGGCCTGGGCGCCGGACCCGCGCACGCCGAACCGCTCGACAAGAGCCAGCCCGGGTTGCTCTCCGTCACCGATGCGCGTCGCGCGCTCTCGACCATGGCGGTCGACCGCAACGGTGCGGACTCCGGCTACCACCGTGATCACTTCTACAAGTCCTGGCGCGTGGTCACCGCGCAGAAGGGCAGCAACCGCGGACTGCGCAGCTGGTACGGATGGGACTCCTACACCTCGAGCACCTGGAAGGAGCCGGATGTGACCCGCGCCCTCGCCCCGAAGAAGGGATGCGATGCCCGCGAGATCACCCTGATCCGCGACGCCGTCAACGAGGATGTGCGCTGGAACGCCAGCGACTGCAAGGTCACCGGCGGTCGCTGGTACGAGGCCTACGCCGGCAGGACAACCACCGACGCTTCGACTCTGGACATCGAGCACATCGTGGCGATGCAGGACGCCTGGAACAACGGCGCCAAGAGCTGGCACGCGGACCAGCGACTGCAGTTCTCCCACGACCCGCTGGTCCTGGCCGCCGTGTCGAAGTCGGAGAACCGCTCGAAGGGTTCGCGGGGCCCCGCGCAGTGGAAGCCGAGCAACAAGGCGGCCTGGCCCGCCTACGCCCAGCGCTACATCTCGATCAAGAGCAACTACGACCTGACGCTGTCCAGCGAGGCGGAGCGCACCGCGCTGTGGCAGATGATCGGCGGCGCCCCGGCACCGTCGAAGCCCAGCACTCCCGCCGGTCCGTTCAAGGACGTGCGGAAGGGCCAGGAGCACCACGTCGCGATGGCGTGGATGAAGTCGGCAGGGATCTCCAAGGGATGGCCCGACGGCACCTACCGACCCCTCCAGCCGGTCAATCGGGACGCGATGGCAGCGTTCCTCTACCGGATGGAGGGCTCCCCGAAGGTGTCCCTGCCGAGCAGGTCTCCGTTCCGGGACGTGAAGCCGGGCCAGGAGCACTACACCGCGATCATCTGGGCCTACAACAAGGGCATCACCACCGGGTGGGACGACGGGACCTTCCGGCCCACCCAGCCCATCGACCGTGACGCGATGGCGGCATTCCTGTACCGCTTCGCGGGGAAGCCCGCTTACTCCGCCCCGTCCACGTCGCCGTTCAAGGACGTGCGGAAGGGTCAGAAGTTCGCGCGTGAGATGGCCTGGATGAAGTCGACGGGGATCTCGACCGGCTGGGCCGACGGCACCTATCGGCCGGCGCAGCCCGTCAAGCGCGATGCGATGGCGGCGTTCCTGCACCGGTACTCGAAGAAGTTCTGAGCACGCGCGGCAGCAGCAGGGACGCGGCTTCCCCCGGTCATCGACCAGGAGGAGCCGCGCCCCTGCTGCTAGCGTGCCTGAGGTGGAACTGTTCACTCTCAGCTGGTCAGCGCTGCGACAGGCCGTGGCGCAGCTTCCCGACACCGCCCTCGACAGCCCCTCCGGCTGTCATGGATGGCGCGTGCGGGACCTCGTGCACCACTTGGTCCTGCAGGCGCAGGAGGTGCTGATCGCCCTCGCCACGCCCGCAGAGACCGCCCCCACCGATGACGCTCTGAGCTGGTGGACCCTGACGCCGACCCTGCCGGATGGCCATGCCCCGCACGATGCCCTGATCGGGCGAATGGCCGATGCCTACGAGAGCGCCG
Organism: Brachybacterium sp. AOP29-B2-41; assembly: GCF_052378395.1. Lineage (NCBI taxonomy): Bacteria > Bacillati > Actinomycetota > Actinomycetes > Micrococcales > Dermabacteraceae > Brachybacterium > Brachybacterium sp. AOP29-B2-41. Next base: position 76,624 of record NZ_JBQSXR010000009.1, read on the forward strand.
CCCAACTGCGCGAGAGCTTCGAGCACATCGCAGCGGCCGCTGGCCGAGCCGCGCTGCTCGCCCACCCCGACCTGCCGGTCAGTGCCCGCGGGAGGACGCTCACGGCGCGGGACCTCCTCGGTGCCCTCGTGCTCGAAGCGACCCTGCACCATCTCGATCTGGTGGCGCACTTGCCCGGGGCGGACGGCTCGCCCGCGGAGGGACCGCCTGCGGAGGGCCCGCCGACGGAGGGCCTGCCCGCGGAGAGCCTGACCGCTGCCCGCGAGATGGTCGAGCGGCGACTGCGGCTCCCGCTGCCCCCGACCTGGAATGACGCCGACGCGCTCCGAGTCGCGACCGGACGCCGCCCGGCCACCCCGGCAGAGCAGGCGGAGCTGGACGCTCTTGGCGTGCGCGGGCAGATGCTGCCGTTGTCGTTCGGCTGAGCACCGCCACCGTCGGCGTCGTGACCTCTCACAACTCCGCTGCGTGAGCGCCCTGGGCCGGGTCTATCGTGGGAGACCACTCCATAGGCGGTGCCCGCGCACAGGCGTCCGGATCCGGTGCTCCGCCGTGGGCACGGGAAAGGTGCACCGTGATCGACGTCCTTGAGGGGAGCCCGCTCCTCACGCTGTTCCTGGTCGTCGCCACGGGCGCGCTGCTGGGCGCGATCCCCTTCGGCCGGATCCGCCTCGGCGCCGCCGGTGCGCTGTTCACCGGCCTCGCTCTCTCCGCGATCGCCCCGCACCTCGGCTCGGGCATGGAGATCGTCCAGGCCCTGGGACTGGCCCTGTTCGTCTACACCGTCGGGATCTCCGCCGGCGCCGCCTTCTTCGGCTCCCTGAACCGGCAGCTGCCGCTGCTCGCCGCCGCCACCGTCAGCACCGTGCTCGCCGCGGCCGCGACCCTCGTGCTCGGCCAGGTGCTGGGTCTGACCCGCGATCTGTCGCTCGGCCTGTTCACCGGTGCGCTGACCGCCGCCCCCGCTCTTGACGCCGCCTCCCGCCTGACCGGCACCTCCGGGCCCTCGGTGGGCTACTCCTTCGGCTATCCGATCGGCGTGATCGTCGGGATCGTGCTGGTCTCGAGCATCGTCACCCGCGCCTGGCCGGGACGGAAGGACACTCCGGCCCTGGCCGGCACCAGTCTGGCCTCGACCACGGTGCGCGTGCAGCGCTCGGTGAACCTGCGGGACGTCCCCCAGTGGCACGCGCAGCAGGTGCGCTTCTCCTACCTGCGCCGCGACGGCAGGGTGCGGGTGATCGTGCCCGGTGAGGACCTGCTGGCCGGGGACGAGGTGGTCGCCGTCGGCCTGCCCGAGCAGGTGGAGGCCGTCACCGCCGAGCTCGGCGAGACCAGCGACCGCCACATCGCGCATGACCGCTCGCTGGTGGAGTTCACCCGGCTCACCGTCTCCAACCCCGACCTCGCCTCCCGCTCGATCGCCGAGCTGAACCTGTCGGTGCGCTTCGGCGCGGTGGTCACCCGGGTGCGGCGCGGCGATCTCGAGCTGCTGGCCCGCGACGACCTGGTCCTCGAACCGGCCGACCGGCTCGCCGTGGTGGTGGACCGCAGTCGGCTGGACGCCGTCCACGCCTTCCTCGGCGACTCGGACCGCAAGGCGGGGGAGCTCGACGCGCTCTCCTTGGGGCTCGGCCTGATGCTCGGCGTCGCGCTGGGCCTGGTCAGCCTCCCGATGCCTGGCGGGAGCAGCTTCTCGCTGGGACCGGCCGCAGGCCCGCTGCTGGTGGGCATGATCCTCGGCGCCCTGCGCCGCACCGGCCCCGTGGTGTGGGCGCTGCCGGGCAGCGCGAACCGCACGCTGCGCCAGCTGGGGCTGCTGCTCTTCCTCGCCGGGCTCGGGCTCACCGCGGGGCCGGAGGTCGCGACCATGCTCGCCTCGCCGACCGCGTGGCGGGCGGCGGTGCTGTCCGCAGTGGTCGCGGCGCTGAGCTGCCTCGCCCTGGTGATCGCCGGGCGCTGGGTGCTGGACCTCTCGGCTCCACGCGCTGCGGGCGCGGTGGCGGGCTTCCTCGGGCAGCCGGCGGTGCTCGAGGCCGCGAACGCCCGACGGGCCGACGAACGCATCGAGGCCGCCTATGCCACGCTCTTCGCGTTCTCGATCGTGGTGAAGATCCTGCTGGTCCCGGTCATCTGGAACCTGTGACGCGGCAGCACCCGTGACCCGTCGGCCCGACCCCGTCGGCCCCATGACCCGCGTGCGCAGGGCCAGGGAGTCCTCTACGCGTGGGTGGCGCCGATGATCGACTCGCCCTCCTGCGAACGGACCGAGGCGGTCTTCTCGAAGAAGTGCGGGGCCCGCTGGACGAGCGTGCCCGCGCGGTACCAGGGATCCTCGGGCAGGATCGGCAGATCGATCGTGCGTCGTTCGATCGCCGCGGCGTAGATCGCGGTCACCAGCTCGATCGCGTCCTTCCCAGCCTGCCCGTCGATCAGCGGGGAGCGCCCCTCACGGAGCGCGGCGAGCACATCACCGATCTGCCCGGCGTGGCCGGTGTGCGCGAGCGGGGCCTGCGCCGCGGCGAGGGTCTCGAGCTCCTGGATCAGCTGCTCGTTCCCGCCGGTCTCGGGGAAGCCGTTGGGCCGGGCGGTCTCGGCCGCGACCGCCCACGGCTGGGAGATCCGGGCGTGCTCACCCTGGATCACGACCTCCTGCTGCTCGCCGTGATGGACCACCGAGCTGGTCAGCTCCGCCAGCCCGCGTGGGTACTGCAGGATCGCCGCGGAGAGATCCTCGACCTCGGCGTTGTCATGCCCGGCGTTGGTCATCATCGCCGCGACCGCCTGGGGCCGGCCCAGCAGCCACAGCGTGAGGTCGAGGTGGTGGATGGCGTGGTTCAGGGTGGGCCCGCCGCCCTCGGACTCCCAGGTCCCGCGCCACCACAGGTCGTAGTACGAGCGGCCGCGCCACCACGCCGAGGCGATGCGGGCATGGGCGATACGACCGATCTTCCCGGTCTCGAGCACGGCCTTCAGCTGAGCCAGGTCGTCACGGAACCGGTTCTGGGCGACCACCGAGAGGAGCCTGCCGGAGCGTCGCTGCGCCTCGAGCATCCGGTCGCACTCCTCGAGCGAGGGCGCCATCGGCTTCTCCACGATCACATGCACCCCCGCCTCGAGCGCCTGGACGGTCAGCTCGCAGTGGGTGCCCGGGGGAGTGGCGATCGAGACCAGGTCCAGGTCCTCCGCAGCGAGCATCGCGCCCGCCTCGGCGTAGACCCGCGTCCCGGCCGGACCCTCCAGACCATGAGCGGCGCGCGCCGCCTCGGCCTTCGCGGGATCGATGTCCGCAAGGCCGACGATCCGCACCTCATCCGGAAACTCGAGATAGGCGGCGAGGTGGGCGCGGGAGATGTTCCCGGTGCCGATGATGCCGATGGAGAGCATGGAGGAGAGTGCCTTTCGGGCGAGGCGACGGGTCTACGGGTCTACGGGTCTACGGGGGACGGGTCAGGACCCGGAGGGTGCGAGCGCGGTCAGCGCCACCGCCTCCGGGCGCTCGCAGGTGCTCGCAATCTCGACCCGGGTTCCCGAGTGCGCGGACTCGAGCACCGCGTTCATGGTCTCCAGGACGTGCTGGCCGAGCCGGCCGCTGGCCCGCAGCTGCTCATCGCGCATCGCCATGTCCTGCAGCCCGATCCCGCGCGAGGCCTCCTCGTAGCCGGCCGAGACCGGCAGGACCTCCCAGTCCTTGCCGTCGAGGCGTCGGATCGAGACCTCTCCGGCGAAGTGGTTCGGGTCGGGGACCGCGAGGGTGCCCTGGCTGCCGTGGATCTCGATCGGGTGGATCGAGGTCGCGACCGCGTCGAAGCTCATCACCAGCGTGGACAGCGCCCCGGACTCGTGGACGAGCACCCCGGTGACGTGGGTGTCCGTGCTGACGGGGATGGTCTCCCCGGCGCGCGGGCCGGAGCCGATGGTGCGGGTCTCGCGGGCGCGGCTGGCCGCGCCGATCACCGAGGCGACCGGACCCAGCAGGGTCACCAGTGCGTGGATGTAGTACGGGCCCATGTCCAGCAGCGGACCGCCGCCGGGCGTGTAGTAGAAGTCGGGCTGCGGGTGCCAGCGCTCATGGCCGGGGCAGACCATCGTGGCGGTGGCGGCGATGGGGAGGCCGATCAGGCCCTCATCGATCGCGGCCCGGGCAGTCTGGGTGCCGGTGCCGAGCACCGTGTCGGGAGCGGAGCCGACGAGCACTCCGGCCTTCTCGGCGGCGGCGAGCACCTCCTGGCCCTCCTCGGTGGTGACCGCGAAGGGCTTCTCGGAGTAGATGTGCTTGCCAGCTGCGATCGCCTTCAGATCGATCTCGGCATGCGCTGCCGGGATGGTCAGGTTCAGCACCGTGTCCACCTCGGCGTCGTGAAGCAGCTCATCGACGCTCAGGGCGCGCACGCCCTCATGCTGAGCGGCGACCGCCTCGGCGCGGGAGACGTCGAGATCCGCGACCGCCACCAGCTCCACGTCCGGGAGGTGACCGAAGGTCGCCAGGTACTGGGCTGCGATGACGCCGCAGCCGATCATTCCCACCTTCATCGGGTCGCCTCCGTCTTTGCGTGGTCGCCGTAGGGCTGCTCGGAGCCGCGGGCGGCCCAGAGCATGCCGCGCTCGATCACGGTGCGGACGTTGGGGTCTTCGAGAACCTCGACGCGGTGCCCGGGAGTCGAGACGAAGATCCGGCCCTCGCCCCACTGGCGGGTCCAGAGCGCGGGGGAGGTCACCTCGCGGTGCCAGGGGTCCCACTCGCGGACCTTCTGGGTGGTGGTGGCGAGCACGTCGATGTAGTCATCGGCGAGCACCCAGTACTGCTCGGTCACCAGGTCGAAGTCGGTGATGCCCTCGGTGATCGGGTGGTCTGCCGCTGCCGGGACCATGTTCACCGTGTACGGCATGTAGTTGTCGGACTGCTCGCCCGTGCGCTCGTCGGGGTGCTTGCCCGGGTGGCAGCCGAACTGCCCGCCGATCAGGGTCAGGTAGTCGGACTCGTTGCGGTAGGAGTCGGCGATCCCGCCATGCCAGCCGGCCATGCCGGTGCCCGCTTCGATCGCGGCGCGCAGCCCTTCGAACTGGGGGCGCTCGATGGTGTTCATGGTGTTGCACTGGACGATCAGGTCGACCGTGGCCATGTACTCCGCGTCGGCGTAGATCGCGGGGGAATCCTCGATGCGGACCGTGAAGCCGTTCTCCTCGAGGAAGGGGATGAACAGATCGGTGGCTTCGACGGGCTGGTGCCCGTCCCAGCCGCCGCGGACGACGAGGCAGATGCGAGAGGTGGTCATCGGGAGGTCTCTTCCGTGGTGGTGCCCGGCGTGTTGGTGTCCGGCGTGGTGGTGGTCGTGGGGTCGATGGTGGTCCAGCCGCTGCCGTTGTTCGAGCTGGCCTCGACGGCGGCGAGGACGTGCTGGACCTGCAGCGCCTCCTCGAAGCTGGGGGAGGGGTCCACGCCCTCGCCGATCGCGGTGACGAGGTCAGCGATCTGGTGGGTGAAGGTGTGCTCGTAGCCCAGGCCGTGCCCGGTGGGCCACCAGTTCGCGGCGTAGGGGTGCTCGGGCTCGGTGGTGAGGATGCGGGTGAAGCCCTGGCGGCCGGCGGTGGCGGTCGCGTCGTAGACCTCGAGCTCGTTCATCCGCTCGAAGTCGAAGGCGATCGAGCCGTCGGCGCCGTTGATCTCCACGCGCATCGCGTTCTTGCGGCCCTGCGCCATCCGGCTGGCCTCGAAGGAGCCGAGCACGCCGGAGTCGAAGCGGGCGGTGAACAGGGCAAGGTCATCGACCGTGACGTCCTGGCGCTCGGCGGAGGCGTCTCCCTTGCCGCCCAGACCCTGCGCGGTGCCGGCCGCGGGGCGGGTGGGGATCACGGTCTCCAGGGTGCCGGAGACGGAGGAGATCCGCTGCCCGGTGAGCCACTGGGTGAGGTCGATGATGTGCGCGCCGATGTCGCCGAGCGCGCCCGAGCCGGCCTTGTCCTTGTCCAGGCGCCAGGTCATCGGGGATTCTGCATCGGAGAGCCAGTCCTGGAGGTACTGGGCACGGATCTGACGGATCTCGCCGACGGCGCCCTCGCTGATCAGCTGACGGGCGTACGCGAGCGCGGGGGTGCGGCGGTAGCTGAAGCCGCAGATCGAACGGGCGCCCTGGGCTCGTGCCGCGGCCGCGGCGGCGGTCATCTCCTCGGACTGCTCGACGGAGTTCGCCAGCGGCTTCTCGCACAGCACGTGCTTGCCCGCTGCGAGCGCGGCCATCGCGATCTCGTAGTGGGTGTCGCCGGGGGTGCAGATGTCGATGACATCGATCTCGGGATCCTCGACCACGTCCTGCCAGCGGGTGGTGATCTGCTCGAAGCCGTAGCGTTCGGCGGCTGCGACCAGGGCGCTCTCGGTGCGCCCTGCGAGGGTGCGCAGCTGGGGTGTGAGCGGGAGGTCGAAGAAGCGGTGGGCATTGCGCCAGGCATGGGAGTGGGCGGCGCCCATGAAGCCGTAGCCGATCATGCCGACGTTCAGGGTGCCGGTGCGGGCTTGCGTCGTGGTCATCGGTGAAGCACTACTCCTGAGTGAAAGTTTCGGACGGGATGAGACGGGTCTTCGGGACGTTCAGGATCTCGGTGCCCGAGTGTGAAGCCGGTGCGGTGGACCATCGCGACCAGCAGGGCCAGGCGTTGTCCAGCGCTTTCCCGGGTGAAGTGCTGGCCCGGGGGCGTTGTCCGCCCAGCCTATCGGAGAGAGGCTGTTGACCCCATGATCCACCCTGTCGTACGCTCGCGCCACCGAAAGCAACCGAAAAGGTTGCTAAACCTAGCCTGAAAATGCCTCCGGGCGCAGGCGCAGCGGACGGGGCCGACGTCGTCGTCCCTCCGTCCGCCGCGACCGTCACGGGCCGTGCGAAGGAGCATCATGACCATTCCGCTGTGGAATGACCGGAGCCTCAGCACCGAGCAGCGCGTCGACGCGCTGCTCGCGGAGCTGAGCCTGGAGGAGAAGGTGGCCCAGCTCGGCAGCTACTGGAAGCGGCCGACGCTCGGGGACGCCGAGGGCTTCGCCCCCATGCAGTCCACGTTCGAGGAGGGCCGCGACCCCTTCGACGCCGCGGTCCAGGGCGGGCTCGGCCATCTCACCCGCCCCTACGGGAGCGCCCCCCTGGACGGGCAGGAGGGAGTGGAGAACCTGCGCAAGATGCAGCAGGCCGTCGTCGCGGGCTCCCCGCACGGCATCCCGGCCCTGGTCCACGAGGAATGCCTGACGGGGATCATGGCCCATGGCGCCACCACCTATCCCGCCGCGATCGCCTGGGGCGCGAGCTTCGATCCCGCCCTGATCGGTGAGATGGGCGAGCGCATCGGCACCGACATGCGTGCGATCGGCGCCCATATGGGACTCGCCCCGGTGCTGGACATCGTGCGCGACTACCGCTGGGGACGCATCGAGGAGACGATGGGGGAGGACCCCTATCTCACCGGCGTGCTCGCCACCGAGTACGTGCGCGGGCTGCAGTCCACCGGCACGATCGCCACCCTCAAGCACTTCGCCGGCCACGCCGCCTCCCGCGCGGGCCGCAACCACGCCCCGGTCTCCATCGGGTTGCGCGAGCTGCACGACATCGACCTGGTCCCCTTCGAGATGGCCGTCCGCCACGGCGAGGTCGGCTCCGTCATGAACTCCTACGCGGACATCGACGGCACCCCGCCTGCGGCCAGCCACTGGCTGCTCACCGAGCTGCTCCGCGACACCTGGGGCTTCGAAGGCACCGTGGTCGCCGACTACTGGGCCGTCAGCTTCCTGCAGTCCATGCACCGCGTGGTCGAGGACGATCGGGGCGCGGCGCTCGCCGCCCTCCGCGCCGGGCTCGACATCGAGCTGCCCGAGACCACCACCTACCCCCACCTCGCCGCCGCCGTGCGCGAGGGGGATCTCGAGCTGGAGGTGCTGGACACCGCGGTGCGTCGGATCCTGCGCCAGAAGGTCGAGCTGGGCCTGCTCGATGCGCACTTCGACGCCGCGACCACCGGTGAGGCGATCGAGCTCGACTCCGAGGAGGGGCGCGCGCTCGCTCGGAGGATGGCCGAGGAGTCCATCATCCTGCTGGACAACTCCCACGAGCTGCTCCCGCTGACGCCGTCGCACCCGCTGACCGCAGCGGATGACGCGCAGGGCCTCGCTGGCCCCGCTGGTCCTGTGTCGATTGCCCTGATCGGCCCTGCCGCCGTGCAGCCCCGCAGCTTCCTGGGCTGCTACAGCTTCACCAACCACGTCCTGTCCCGGCTCGAGGACAACGGCACCTCCGTGCACGTGCCCACCCTCACCGAGGCGCTCGGCGCGGAGTTCCCCGGCGCGTCGCTCACCACCACCGCCGGCACGGACTTCATCAGCCCCGACACCTCCGGGATCGCCGAGGCCGTCGCGGCGACGCAGGCTGCCGAGCTCGCCGTCGTCGCCGTCGGCGACCTCGCCGGGCTGTTCGGCGCCGGCACCTCCGGCGAGGGCTGCGACGTCGAGAGCCTGCAGCTGCCCGGAGCCCAGCACGAGCTGGTCGAGGCGGTGCTCGCCACCGGCACGCCCGTGGTGCTGGTGCTCGTCACCGGCCGCCCGTACTCGCTCGGCGCCTACAAGGGCCGGGCTCACGCGATCGTGCAGGCGTTCATGCCGGGCGAGGAGGGCGCGAGCGCGATCGCCGGAGTGCTCTCCGGCCGCGTGAACCCGTCCGGTCGCCTGCCCATCGGCATCCCGAACGGAGTGGGCGGACAGCCCGGCACGTACCTCGCCCCGGTGCTGGCCTGGGAGAGCGACGGCATCTCGAACCTCGACCCCAAGCCCCTGTTCCCCTTCGGCCACGGCCTGAGCTACTCGCGCTTCGAGTACTCCGCACTCGAGCTCTCCGCTCCGCAGATCGCGGCGGACGGCACCGTCGAGATCTCCGCGACCGTCACCAACACCTCGGACCGCGACGGCAAGGAGGTCGTCCAGCTGTACCTCAGCGACCCCGTCGCCAGCGTGGTGCGACCGCTCAAGCGCCTGGTGGGCTTCACCAAGGTGGGCCTCGCCGCCGGGGAGAGCACGCGCGTGACCTTCCAGCTGCACGCCGACCGCACCTCCTTCACCGGCCCCGACCTGCAGCGCATCGTCGAGCCCGGCGAGTTCCGGGTGCGGCTCGGCGCCAGCAGCGAGGACGTCACCCTCGAGGGCTCCTTCCGGATCGAGGGCGAGGTGCGGGTCCTCAGCCCCGGCCGGCACGTCCTGGACACCCCGGCCACCGTGTCCCCGGTCGCGCTGCGCGCGCAGGACCCGATGACAGCGGGCGCCCCGGCAGCAGTGATGGGAGGCGGTCTGTGATGACCACCGCGCAGCAGGCCGTGATGGCCGAACGCACCGAGACCTTCCGGCTCCGCCTCGTGGACGAGCAGGGCGCGGCACGGGCAGGGGAGGAGGTCCGCGTCGAACAGATCTCCCACGACTTCGGCTTCGGCTGCTCCGGCTTCGAGCTGCAGCCCGAGGATCCCGATGAGCACACCAGGCTGTGGCTGGACCTGTTCAACATGGCCACCCTGCCCTTCTACTGGCGCTGGTTCGAGCAGACCCCCGGCGCCCCGGACACCGAGAGGCTGCGCCGCCTGGCGAAGGGACTGCGCGGGCACGGCGTGCGCCTGAAGGGCCATCCGCTGCTCTGGCACACCCTCGCCCCCACCTGGCTGCTCGAGAAGGAGCCCGCGGAGGTGGAAGAGGCGATCCGTCACCGGATCACCCGCGATGCCACCGATTTCGCGGGCCTGATCGACCAGTGGGATGCGATCAACGAGACCGTGATCCTGCCGGTGTTCGAGGCCGAGGAGAATGCCGTCACCCGGCTGGCCCAGGCGCGCGGCCGGATGCATGTCATCCGCCTCGCGTTCGAGACCGCCCGCGCCGCGGATCCCACGGCCCGGCTGGTGCTGAACGACTTCGAGCTCTCCTCCGCCTTCGAGGACGTCATCGAGGAGTGCCTGGAGGCCGGGCTGGAGATCGACGCGATCGGCGCGCAGACCCACATGCACAAGGGCTACCGCGGCGAGGAGCAGATCGCGGAGGTGATCGGGCGCTTCTCCCGCTTCGGCCTCCCGGTCCAGCTGACCGAGACCACGCTGCTCTCCGGCCACATCATGCCCGCGCACATCGTCGACCTCAACGACTACGTGGTCGACTCCTGGCCGTCCACGCCCGAGGGCGAGGAGCGGCAGGCCGATGAGCTGGTGCGCCACTACCGCACCGTGCTCGCCCAGCCAGCCGTCGAATCACTGACCTACTGGGGGCTCGGCGACGCCGGTGCCTGGCTCGGCGCCCCCGCCGGGCTGGTGCGGGCCGACGGCACCCCCAAGCCGAGCTACCACGCACTGAAGTCACTGATCAGCGAGGAGTGGTGGACTGGCAGTCATCCGCTGCGCAGCGATGCGGATGGCGTCCTGACGGTCCGCGGCTTCGCCGGGGACTACCGGCTCGACCTTGCGGGGGAGGCGGGGGAGTCCGTGGAGTTCACGATCCCTCGAGGGGGCGGGCATCAGGAGCTCAGTCCTGCGGAGAGCTCTCCGCAGAGCTGATCTCAGGGCCTGCCTCGGGGCCGACCGCAGGGCCGCCAGCAGGGCCTGCCTCGGGGGCTACCGCAGGGCCGCCTGCGGGGCTGACGAACTGCTCGGTGAGCATCGCCGCGATCTTCCGCTCCGAGGCCCACAGCGCGAAGACCAGCAGTGATGCCGTGAACAGCAGCATGAACTCGCCGATCAGCAGGATGATCCCGAGCGTCAGCACGCCGAGCGACACCAGCGCCAGGGTGGACAGCGGCTTCACCAGGAGGGTGAAGGCCGAGAGCCGGAAGACGTCCCGGGCCCGGAAGCTGAAGCGGGAGATGATCGAGAGCGCCCGTGCCAGCACCAGCAGTGCGGCCGCGCCCAGCACCAGGAAGACGATGTTGAGCATGCTGGTCCCGGCCGCACCGGCATAGGTGAGGTTGAACGCCGCCAGGGCCAGCACGAGGACCACTGGGCCGCCCACCCGGAGGCTGTCCAGCGCGTTCAACCGGTACCCGCGCAGGAACTGACGCGCCGGGACCAGCTCCTGGTCCTCGCGCCAGGCGCGGCAGGCATACAGGGCCGCGGCGATGGCCGGCAGCAGCGGCAGCGCGGCGATCACGAACACCGGCGAGCTCAGCGGCCCGGGGGAGAGCAGGGTCCACACCAGCAGGGTCGGCACGGCGGCCAGCACCAGCATCACGTCGATCACCAGGAACCAGTAGACGCCCTCGGTGAGTTCGGTGAACATCCCTCGCGGGCGGCGGGGTGGCGTCATTGCTCCTCCTGGAGATCGCAGTCCTCAGAGAACTGCAGTGCTGTCGCAGTGCCCAGAGCACTGCAGTGCTTTCGCAGTGCCTAGAGAACTGCAGTCTGCCGCCATAGATCGACGGAACCCCATTCTCAACGAAACTTTCGATCCCTGTCGAGCCCTAGTTGCAGGAATGTTACCTTCGCAGGCTCTGCCTGAGGGGCGGTCGTGCGAGCGATTGGGCATCAAGTGGCCAGGTCAAGTCTGCTTTGCTTGGCACGGACGCGTTCTTTTCAAACTTTCGTGAACTTCTTGACCAGGATCACATCCCCAGCTAGGTTGTGTGTCATAGCGAAAGCTTGACGAAATTCGCGGCAATTCCTCCGGCACAGTCGCCAGCGCGAGCCCCACACGAGAGCTTCATCCACTCAGCTCGGCCAGTCCCTCAGCCACCTCCGGCGGCCTGTCGGCACCTGAGCCTCGACGTACCGCACCACCGGTTCGACCCGCTTCGCCCACGCCGCACCACCCGGTCCGGCACCGACCCTCATGAGGAGACGGCAATGAACACGTCCCGCCACTTCCCTTTCGCGCCGACCCGACGCAGCTTCGTCGGACTCTCCGCCGCCGCGTTCGCCACGGTGGCGCTGGCCGCCTGCGGCTCCGACTCCGGTGAGGAGGTCGACGTCGAGTCCCAGAACGTGGGCGCGATGGACGACTACGCCGCGGACACGCAGTTCAAGGCCACCGAGCCGATCCAGGTCAGCATGCTGTGGACCGACTGGCCCGAGGTCCCCGTCGAGGACACCTGGCGGCTCTTCGATCACATCAAGGAGCTCACGAACGTCGAGATCACGCTGACGCACATCCCCTTCAGCGATGCGACCGAGAAGCGCAGCCTGCTCATCAGCGCTGGTGACGCGCCGACGCTGATCCCGCTGGTCTACACCGGTGAGGACGCCCCGTTCGTCTCCTCCGGCGCCGTCGTGCCGATGAGCGACTACGTGGACAAGATGCCGAACTTCCAGAAGTACGTCGAGGAATGGGACCTCGCCGACATGATCGACAACCTCAAGCAGGAGGACGGCAAGTACTACATGGTGCCGGGCCTGCAGGAGGTCTCGGTGCCCGTCTTCAGCCTGGTCATCCGCAAGGATGTCTTCGAGGAGGTCACCGGCGCGGTGCCGAACACCTGGGACGAACTCCACGAGGGTCTCAAGCTCATCAAGGAGAAGTACCCCGACTCGACCCCGCTGGCCGACGGCTTCGAGGGCGGCGCGCTCTTCAACTTCGCCTCCCACGCCTGGCTCACCAAGGGCGGCTGGGGCTTCGGCGACGGTTCGATCGAGGGCCCCGACGGCAAGCTCACCTACGTTGCGATCACAGACGAGTACAAGACCATGATCGAGCTGTTCCGGACCCTGGTCGAGGACGGCCTGCTGGATCGGGAGTCCCTCACCGCCTCCAACGACGGCTCCGGTGCGGCGTCGGTCGCCGAGAAGTTCGCGGCCGAGACCTGCTTCGCCGCCTCCGGCTCCTCCGGCACCGCGATCGAGTTCAGCCAGGCACTGAACGAAACCGTCGGCGAGGGCAATCACTCCGTCACCCTGATCCCGCCGCCCGCAGGGCCGGCCGGCGAGCACGTCGAGCCGCGCAACTTCTGGCACGGGTTCATGCTCAACTCGCAGATCACGAAGTCCGAGAACTTCCTGGCCACCCTGCAGTTCCTCGACTGGCTGTACTACAACCCGGATGCCCGCGAGATGCTGCGCTGGGGCGAGAAGGACGTCAACTACACCAAGGCCGAGGACGGCGCCATCGAACTGATGGACGGCTTCTCGCTCGACAGCTTCAACATCAACACCGGCGCCGGCACGGACATCAACGTGGACCTCGGGTTCTCGACTTTCCCCGCTGAGTCGACTGAGTCCCGGGAGCTCAAGGAGTCCTACAGCACCCCCGAGTTCGTCGAGTACATCGACAATGTCCTCTCCACGCGCACCCCGCGCGATCCGTACCCGCCCAAGCCCATGGACGAGACCGAGCTCGAGCAGGCCTCGCTGCTGGCCACCCCGATCAAGGACTCCGTGGACACGGCGACCCTTCAGTTCATCATGGGCGAGCGCGACATGAGCGAATGGGACGCCTTCAAGGGCGAGCTGGAGGCAGCGGGCCTGCCGCGCTACCTCGAGCTGCTCAACAAGGCACGTGACCGCTTCGTTGAGGCGAACGGGTGAATGGCACCGAGGCACTGACGGAGGAGCTGAGGTCATGACACTGACGGAGACTCGGGAGACCGCGGCGCAGGAACCTGCGCCGCGGCCCCCGGCCCCAAAACGCAGACCGGGAGGTTGGAAGCGGTCGCTCCGGCGCGACTGGCCGCTGTACACCCTCGCGATCGCCCCACTGATCTTCCTGGCGATCTTCCGATACCTGCCGATGCTCGGCAATGTGATCGCCTTCCGACGGTTCCGGCCCGGAGGCAGCATCTTCGGCGACGAATGGGTCGGGATGCTGTACGTGGATATGTTCATCCACGATCCCGCGTTCTGGAACGTCTTCACGAACACGGCGATCATCGGCGGCATGACCCTGGTGGTCTGCTTCCCGCTGCCGATCATCCTCGCGCTCATGCTCAACGAGGTGCGACGCACGCACTTCAAGCGGATCGTGCAGTCGATCAGCTACCTGCCCCACTTCCTCTCGGTCGTGATCGTGGTCGGCATGGTCTACCAGCTGCTCTCCCTGCAGGGCACGGTCAACCAGATCACCGAGGCCTTCGGCGGGGACGCAGTCTCGTTCCTCCAGAAGCCTGAATGGTTCCGGTTCATCTACGTCGCCTCCGAGGCCTGGCAGACGGTCGGCTGGGGCACGATCCTGTACCTCGCCGCGCTCACCGCGGTGGACGACGGCCTCTACGAGGCGTCACGCATCGATGGGGCCAACCGCTGGCAGCAGACCTGGCACGTGACGATCCCGGGGATCCGGCCGACGATGGTCACCCTGCTGATCCTCAACATCGGCAACTTCCTCAACGTCGGCTTCGAGAAGGTCCTGCTGCTGTACAACCCCATGACCTACTCCACCGGTGACGTCATCTCGACGTACCTGTACCGCGTGGGTCTGGTGTCGAACAACCTCAGCTATGCGGCGGCCATCGGCCTGTTCCAGGCGATCATCGGTTTCGTGATGGTCATGTCCGCCAACTACATCTCGAAGCGATTGGTGGGGACGAGCCTGTGGTGATCGAAGCAATGGCCCCGGATGCGCCGCGCAAGAATTCCAAGAGCGCAGTCGCCCCCCGGACCTCCCGGATTAAGGACTCCACGTCCTACAAGGTCTTCACGGTCGTGAACATGACGGTGCTGGTCCTCATGTGCGCGCTCATGCTGTACCCGTTCGTCATGCTGCTGGCCCAGTCGTTCAGCTCAGCGGGTGCGATCAACGCGGGCAAGGTCAACCTCTTCCCCGTCGGCTTCAACCTCGACACCTACAAGGTGGTCGCCAACAACGACAACTTCTGGCGCGCCTACGGCAACACCGTGGTCTACACCGTGATCGGCACGACCATCGCCATGGTGCTGACCACCTCCTACGCCTATGTGCTCTCGAAGAAGCACCTCAAGGGGCGCGGCCTGCTGATCGGCATCGCCGTGTTCACGATGTTCTTCAACGGCGGCATCGTCCCGAACTACGTGCTCATCTCCTCGCTGGGGATGAAGAACACGATGTGGGCGGTGATCCTTCCGCCGGCGCTGTCGGTCTTCAACCTTCTGGTGATGAAGGCGTTCTTCGAGAACCTGCCCACGGAGCTCGAGGAGGCCGCGCATATCGACGGCCTGAGCTGGTTCGGGATCTTCTTCCGGATCGTGCTGCCGCTGTCCAAGGCGGTGATCGCCACGATGGTGCTGTTCTACTCGGTGCAGTACTGGAACGACTGGTTCGCCGCCTTCCTGTACCTGGACAAGACGGACCTGTTCCCCGTGACCCTGTTCCTGAGGAACCTGATAGCCGGGGCCTCCACCGCAGCGTCGGAGGGGGCCGCGGCCTCGGGCGGCAGCGTCGATGCCATCAACGCCAACATCCAGTCGGTGACGATGATCCTGATCCTGATCCCGATCCTTTGCGTGTACCCCTTCGTGCAGCGGTACTTCGTCTCGGGCATCATGCTCGGCTCTGTCAAGGGCTGAACCCTCGCGCCCCGTCTGCCGTCCGCGGCCGGCGGGGCGCCTGCACGAGCAGTCGCAGTTCCCCCGATGATGACGTCGAAGGAGACACCATGAAACGCCGCCAGATCCTCACCGCCGGAGCTGTCGCGACCACGCTCGCGGTCGCCGCTCCCGCCGCCGCCGCCGCCCCGGGCGGGGTTCCCGGGAACGGGCAGGCCAAGCCCCCGGGCCTCGCGAAGAAGGACAACCTCGCCTTCGCCGCCGGAAGCACCCTGAAGATCGGCTGCGCCGTCGCCGGCGGCGGTCACCACACGAGCCAGCCCTATCCCGATCCGTTCACCGCCGACGAGCCCTACCGCGAGCTGCTGGCGGCAGAGTTCACCTCGCTCTCGGCCGAGAACCAGATGAAGTGGGACCACATGCGCCCCGCCCGGGACGAGTACAACTTCGTCGACTCGGACGCGATCATGGAGTTCGCGGAGGCCAACGGCCAGGTCGTGCGCGGTCACACCCTGATGTGGCACAACCAGAACCCCGCCTGGCTGACGGAGGGCGGCTTCTCGCCCGAGGAGCTCCGGGCGATCCTCAAGGAGCACATCGAGACGGTGGTCGGCCGCTACGCCGGGCGCATGCAGCAGTGGGACGTCGTCAACGAGATCTTCGACGACAGCGCCATCCTGCGCACCGAGGGCAACATCTGGATCCGCGAGCTGGGCACGGAGATCATCGCCGACGCCTTCCGCTGGGCTCACGCCGCGGACCCGGAGGCGCTGCTGTTCTTCAACGACTACAACGTCGACGGGATCAACCCCAAGAGCGATGCCTACTACGCGCTCATCCAGGAGCTGCTGGCCGACGGGGTCCCGGTCCACGGCTTCTCCACCCAGGGGCACCTGTCGATCCGTTACGGCTTCCCGGGGGATCTCGCCGACAACCTCCAGCGCTTCGCCGATCTGGGCCTGCAGACGGCCATCACCGAGCTCGATGTGCGCATGGACGTGGTCGAGGGTGAGGAGCCGACGGAGGCCCAGCTCGCGCAGCAGGCCGAGTACTACCGCCGGGTGACCGAAGCGGCGCTGTCCGTGGAGGGCTGCTCGTCGCTGACCCTGTGGGGCGTGCTGGATCGCTACTCGTGGGTGCCCGGCACCTTCCCCGGTGAGGGCGCGGCGACCGTGCTGTGGGACGACTACTCCCGCAAGCCCGCCTACTACGCCGTGCAGGACGCGCTCGCCGAGGCGAGCGGCCGGGCGGGACACCCGGCACTGCGGCGCTGAGAGCGCGGGGCCGGTCCTGCGGCGCTGCGGCGCCCCGAGAGCGCGGGGCCGGTCCTGCGGCGCTGAGGCTGCGGGGCCGGTGCTGCCCCGCGGAGCATCCGCGGCCGATGGGGCCGGCCGGCGCGACGGTCACAGGTTCTCGCGCAGCCAGTCGAGCTGGCGTCGCTGCTGAGCGGGACCGCCGCCCTCATGGTTGTTGAAGGGGTAGACGACGATCTCGCGCTCCGGCTCTTTCCCGGTAGCACTGCCATAGAGGTTGTAGGCGGCGAACACGGTCGAGGGCGGGCAGATGACGTCGCGCAGCGCCACCGAGAACATCGCGGGCGCAGTCGCACGGCGGCCCAGGTGCAGGGCGTCGACGTAGGCCAGGGTCCGGAAGGTCTGCTCCTCGAGACCTCGATGGACCGCCAGGTAGCGCACGATCTCCTGGTACGGGTCGGCATCGGTGATCTCGGTGGCGCGACGCATATGGGTGAGGAAGGGGACGTTGGTCATCAGCGCGTCGACGTCGGGGACCAGCCCGGCGGCGCCGAGAGCGAGGCCGCCGCCCTGGCTGCTCCCGGTGACGACCACCCGGCCGTCCGCGCCGGGCAGGGCGCGGGCGGCATCCACGGCGCGGGCGGCGTCGGTCAGCAGGCGGGTGAGATAGGAGGTGTGCGGGGACTCGATGCCGCGGGTCATCACCCCGGGGGCGGCCGGACCCGAACCAGCCGGGTCCGCGGTATGCCCGCCCGCGCCCCAGCCCGAGCCCTGCCCGCGGGAGTCCATCAGCAGATGCCCGTACCCCGCGGCGGCCCAGGCCAGGCGCTCGAGAGGCTCGCCGCGTCCGCCCCCGTACCCCAGATACTCGACGATCACCGGGAGATCCCCGTCGGTGCCGGCGGGCCGGTTGTACCAGGCGCGCACCGGTGCGCCGCCGTGCCCCGCGAGGGTGACGTCCCAGGTGTCGACCAGGGTGAGCCCGTTCTCGACCCGCTCCTGGGCGAGGATCGGGGCCGAGGCCGTACGGGCCTGGGTGAGGGTCTGGTCCCAGAAGTCCTCGAGATCCGCCGGCTCCTCGAGCGTGGGGCGATACTCCCGCAGGGCATCGAGGGGCATGTCGAACAGGGCCATGGAGATGCCTCCAACGAGTCCGTGGGGTGATCGACGACGACCGCTCCCCGCGTGGTGACGCCAGCGAAAACTGGCGAAACAATGAACTGAAAGTTAAGGTAGGGCAGGGTTAGAGTTCGCGTGCTGGCCGGTCAAGGTTCGTTCGCGCAGGTAAGGTGCGAGGCGGCGCTCCAAGGGCGGAGCGCCCCGGGCACGGGAGAGGTGAAGTCATGGCACAGAGCGAGACGCGGACCGGACGGGTCACCTTGAAAGAGGTGGCGGAGAAGGCCGGGGTGTCGCTGGCGACCGCCTCGAAGGTGATGAACGGTCGCGCCGACGTGCGCGACCGCACCCGAGAGATCGTGGCCGAGGCCGCGCGGGAGCTCGGCTACCAGCCCAAGCGCCGCGAAGGGGACAAGCGACGCTCGGCGCTGATCCACTTCGACACCCTCACCAGCCCCTACTCGCTGCAGGTGCTCGAGGGCGCGGAGCAGGCGGCGCACCGCGCCGATGTGGATCTCATCGTCGTCAGCGGCGATCAGACCTCCGCCGGCCTCTCGCGCGCCTGGATGGCCGAGGTCGCCTCCCGCGGCGTCGAGGGAGTGGTCCTGGTGACCACCCCGATCGGGGTCCGCCATGCCCGCTGGAGCAAAGACCTCTCGCTGCCGCTGATCGCGATCGACCCCGTCTCCATCGACCCCGACGTCAAGGGGATCGTCACCATCTCGGCCACCAACTGGGAGGGAGGCACCACCGCCGTCCAGCACCTGGTGGACCAAGGGCATCGCCGGATCGGTGTGCTCGCCGGCCCGGAGGATTCGATCCCGGCGCGCCAGCGGCTCCAGGGCTACCACTCCGCGCTCGGTGCGGCCGGAGTGAAGTGGGAGCGGGAGCTCATCGAGCACGGGAACTTCTCCTACGAGGACGGCCAGCGCGGCGCCGAGCGCCTGCTGCAGCTGCCCGAACCGCCCACCGCGATCTTCGCCGTCGCGGACACCCTGGCGGTGGGTGCCCTGCGCGCCGCGCGCCAGCTCGGAGTCGAGGTCCCCGAGCAGCTCAGCGTGATCAGCTTCGACGACACGATGATCGCGCAGTGGACGCACCCGCAGCTCACCGCGGTGCGCCAGCCGCTGTTCTCGATGGGTCAGGTCGCGATCGAGCGCCTGCTGGCGCTGTCCTCGGACCCGGGTCTCTTCGCCCATCCCTTCAAGCTCGAGACCATGCTCATCCAGCGGGAGTCGACGGCTCCGCGGGAGTCGGCGGCTCCGGAGGGGGAGCAGGGTCCCTGACCTCCGGAGCACGCCGGCCCTGATGCCGCGAACGCCGGCTCTGGCTCCGGCTGCGGCGTCGGCTCAGGTGCCGGCGGCGGCTCAGGTGCTGGCGCCGTCCCGGTGCCGGCTCAGGAGCCTTCGAGGAACCGCTCGCGGGCGCCGTTGATCAGGTCCATGTAGTTCTGCAGACCGGAAGCCTCGAGCTCTGCGGCGAAGGCATCCCATTCGCCCATGTCGCGCTCGCCGAGGATGAACTGCAGCGTGGCGGTGTCCACGGCGTCCTTCAGCGGAGTCGCCATCAGGGACGCCTGCTCGAGCTCCGCCTCCTCGAGCGGTGCCGGAGCCCACGGCGGCATCGATTCGAGATTCTCGGTCACGCCGTCGATGTACTCGGTGTACTCCGCGGAGTTGTAGGACTCCTTGAGCGCCCGCGACTCGGTGGCCTCGGCCAGGAAGGTGGAGAAGCCCAGGTCCTTGAGCAGATCCGTCCCGGCGCCGACGTTCAGGTCGAAGGAATCCAGGGAGTAGCCCTCCATCAGCTTGATGGTGCCGTCCTCGGCCTTGGTGTAGGTCTCGCCCTCGATGCCCCAGCGCTGCATCTCGCGCGCCTCCGGGTTGAAGTACAGCCAGTCCAGGAACTGGAGGATCGCCAAGAAGTTCGCGGACTCGGCGATCTCGGAGTTGAGCATGAAGCCGTGCCAGAAGTTGCGCGGGCCCATGATGTTCCCACCCGGCCCGGCAGGCGGCGGGATGAGCCGGAGGTCGTAGTTTCCCTCGCCGACGGTCTCGTCAAGGGCCTGCGCGAACTCGATGGCCGTGCCGGAGGAGCCGGAGGCGGCGAAGCAGACCTCCTTGGCGAACTTCTCCGCGACCCCGCCGGCACCGCTGCCGTCGTTCGCGGCGGTGAGCGTCTCGGGATCCAGCAGACCTTCCGCGACGAGGGCGCGGTAGTACTCGACCATCGCCTTGTACTCCTCGGTGGTCGCCGCGTAGCGGAGCGGCTCGCCGTCCTGCCCGCCGATCGTCCCGTCCCCGAAGCCCCAGCCGGCGCGGGTGCCGAAGGAGTAGCCGCCGTAGTTGATCAGGGACTGTCCCTCGAAGCCGTCGGCCAGCGGGAGCGAGTCAGGGTACTTCTCCTTGATGGCCTGCAGCCCCTCGTGGACCTCATCCCAGGTCGAGGGGATCCCGATCCCGATCTCCTCCCAGACGTCCGTACGGATGATCAGGGAGAACGACGGCACCCAGACCTCCTGCAGGCCCGGAAGCATGTAGTACTTCCCGTCCGCCTGCTTGAGGTTCTCGACCATCTCGGCCTGGTCCCACTCCTCCACGTACTTGCGGAAGTTGGGCATGTGCTCGACGAAGTCGCTCATCGGCAGGATCGCGCCGGAGGAGACGAAGGGGGTCTCGTCGCCGCGGTAGATCAGGGGGATGATCGTGGGCGCATCACCCGCGCTGATCAGCAGGCTGCGCTTCTCGACGGAGTCGCTGAAGGGGACGTGGGTGAGCTCGAGCTGGACATTGGTCAGCTCCTTGATGCGGTCGAAGACCTGCCAGGTCTCCTTGACGGGCTGCTCGGGCCAGTCCGTCCACAGGATCGAGACGGTGATCGGCTCGGTGGCCTTGAACTGCTGATCGGCCTCGAAGGTCTCCATCGCGCCGACATTCTGGGAGGCGGGGTCGACCTCGGCGTCCTCGGATCCTCCGCACGAGGCGAGGGTGAGTGAGCCGAGCGTCGCGGCGGTCAGGCCCACGAAGGCGCGGCGGCTGGTGAGCGGTGAGCGAGCTGTGATCATCGGGAACTCCTGGGGAGTGATGAGATATCGGATTCATGGAGCGCCGTGAAAGGCCGAGCATCCGTCGCCGGTTCTGCGGTGAGCCGGCGGCGGTGGAGCTCATCACGGAGGGGTGCTCCGCAGCGTCCCTGCCGCGGATCATCCCTCCCCTCAGAGAATGAAAAGTTTCTCGAAAACAAGTAGTCCAGAGGGGGTTCGCTCTCAGAGTAAAGAGTGGCCGACGAGCCGTCAAGGACTTCTTGGTAAACGTTGTAATCGGGCGGCCATATTGCACACCTGCAGGTCAGCGGGATTGGGGTGTTGCTGCGGCGTCGACGCCCCAGCTCTGAAAACCGCTCGAAAACTTCCTGCTGCACGATGTCAGATTGTCGGTGGCGGGGCCGACAATCCCTGCCCTGGTGGGCTGTCGGGACGAGCGGCGGGCTCGCGAAGTTTCGCTCTGTCCGGCGGGGCGGACGGTGCGGCTGTCGACCGCGCCGCCGCGGCCGAGGGATCAGCCTGCGAAGGGGTGAGCCCGGGTGATCCATGCGCCGGGGGCGCTGAACACCGGCTGCAGCGCCGCTCGCGCCGCGCCCTGCAGGGCCGGGTCGAGCTGGTCGTCCGAGCGTTCGATCAGCACCGGCCCGGCCTCGACCGCCAGGGCGTGGCGCTCCACGGTCTCGCGGATCACCGGCTCCAGCTCATCGGAGATCGGGGCCAGGTAGCCGGAGAGCACGACTGTGGTCAGGTCCAGCACGTTCAGCGCATTGGCGATCGCCAGGCCCAGCGAGCGCCCGATCATGCCGATCACCTCGGCGCGGTCCCGGGTCAGCGCGAGCGCATCGACCAGGTCCTCGATGAGGATGTCGTCGCTGAGCCCCGCCCGTTCCCTCAGTGCGTGATAGGAGACGTAGGCCTCCAGGCAGCCCTGGCGACCGCAGCGGCAGGTGGCGCCGCCGGGATCGATCACCGTGTGCCCGAACTCGCCGGCCCAGCCGTGAGCGCCGGTCATCAGTGCGCCATCGAGCACCACCGCGCCACCGATTCCCGTCGACCCGCGCAGGTAGATGAAGGATTCGCCGGGGCGATGATCGATCTCGGTGAGGACCGAGAGGCGGTTGTCGTTCTGGGCGCGCACCGAGAGGCCCGCGAGCTCCGGATGGGCGAGCAGGCGCCCCACGAGCGGCACCTCGGTCCAGTCCAGGTTCGGGGCCGAGAGCACCCGGCCGTCATCCGGGGCGATGCGGCCGGGAACGGCGACGACCACCTCGACCACCGGCAGGTCACCGGCGTCGGCGCGCACCTTGCCCACCAGCTCGGCGGCGAGGTCGATCGACTCCTCGGCCGAGGTCGCGGTGACCTTCCGGTACTCGATGCGATGGCTCAGCACCTCGCCGGCCAGGTCGACCCCGAGGCAGGCGACATGGTCGGCGGCGATCTCCAGCCCGATCGCCAGCAGGGTCCCGCGGGCGGGGCTGAGCGGCACCATCGGGCGCCCCGCCCCGGCGGAGATGGGCGTGCCCTCCTCGACCAGACCCGCCCTCACCAGCTCCTCGACCAGCTTGGAGACGGTCGGCTTGGTGAGCCGGGTGCGCTTGGCGAGCCCGGCACGGGACAGCGGGGAGGACGTTGAAGCGGCTGTCGCCAGCGCATTCAAGATCATGGACAGGTTGTGTTCACGCAGATGGGTGGACTGCACCTGTGCTCCCTTCGCCGGCTCCGGTGCGGGCAGCTGCGACGTGCTGACCCGAAATATTTGGGAACAGCTTGGCACGCAACTGTTAGTTACGGTAACTTACTAACAGCGGCGTCGCGAAGAGCGCACGCCGAGAGCATGCCAAGAGCAACGACGAAGGAGCCTCCCCATGGCCGCCCCCACCCCCACCCGCGACGACAAGTTCTCCTTCGGTCTGTGGACCACCGGATGGGAGGCCCGCGACCAGTTCGGTTCGGCCACCCGCCCGCCGCTCGAGCTGAGCGCCCACATCCGCAAGCTCTCCGAGCTCGGCGCCTGGGGCTTCACCTTCCACGACAACGACGTGGTGCCCTTCGACGCGACCCCCGCAGAGCGCGCGAAGATCATCGATCAGCTGAAGTCCGTCACCGACGAGACCGGCCTCGTGATCGAGATGGTCACCACCGACACCTTCGCCCACCCCGTCTTCAAGGACGGCGCGTTCACCTCCAACGACCGCGACGTGCGCCGCTTCGGCCTGCGCAAGGTCCTGGCGAACGTGGATCTCGCCGCCGAGCTCGGCGCGACCACCTTCGTGATGTGGGGCGGCCGTGAGGGCTCGGAGTACGACGGCTCCAAGGATCTCTTCGCAGCGCTCGAGCGCTACCGCGAGGGCCTGGACACCGTGGCCGGCTACATCAAGGACAAGGGCTACGACATGCGCATCGGCCTCGAGCCGAAGCCGAACGAGCCCCGCGGCAACATCTTCCTGCCCACCGTCGGCCACGCCCTGGCCTTCATCGAGCAGCTCGAGCACGGCGACATCGTGGGCATCAACCCCGAGACCGGCCACGAGCAGATGGCGACCCTGAACTACACCCATGGGCTCGCTCAGGCGCTGTGGAGCGAGAAGCTCTTCCACATCGACCTCAACGGCCAGCACGGCCCGATGTACGACCAGGACCTCGTGTTCGGTCACGGCGACCTGATCTCCGCCTTCTTCACCGTGGATCTGCTCGAGAACGGCTTCCCGTCCAAGCCCGGCGCCTACGTGGGTGCCCGTCACTTCGACTTCAAGCCCTCGCGCACCGAGCACGAGGAGGGTCAGTACGACTCCGCTGCGGCGAACATGGAGATGTACCTGATGCTCAAGGAGCGCGCACTCGCGTTCCGTCAGGACCCCGAGGTCCAGGAGGCGCTGAAGTACTCCGGCGTCGAGGAGCTCGCCGAGCCGACCCTCGCCAAGGGCGAGTCCCTCGCGGACCTGCTCGCGGATCGCTCCACCTTCGAGGACTTCGACGCGGACAAGGCCGGCGAGCGGAACTTCGGCTTCGTGCGCCTGCAGCAGCTGGCCATGCAGCACCTGATCGGCTTCCGCGCCTGATCCGACTGACCCGCGTCACTCGACTCGCCCGCCTCACTCGAGCTCCCGAGCTCCCGTGAGTTCTGCGTGATCGCGTGATCGTTGCGTGACCACCGCGGGAATGTGCGCTGAGGACCTATACGGGACACCGATATAGGTCCTCAGCGCACAATCGTCGGGAGCGGCTCGCGCAGCGCCCGGCTCGCGCCTTGCGTCCGGATCGCTCGGCGGCTCGGCTCCCCGGCACCCCCGGCACCCGGCACCCGGCACCCGGCACCCGGCACGCGGCTCCGCTGCGGGGCATATCCTCGCCCCAGCGCCACTTCACTGCTGCACTGCTTGTTCAGCACCCATGTGTTCAGCACTCATCTGCTCCAGCACGCTCCGCTCCAGCACTCACGACGGAAAGGCCCTCTGATGGCACCCCTGGTCCTCGGCATCGACTCCTCCACCCAGGCCACCAAGGCCCTTCTCGTCGATGCGGAGTCCGGCGAGATCCTCGAGCAGCGCCGCGCCACCCATCCCGACGGCACCGAGGTCGACCCCCGCGCCTGGCTCGCCGCGGTCGATGAGGCTGCCGGCCCGCTGCTGGAGCGCGCCGACGCCGTCTCCGTCGGCGGTCAGCAGCACGGCATGGTGCTCCTGGACGCACAGGGCGAGGTGGTGCGCGATGCGCTGCTGTGGAACGACACCCGCTCCGCGCCCGAGGCCCAGACCCTGATCGAGGAGATGGGCGGGCCGGAGGCCTCTGTCGAGGAGATCGGCAGCCTGATGGTCGCCTCCTTCACCGCCTCCAAGCTGCGCTGGGTGCGGGACCACGAACCGGAGAACGCGAAGCGCGCCGCCAGCGTGCTGCTCCCGCATGACTACGTCTCCCTCCATCTCGCCGAGCAGGGCGCCGCGCCCTTCACCGACCGCGGCGACGCCTCCGGCACCGGCTACTACTCCACCCGCACCGAGGCCTGGGCGCCCGAGCTGGCCGAGCGGGCGCTGGGCACCGCACTCGCGCTGCCCCGCCTGCCCGGCGCCCCCCAGGAGGTCATGGCCCGCACCGCCCGCGGCGCCGTGATCGCCGCCGGCACCGGCGACAACATGGGTGCCGCGCTCGGCCTCTCGCAGGGCCCTGGCGACGTCTCCGTCTCGATCGGCACCTCCGGCGTCTGCGCGATGGTCAGCCCCACCCGGCCCGGCGATGCGAGCGGCACCGTCACCGGCTTCGCGGACGCCACCGGCAACTTCCTGCCGATGACCACCACCATCAACGCCTCCCGCATCCTCGAGGCCGCCCGGGCGCTGCTCGGGGTGGAGCACGAGGAGCTCTCCCGCCTGGCGCTGGCCTCCGTGCCCGGCGCGAACGGGGTGACCCTGCTGCCCTACTTCGACGGTGAGCGCACCCCGAACCGTCCCACCGCCCGCGCCACCCTCACCGGGATGAGCACGGCGACGACCCGGGAGGACGTGGCTCGCGCCTATGTCGAGGGACTGCTGTGCTCGCTGGCCGACGGGATCGCTGCGCTCGAGGACCGCACCGGCACCGCCGCCGCCCGCATCACCCTGATCGGCGGCGCTGCCCGCAGCCAGGCCGTCCAGCAGCTGGCTCCTGCGATCATCGGCCGCGAGGTGACGATCGCCCCCGAGGGGGAGTACGTCGCCCTCGGTGCGGCTCGCCAGGCCGCCTGGGCGCTCTCCGGCGCTGGCGAAGCGCCGACCTGGAGGCTCAGCGGGTCCCGCACCGTCGGCGCCGAGCCCACGCCTGAGGTGCTGGGCGCGTACCGCGAGCTGAAGGACCGCACCGAGAGCTGGGGCTGACGGACACGCGGCACCCCTCGTCGCGCACCCTTCCTCGAGCACGATTCCTTGAGCATTGCTCCACGCGCACCCGCGGTGACCGCTGCCTGCGAGGAGACTGCTATCTGCGGTAGGACTGCGGCGGCAGGGTGATCGGTGCCGGGTGCCGAGCCACCCAGGCGACGACGAGGTCTCGTAGCCGCGCGAGCTCGATGTCGTCGGCCGCGCCGCTGCGCATCGCACGGGCCAGCTCTGCCAGCTCGGCAGCCGCGAGCTCGGGCGAGGTCCCGGAGGCGTCTGCGGTGGTGGCCGTTGCTGCGGTGGACTGTGCTGCGGAGGCGGTATGGGCACTCAGCAGCGCGGGCAGCGCAGTGATCATGCGCGCGAACTCCGTATCCCAGTTCGCGCCGCCGGTGCCATGGATCTCGGCGGTCACGCGGCCGACGATGCGCACGGCTTCGCCCTGCACGGTGTCGGCCGGTCCCATGCCGGGAACCAGCAGATCCCAGAGCTCGGAGAACTGCTCGACGGGGGAGTCCGCGCGGGTGTCGATGGGGGAGGTGCCGTCGTGGCGCACGACCTCCGCGGCCGGCACGACCCCGAAGAGCCGGCACAGCTCCTGGACGGCGGCGCCCGTCTCCTCGACGGACTCGGGGGCATAATCTTCGCGGATCCGCTCGAAGTCCTCGCTGAGGGCGCGCACCTCCTCGCCGATCCCCTCGGGGATCTGCGCCCCAGTTGCGAGGAGCAGCTGCACGGACTCGGTGACCTCGGTGATCTCGTGGGTGCTCGTGCGCCGCAGGCGAGCTTCGAGGGCGGTCTCGCCCTCCTGATCCAGGGCGTTGACGTCGATGCCCGCCTCGAGGAGGGTGCGCACGTGCCCGGGATGCATCATGGCCCCGAACAGGGCCGTCTGTCCGCTGGCGTCGCGGGCATGGAGGTCGGCGCCGAGCTGCAGGATCAGCGTCGGGTTGCCGCGCCAGGAGCCCGCGTGATGATGCAGAGGGGTCTCGCCGTACGCGTCGGGCTGGTTGATGTCGGCGCCCTGCTCGACCAGCCACACCACCAGCTCGTCCGGCACTGCGAAGAACGAGAGCGCCGGCGTCCCGGACGAGGATCAGCCCAGCGGACTCGTCGCGATGAGTCCCACCACTACGAGCAGCAGCGCCACGGCGCCCAGGATGGCACCCGCGAGTGCGGGGAGCATCCGCGGGGCCCGGCCGGCGTCGTAGTGGCCGACGCCGACGACGCCGCAGACGACCGCGACGACCGCGATGGGCACGGCGACCAGGTCACCGATCACCGGGATCAGCGCGCACGCGATGGCGAGCAGACCGAAGGCCAGGGCATATCCGCCCGAGCGGTGTGTCCGGTGCCCGCCGGTCGCGGGATGCTCTGCCATGGGGTGAGAGTAGTGCCGGGCACTGCTCGCCGCACGCCCGTTCACCGCCTGGCCGCGCACCGTCGAGGGTTCACCGCCCGCCGCGCACCCGCTGGTGCTCGGTCAGCACGAAAGTGGCGAGTGTCCAGCCCGGCAGCTCGGCCGTGAGCACCCGGTCGCCGGCACGGACCGTGACGGCCCGCGCCGGAGCGTCGTTGTGCAGGACCACCACGAGGGAGCCGTCGGCCCGCCGTGCCGCGACGTTCGGCAGGCCCAGCGGGGCGGTGGAGGCGACGGTCGGGGTGCCCGGAGGGAGGAACCGGCTGTGGTGGGCCATCACGTACAGCTCCGCATTCGGGATCAGCTCACCGGTGGATTCCTCGATCTGGAACAGGCCGGTGCCGTTGGTGAAGGTCGCCGGTCCCGGTCCGCCGTCCTGGTCGAGCACGAGGTTGAAGAGGATCACGCCGCGGTGGTGATGACGCAGCGCAGGCAGGAAGAGCTGGTTGGACATCCACCAGATCCCGTCGGCGAAGTCGCCCTCATAGGGTTTCGCGGGATCCTGGGTGCCGCTCTGCTCGGTGAACCACAGCGGAGCCTCCGGATGCGCCTCGTGCAGCGGGTCCACCGCGTCGGCAGTTCCGGCGTACGCATGGAACGCCGCGCCCACCCGTCCGGGATCGTCGAGTCCGGTGGCGCGGAGCTCGTCGAGCACCGCCATCGGGTAGTCCACCCGGTCCCAGTTGTGGTCGTAGGACAGCACCACCGCCGACGAGCCGCGCTGGTCGAGCTCTCCGAGCAGCTGGCCGATCACCTCGGCCTGCACCTCCGCCGTCATTCCCATGCAGGGGTACTGCGCTGTCTCGTGGAGCGGCTCGTTCTGCACCGTGACCGCGCTGACGGTGAGGCCAGGGACGGCCTGCTCGTAGGCCTTCAGGGAGCGGGCGAGATAGTTCGCCCAGGTCTGCCGGGTCGCCCCATCGTCGAGCAGATGGCCACCGATGAGTGAACCGCTGGTCTTCATCCACGCGGGAGCGGACCACGGCGAGATGACCACGCTCAGGGTCCCCGCGATCTCGACGATATCCCGCAGCACCGGCAGGATCGTCTCCTCGTCACGGCTGATGTCGAAATGCGCCAGCGGATCATCCGCCGGGCCCTGCTCGTCGGCGAAGGTGTAGTAGGTCGAGGCTCCAGCGTCAGGGGCGAAGTCGCTGGTCCCGAGCGGAATCCGCAGGGCGGTGAGGCGCAGCGGACCGGTGGGGGAGAACATCCCCCGGAGCAGTTCCAGGCGGCGGGGGCGTGGCATCCGCAGCAGCAGCCAGGCCGCGGAATGGGTCAGCGCCGGCCCGAAGCCTTCGAAGGGATGGCCGGGATCCTCAGGGTCCACGTCGATCACTGCCGAGCTGGTCTGGGCGGTGGTGGCGACCTGCTCCCAGACGATCTCGCGCTCGCCGTGGGTCGCCACCACCCCGCCGGTGCGGTCCACGCGGTGCTGCTGCGCGAGCATGCCCCTCCGCCCCGGCGCCCGGTCCTGACCGCGAGAGAGGGCGCCGACGGAGCGGCCCCGCGGATCTGATCGATCGGGCGGCCCGTCGGCCCCCGCGGCGGCAGGTGCGAGGACACCTGCCCCGGCGGCGAGACCGAGGGTGGCCAGCAGGGTGCGACGGGGATGACGAGTGGTCATGGGGTGCCCTTTCCGGAGCGATCGCCACCGCTGCTCTGCGGTGGTCGGTGCTGTGCGACCCGGCGCCGCGGGAGGGAGGAGAACGCCCTCTAACGGGTGGCCGGGATGGAACGGCGCCGACGCTAGCGTGCTCGGCGGGCAGGCCGCCAGCCCCCGAGTCTGTACAGAACACCAGGTCAAGGGTGTGATCAAAGACCTGCTCGCGCGCGCGAGATTCCGTCGGAAGCCGTTACCCGATCGTGACGACCGGAGTCACAGACAAGCCTGCGGCGTCCCTGTACGCTCCTCGACATGAACGCCTAACGTTCGTTAGGTGTTTGGCTGATCCCGTTCCTGTCGACCTCAAAGGAGAGCGTCATGACCAACGTTTCGCCTCGCCCGTTCCGCCCCTCCCGCCGTGCCGTCTTCGGACTCGGCGCGACCGCCCTCGCCGTCAGCGGGCTCGCCGCCTGCGGCAGCTCCTCCGGAGGAGGATCCGGCTCCGGCGGCTTCGAGGAACAGGCGCTCACGCTGCCCACCCACGTCGAGCCTCCGGTCCCGGAGGGCGGCATCGCCTCCGAGGTGGAAGGCATGCCGATGATCTTCACCTCGCCCCTGAAGGAGTACTTCACCTCCGTCGACGAAGCGCCGGGCACCGGCGACGAGGTCACCACCTTCCAGGTCCTCTGGGGCGCACCGCCGCGCCCTCGCGAGCAGAACGAGTACTGGCAGGCCCTGGAGGAGCGGCTGAACGTCACCTTCACCCCCACGCTCACCGCGGCCGACGGATACAACGACAAGTTCTCCACCACCATCGCCTCGGGCTCGGTGCCGGATCTGTCCTTCGTGCAGGACACCGATGCGATCGGCCAGCGCGCGCTCGCCGATGGAGCCTTCGCGGACCTCTCCGAGGTGCTCTCCGGGGACAACATCCTCAAGTGGCCGAACCTGGCCAACGTCTCCACCAACGCCTGGCAGGTCTCCGCGAAGAACGGCCACATCTACGGCGTCCCGAACGAGAACCCCTTCCTCACCAACTTCCCGCTCGTTCGCGCCGACCTGATGCGTCTGGCGGGTCACGACTCCATGGGGTCCACGGCGGAGGAGTGGCTGCAGGTGATGACCGATATCGCCGGCCTCGGCACCGCGCACGGCAAGCAGATCTGGGGCATGTCCACGATCGGCGGCAACGAGCAGGCCATGTTCGAGTGGATGTTCCGCGCGGGCACCACCTGGCAGCTCGATGACGCCGGCAAGGTCACCAATGTGCTGATGACCGATGCCTTCGAGCAGGTCATGGAGTTCGAGAAGCAGCTGTGGGATGCCGGGGTCATCCACCCCGACGGGATCGGCGGCGAACTGCCGGATCTATTCACCACCGGGCAGATCGCCCTGACCATCGACTCCTTCAACGGCTTCTTCGGGAACCCGATCATCGGCCAGGTCGTCGACTCCACCCCGGAGGCCGAGCCCGAGTTCTTCGTGCCGCCGGCCTTCGATGGCGGGGACATCGTCATCCAGCGCGACGACGGCTACTGGGGCATCGTCGCGATCTCCGCCGAAGCCGCCGAGGACGAGGCCCGCCTGCACGCCCTGCTGGGCGTGATCAACTACTGGCGTGCCCCCTTCGGCTCCCAGGAGGCCCTGTTCATCGGCTCCGGCACCGAGGGCGTGAACTATGAGTTCGGACCGGACCACGAGGTCGTCGGGCTCGAGGACGAGCAGGCCGACGCGGACCGGGCGGCGCTGCAGTGGCTGGGCGCCTTCAACTCGCCGATCTTCTCGATCGGCGCCACCCTCACCGACTACGTCGACAACTTCCGCACCACGATGGAGCAGCTCGTCTCGGCGACCGTCCCGAACCCGGTGGCCGGGACCATCGCACCCAGCGCCGCGACCCTCAACGCGAAGCTGGATTCTCTGAACGAGGACTATCGCAACGGCTTCATCACCGGTCGGCGCCCGCTCAGCGAGCTGGCGGCCTACCGCGAGGCATGGCTCAGCGGCGGCGGGCAGACCCTCTGCGACGAGTACACCGCAGCGCTCGACGAGGCGTCCTGAGCGATGTCAGTGCTCATCGCCCATCGCGGAGCCGCTCCTGAGGTCGGCGAGCAGGGCCCGGATGGTGCGACGGGTCACAGCGGTCATATCCACGGCGCCGGGGTCGAGCAGGAACTGGTACTGCACGCCATCCATCACAGCCACGATCGCCGCCGAGGTCTCCAGGACATCGGCCTCGGCGATCGTCGGATCCGCGACGGCGGTGAGGATCGCGTCGCGCACCATGACCCGCAGCCCCGCGAGACGATCCCGGAAGTAGGACTGCGCGGGATGCCCCTCGGTGATCGATTCGCCGAGGAGCACCGCGTACAGCTGGGTCAGCCCGCGGTTGGCGGTGTTGGCGGCGGCGGTGTCGCCGAGGTGGTCCAGCGCCGCCTGCCCGCCGGCGTCGAAGGACGTTCCCCCGATGTCCCGCGAGACGTCGTCACGGTAGTCGATCAGCTCTGTGAGCAGGGATTCCTTGTTCCGGAAGTGGTGCAGGAGGCTCGGGGCGGAGATGCCGACATCCTCGGCGATCGCCGCCAGCGTGGCCCCCGCGTAGCCGCGCTGGCCGATGGTGCGGGCGGCGGATTCGAGGATCTCCTTGCGGCGCAGCGCAGAGCGACGAGCTCGGGGGCCGAGGGAGGCATCGGCCGGATCCATGGAGGCGCTGGGCATGTTCGGCACCTTAGCGCCTCCGCTCGATGGCCAGGAACAGGAGACCAGGGATGACGCAGTCGAGGTATTACCGGCGCGAGGGGGCGAGCATCGTCGCTCCTGAGGGAGCGCTCCCCTTCCGGCGCGGCATGGGGCTGGGTGGCTGGCTGCTGCCGGAGGGATATATGTGGGACCTGGAGGGACCGGTCGATTCGCCGCGCCGCATCGAGCAGCTCGTCACCGAGCTGCTCGGGGCCGCCGCCGCCGCGGAGTTTTGGGCGAAGTATCGAGCGCGCTTCCTCACGGCGCAGGACATCACCCAGATCGCGGCTGCCGGTTTCGACCATGTGCGGCTGCCGCTGAATGCCCGCGCGCTGTTCGACGGCCACGATCTGATCGACGAGGGCATCGCGCACGTTGATCGCACGATCGACTGGTGCCGCGCGGCGGGGATCAGCTGCGTGCTGGACCTCCACGGCGCCCCCGGAGGCCAGACCGGCGAGAACATCGACGACTCACCGCGTCGCCTGCCCGAGCTCTTCACCGACCCCGCCGCCTACCAGCAGGGGCTGCGCCTGTGGCGGCTGCTGGCACAGCGCTATGCCGATGAGCCCACCGTCAGCGCCTATGACCTGCTCAACGAACCGCTGCCGGAGAAGCACGCAGCCCTGGTGCCGCGGCTGGCGGAGTTCTACCGCGACGTGATCGCGGTGATCCGCGAGGCGGACCCCCACCATCTGCTCTCCATCGAAGGCTGGAACTGGGCGACCCGCTTCGAGGGGATCGATCAGATCTGGGACGAGAACTCCTGCGTCCACTTCCACAAGTACTGGTCGGAACCGACGACTCAGAGCATCCAGCAGCATCTCGATCTTCGCGACCGGCTGGGCCTTCCGCTGTGGATGGGGGAGAGCGGTGAGAACGACGATCAGTGGTACTCCGACGCGTTCGGCCTGTTCGAGCAGCACGACATCCCCTGGACGTTCTGGACCTGGAAGAAGATCGCCCGCGGCACCTCGCCGCAGATCATCACCCCACCCGAGCGCTGGGAGGAGATCATCCGCTTCGCCGCTGGTTGGGGGACGTCCGAGCAGGGCCCCGCGCCCTCGCACGCCCAGGAGATCTTCGACCAGCTGCTCGAGAACCTGCCCGTCGCCCGGTGCACCCCGCGCGAGGCCGTTCTCGACGCGCTCCCGGGGATCTCCAGCCCCTCACCCACCACCCGCGCCCCCGGCGCGGCCCAGGAAGGAATCCTTCGATGAGCATCGGAGCACGGGACGTCGAGTCCCCGGCGATCGCGCAGGCGGTCGCGAGCGTCCCCGAGGAGAGTCCCACGCACCCCGAGCCACCTGCGGGGCCACCGCGCCCTCGGACCCGGTCCCGGTGGCAGCGGATGAAGCGCGAGTGGCAGATGTATGTGTTCATCGTGCCCGGTGTGCTGTTCTTCCTGCTGTTCGCCTATGTCCCGCTCGCGGGCAATGTGGTCGCCTTCCAGGACTATTCCGCGTTCCGGGGCGTCTTCGAGTCCGAGTGGGTGGGACTGCAGAACTTCGCGAACCTCTTCACCGACGACGAAGTGCTGCGCGCCGTCGTCAACACCCTGGTCATCTCGCTGCTGCAGATCGTCTTCGCGTTCCCCGCACCGATCATCCTGGCGCTGTTCCTGAACTCCCTGCTGGGGGAGGGGATCAAGCGGATCATCCAGACCGTCGTCTACCTGCCGCACTTCATCTCCTGGGTGATCGTGATCGCGATCTGGCAGAAGATCCTCGGCGGTGCGGGCCCGGTCGCCCAGCTCTTCGAGGCGATCGGGATCCACGGCGTCAACATCATGACCAACCCCGAGACGTTCAAGATCCTCGTGGTCAGCCAGGTGATCTGGAAGGACATCGGCTGGGGGACGATCATCTTCTTCGCCGCGATCTCGGCGATCCCGACCGAGCTGTACGAGTCCGCCGCGACCGACGGCGCCGGCTCCTGGCGGCGCATGTGGCACATCACCCTGCCCGGCCTGGTGCCCGTCATCTCCCTGCTGCTCATCCTCACCGTGGGCAACGTGCTGACCGTCGGCTTCGAACAACTGCTGCTGCAACAGCCCGCTGTCGGCGCGAATGCGGCGCAGGTGCTGGACACCTTCGTCTACTTCCGCGGCATCGCCGGCGGTGACTGGGGGCTCTCCGCGGCCGCCGGACTGCTCAAGGGCGTCATCGCCACTGTCCTCGTCATCTTCGCGAATCGCATCGCGAAGAGCCTCGGAACCGGAGGAATCTTCTGATGGCCGTCATCGACCAGATCGCCCAGCCCGCCGCGCCCCGCCGCGCGAAGGGCCCCCGCCGATCCCCAGGGCGTCCGCCCTGGATGGGGACCCCCTCGCCCACGATGCAGGCGCTGAAGGTGGCGGCCATCGCGATGATCGCCGTGGTGATGCTCTACCCGTTCCTGTACGTCATCCTGTTCTCCTTCGCCGACGCCGGCTCCGTGACCTCCGGGCAGCTGATCCCGACGTCGTTCTCCAGTGCGGCCTATGAATCGATCTTCGCCGGCGGCGTGGTGACCAGGTCCCTGCTGGTCACCGCAGGGATCACGATCATCGGCACCCTGCTGTCGCTGCTGTTCACCTCGACGCTCGCCTATGGGCTCACCCGTACCCGCGATGTCCCCTATGCGAAGAGCGCGATGGTGCTGGTGCTGTGCACGATGTTCTTCGGCGCCGGGATCATCCCGAACTACCTGCTGATCAAGCAGCTGGGCCTGCTGGACAGCTACTGGGCACTGATCCTGCCGGGGCTGATCAGCGCCTTCAACATGATCGTGATGCGCAACTTCTTCATGGAGCTGCCCAGCGAGCTGCTCGAGTCGGCTCGCATCGACGGGGCCAGCGAGTTCCGGATCTTCGGCTCGATCGTGCTGCCGCTGTCCAAGGCGGTGCTCGCGGTGATCGCCCTGTTCTATGCCGTCGGCTACTGGAACTCGTTCTTCAACGCCCTGCTCTACATCAACGACACCACGAAGTGGCCGATCCAGCTGGTGCTGAACCAGTACGTCGTCCAGGGCAATGCGATGAGCGATCTCCAGGCCCCGGACCGTCCCGCCCCGCCTGCCCAGACCGTGCAGATGGCGATCGTGGTGGTCGCGACGGTGCCGATCCTCATCGTCTACCCCTTCGCGCAGCGGTTCTTCACCAAGGGCGTGCTCACGGGGGCGATCAAGGGCTGACCCTGCATCACCCGGGGCCCCTGCCCTTCCTCACCCCTGGCCCGTCATCGGCCTGCTCCATCCCGCGGCCCGCTTCTGGCGGTGCCGCTGACGAAAGTGCCTGCACCATGACCGACACCCTGCTCTCGCAGACCTCCACCGCCGTGACCGCCGCTGCTCCCGATGCAGAGCAGCGCGTCGACCCCGAGCTGGCCTCCCGAGCCCGCTCCCTTGCCGCCCGCGGCACCATCCTGCTGCGCAACGACGGCGTGCTGCCGCTGTCACAGGGTTCGCGGGTGGCCGTCTTCGGCCGCATCCAGAAGGACTGGATCGCGGTGGGCTACGGCTCCGGCGGCGATGTGAACCCGCCGTATGTCACCAACCTGCTGGACTCCCTCCGGGAGGGCGGCGAGGTCATCGTCGACGAGGAGCTCGCCGCCCTCTACGAGGCCTTCTCCGCGCAGCATCCCGCAGATCCCGGCCAGGACTGGGGGCAGTGGCCCCGCTCCTTCCCCGAGCCGGAGCTCGCGGCGGGCATCATCGCCGCCTCCGCCGCGCGCAATGACAGCGCCGTGGTGGTGATCGGCCGGGCAGCCGGCGAGGACCGTGACAACGTCCTCGAGCCGGGCGCGTACTACCTCTCGACCGCGGAGAGAGAGCTGCTGGACCAGGTCACCACCAGCTTCGAGCGCACCGTGGTGCTGGTGGATACCGGCAACGTCATCGACCTCTCTTGGGTCGAGGACTTCCCGCTCTCCGCAGTGCTGCTGGCCTGGTCCGGTGGGATGGAGGGCGGGCGCGCCGCGGCCGACGTGCTCACCGGGGTGGTCGAGCCCGGCGGACGCCTGACCGACACCATCGCCCACCGCTACGAGGACTACCCCTCGGCCGGGAACTTCGGTGACCCGGAGGTGAGCGAGTACGTCGAGGACATCTTCGTCGGCTACCGCTACTTCGAGACCTTCGCACAGGAGAAGGTGCTGTTCCCCTTCGGCTTCGGGCTCGGCTACAGCTCCTTCGAGATCGCCGCGTCGGGAGTCGCAGCCACCGACGCCGGACTGTCCGTGCAGGCCACCGTCACCAACACCGGAGCGCGCAGCGGCTCCGAGGTCGTCCAGCTCTACGTCCAGGCCCCGGATGGCGCGCTGTCGAAGCCTGCCCGCTCCCTCGCCGCCTTCGCCCGTACTACCGAGCTCGAGCCCGGCCAGAACCAGAACGTTCCCCTCACCGTCCAGCTCGAGGACCTGGCCAGCTACGACGACACCGGCGCGACCGGACACCGCAGCGCCTGGGTGCTCGAGCCGGGGGAGTACCGCGTGTTCGTCGGCACCGACGTGCGCCAGGCAGCCCTGGTCGGCTCGGTCCAGGTCGGGGAGCTGAGAGTGGTGCGGCAGCTGGAGGAGGTCGCCGCGGTCCAGCCCGGCCACGGCTTCGACCGGATGGTGGTGCGCCGCGGGGAGGGCGGCGATGCGCAGGTGAGCTGGGAGCCGGTGCCCACCGCAAGCGTCGATCTCGCCCAGCGGATCCTGGACCGGCTCCCGCCTGCGCTCGACCTCGTCGAGGGCGCGGAGGGAAGCTCTGAGGTGAGCTTCGAGGATGTGCTCGCCGGGCGTGCGGAGCTGTCGGACTTCGTCGCGACGCTGAGCCCCGAGGAGCTCACGAGCCTCGCCTACGGCGACCTCGTGATGGACAGCCCCCTGGGGGCTCCCGGGAACGCCGGAACGCTGGGCGGGGTGACCGAAGCCCTGCGCAGTCGCGGGATTCCGCCCGCGACCACGACCGACGGGCCCTCCGGGCTGCGGCTGGCGACGATCGCCGCGCTGCTCCCGTGCGGCACCGCGCTCGCATCCTCCTGGGATGTCCAGGCGGTGCGCGAGCTGGCGGTGCTGCATGGTCAGGAGATGCTCGACAAGGGGTCCGACATGATCCTCGCCCCCGGGATGAACATCCACCGCGATCCCCTGTGCGGGCGGAACTTCGAGTACTTCGCGGAGGATCCTCTGCTCACCGGAGCGATGGCGAGTGCGATCGTGGCCGGGGTGCAGTCCCAGGGGGTCTCCGCCTGCCCCAAGCACTTCGCCGCCAACAATCAGGAGACCCAGCGCACCGTGAGCGACTCCCGGGTCTCCGAGCGTGCCCTGCGGGAGATCTACCTGCGCGGCTTCGAGATCCTGGTCCGTGTCGCGCCCCCGCAGAACCTCATGACCTCGTACAACCGCATCAACGGGGTGTGGGGTCACTACCACTACGACCTCGTCACCACGGTGCTGCGCGGGGAGTGGGGCTACGACGGCAATGTCGTCACCGACTGGTGGATGCGCAACGAGCCCGATCCGCACTTCCCGGCCCTGCGCGACAGCGCCTACCGAGTGCGGGCGCAGGTCGATGTGCTGATGCCCGGGGCGAAGGTCCACTTCGGGACCACTCGGGACGACGCGATCATGGACTCCTTCGCCCGCGAGGACGGCCTCACCCTGGGGGAGATGCAGCGCACGGCGAGCAACGTGCTGCGCTACCTGCTGCGCAGCGGGATCGCGGAGCGGCGGGGGGAGTGAGCTGCTGGGGGTGACCGACCGATGGGTCGTCTGCTTGTCTCCGCCGACGAGCCCGCTGGGCCCACGTCTCGACACGGCTCCGTGTGGCTGGGTGCCGTCCCCCGGAAGGTAACCGGGCTCTGTCCGGTCCGGGTACCCAAGAGTGCGGTAAACGCTTGCCGTCCGCAGGGGTGCCTGCCTACACTTCGCAGCGGAGCGGTGTTCTTCGGTGTCACGGCGCTCCCGAGCACTCCCGCAGCCGGGCGTGCCCGCGCCGCGATGATGCAGGCGCCCACGAAGACGCCGTGGATCACCGAGGGGATGACCCATGAAGAGACGCACAATGCTGGCAATGTCGGGAACCGGTTTCTTAGGATCGGTGCTGGCCACAGCGCCAGCTCAGGCGGGAACAGTCGCTGCAGCGGAGGGGCCTTCGGCGCCAGCGCGTCCCGCGGAGCAGCCGACGGCGAGCACCTGGTACGAGACTGCGCACGTCACCTGGGCCGGTGATGTCGATGCGGACTACGAGGTGTTCGTGCGGGGCAGCGATGTCGTCGACTGGCGGGACGGCAGTCCGATCACGGGGTGGCTGACGAATTGGACTCTGGTCAATGACGCGGACAATTCGCCTCTGGTCCGTGTGGTCGATAGAGCTCGTGGGACCTGGCGGGCTGACGTGCTCGGTCTGCCCCAGGGTGTCTACGAGATTCAGGTGCGGGACGCGGGTGGCGCTGTCCTGCACACCCTGTCCGATCTGAGAACTGTCGCGTTCCCCCGCAACGGCGCTGCGTTCGTCCCCTCCGATCAGAGCCATGGCTTCGAGGGCAGCAATGACTTCGCGCTCGAAGGCGCCGTCGGCGGATATCTCGCAGACGGGCGGCTCGATCCGGACGCCGCCGTCGTCTACGTGACTCACGAGAACATGGACGTCTCGCTGGCCGGGCCCAGCCGTGGCGAGCCGACCGTCGTCTCCTCCCGGCCCGGGAATGCTGGTCATCGGGAACCCTTGGTGATCCGCGTCCTCGGGACCGTCGGCTCGTTCGAGACCGTCGACCGGAACATCAGCCGTTCCGGCAGCGTGGTGCCGCCGGTCTGCGACGCCAACAACCGCATGCTGAAACTCGCCTCGGGCAGCGGCAACATCACCTTCGAGGGCGTCGGCCCGGATGCCGTCATCAACGGCTGGGGCATCAACACCGGCGGAGCCTCGAACATCGTCATCCGCAATCTGCGGTTCGACAACAACTACGGCAAAGCGTTGGAGATCAATGGCGGCGGCTTCGAGCTGCGCGCCTCCAACCTGTGGATCGACCACAACACCTTCGGAGTCGGTCAGAACCGATACCTGTTCCTCGGACACGACCCAGACAACGCCAAGGGCGACGGATCGACCGACATCGGCAACAGCGCCCGCAACTACACGGTCTCCTCCAACCATTACGCCGGCAGCAGCAAGGCGATGCTGATCGGCGGCAACGCAGCCGAGATGGATCCTCACTACGGAACCCTCGAGCACAACTGGTTCCATGGCTCCGAGGAACGGACGCCACGGGTCCGAGGCGGCCGCATCCACGTGTTCAACAACCTCTATCAGGACATTCAAGGGCACCCGCATCACAACTCCCTGCTGGAGCGGAACACCGGCTACGGAGTGGGAGCCGGGCACAACGCGAACATCTGGGCCGAGGGCAACATCTTCGACAACGTGAACTTCCCCTTCCTGCGCAGCCGCCAGGGACATTCACGCGGATTCCAGCCGATCGACTACCGGCCGGGACCAGG
Organism: Brachybacterium sp. AOP29-B2-41; assembly: GCF_052378395.1. Classification (NCBI taxonomy): domain Bacteria; kingdom Bacillati; phylum Actinomycetota; class Actinomycetes; order Micrococcales; family Dermabacteraceae; genus Brachybacterium; species Brachybacterium sp. AOP29-B2-41. Next base: position 115,561 of record NZ_JBQSXR010000009.1, read on the forward strand.
AGAGTCCGAAGCCGCCAACGCCGGTCTCAACCAGTTCTTCGGAGACCAACCGGGATTCACGCTCACCCGTGAGGTCGTGACCGACGGGGACTTCCCGGAGACGATCGCGGGGTTCCGTCGGGCGTCCGACGTGATGACTGACGGGTCCGAGACGATCACTGCGGAATCTCTGGAGGAGCTGCGGCAGGCGCTGCTCGCGCTGCAGCCCAACACCATCATCGACAGGGGCAACACCTACTTCGACCCTGCACTCGACATCGGAGTGGTGGTGGCCGATGGATCGACCGAGACGAACCCGTCGATGACCCCGACAGGTGGAGACGTCCTCCCCGCTCAGCTGGACTGGACGTTCCGCCCCACGCCCCAGAACACGGTCGAGGCCACGGACTCCACCCCGGCAGTGGATGCGCTTCGTGGGTCGATCGAGGCGACGGCGGGACGTCAGCCAGCCGACGCGCCGAGTGACAGGCCCGTCGCCCCGGAGATCACGGGCCTCGCCGCCAACAGCGAGGTGCTGGGTGCAAACGGGATGATCGCTGTCCATGCGGGCACCTTCACCCTTGAATGGCAGGATGAGGATGCTCTCACCAGCGAGTACGACGTGCAGGTCAACCGTGGCGACGGTGAGTGGAACGCCCTCGCCACCATTCCCCGTGGCCCCCTCGGTCCCCAGCTCATCACGCAGGCGATCGACCAGTTCGCTCACGTGAAGGAGGGCGACGCGCAGTGGGTGAGGCTCAGCAACGGCCCACTCTTCGGGTTTCGGGTGCGGGCAGTGAACTCGGTGGGGGCCAGTCCATGGTCCGCGGTGCGGGAATTCGACACCGTAGCCTCCGCCGCGGCGAACGCCGTCATCACCCGCCTGGCAGGGAAGGAGAACGAGCTGACCATCTCGGTGACCGAGACCTACCTCGACGGCACCTCCGCGGAGCGGACGCAGTCCTTCACGATCGCGAACAATGCTGCCGCGACCTACCGGCTCGGGAGCAACCTGGTCTTCGTGGATGCCAAGGGGAACACCACGGTGCGCACCCTCGAGCTGTCCCGTGGCTGAGAAGGCAGGAGGGATTCAGCGACACCGACGAGACAGGCCGGGTGCGCACGAAAGCCACCACTCGGGGTTCGGGCACCGCGCACCGAGTGCGGGGGCCGAGTCTCACAGCCGCGCGAGGATCGCCTCCGCGAACGTCTCGGTCACCGCGGAGACCAGCGGCAGGTTGAACAGCGGCTCGAACAGCTCCGCCTCGAGCAGCACCAGGCCGTAGCGTGCGGAGACCACGACGTCGATGCGCCCGTACAGCGGGGTGGGCAGGCCCGTGACCTGGGCGACAGCAGCGAGCACCTGCTCTGCGAAGTCCCGCTCCTGCGGCGTCGCCTCGACGACGGCGGGGCGCTCCCGGTAGGTGCCCCCGAGCAGCCCGCCGCCCCGAGCCAGCAGCGCGCCCTTGGCGATCGCATGCGTGAAGCGCCCGTCCACCACGTAGAGCGCCTTTTCCCTGCCCTCGGACAGCTCGACCACCTCCGGCTGCAGCATCACGACGCCGCCGCCGACGAGGATCTCGCGGCCCAGGGCCAGAGCTGCCGGGTCCTCGGGCACGAACAGGCCCGTCTGCAGGGCGCCGGCACCGACCGTGGGTTTGAGGATGACATGCGGGGCCTCGTCGGCCGAGACTGCCCCGTCGGCCGCGGGGCAGGCGGCGGCGAGCGCCTGTACGAGGGACTCCTCCGTGTCGTGATGGCTGGTGGGCACCCCGGGGATGCCCGCCGCGGCAAGCTGCTCGAGATAGCGCTTGTCCATATTCCACCGCACCAGCTCCGGCTCGTTGAGCACGCGGGTGAGCCCCGCAGCACGGTCCAGCCAGGCCTCGAACTCCGCCGGGCGCAGCGAGTAGTCCCAGGGGCTGCGCAGGACCACCAGGTCGTAGCTCGCCCAGTCGACCGCACCGTCGTGCCACACCAGCTGCTCGGCGTGCACTCCCCGACGTCGCAGCGCCGCCACCAGCGGCACGGAATCCAGTTCAGGGTCCGCGGCGAGGAAGGTGTCGGGGTGGGTGATCACAATGCCGATACGGGTCATGGGCGCGACCCTAGTGAAGAGCGGCGCAACGGCCGCGGGATGTCCGGGCGAGGCCCGTGCCGTGCCCTCAGGCGACCGGCAGCACCACCCGCGCCTGGACCGGCAGGTGGTCGCTCGGGAACATCCCGTCCGGGCGGGTGTCGTTGATCCTCGCGTCCAGCACCTGCACGCCCTGGCTGAGCAGGATCCAGTCGATGCGGAAGGGAGACTCTTCGACCTCGCCGAAGAAGGGGAAGGTGCTCCAGCCCGGGCTCAGCTGCTGCTCGGCGGCGAGCCAGGAGTCCTGCAGGCCGAGGTCTCCCATCAGCACCTCGTAGGCGGGGGAGGACTCCGCGACGGAGTTGAAGTCGCCGGTGGTGATCGTGGGTAGGTCGAGCAGGTGGAACTGCCGCAGATGATCGGCGATCAGCTGGGCGCCCTTGACCTTCGCCTGGGTGATCACATGATCCAGATGGGTGTTCACGTGCGCCAGCTCCCGCCCGGTGGCGAGGTCTCGGAACCGGGCCCAGACCGCCGCGCGAGGGCCGGCGTTCCCCCAGGTGCGCGAGCCGATCTCGCGAGGCCGGTCCGAGAGCCAGAACTGGTTCCAGGCCAGCAGCTCGAGCCGCTCGGTGTCGTAGAAGATCGGGTTGATCAGTCCGTCGCTGCCACCGCGCGTTCCCACCCCCACGCTGCGATAGCTGGAACCCAGGCCCGCTTCGAGGGGCCCGTAGGTCCAGGCCTGCATCTCCTGCAGCCCCAGCAGGTGGGGCCGCTCGGCGGCCATCAGCGCCTCGATCGCGGGAGCGCGCCGCGGCCAGTGCCCGGGATCCTCGGGGGTCGAGGTATCCGTCTGGAAGAGGGCGTTGAAGCTCATCACGTGCAGGGCGGCTGCGGACTCGCTGCGGGCGGGAATGCTGCTGGCAGTGGCAGTGGCAGTGGCAGTGGCAGTGGCAGTGGCAGTGGCGGCGACGGGAGCGGACTGGTCAGGCGGGGTCATGCGAACTCCTGGAACGGGATGCGGGATGCGGGATGTGAGGCTCGGGAATGCACCGGAAAACCGGTCGGGGACGGGGCGCGGTGCTGGGGCGGCGCGCGTTCACCAGTAGCGCTCGAGCGCTTCCTCGACCGAGCCGAGGGCTTCGAGCGACCGCTCGTGGTGGCGCACCACCACGCCGCTGGCGAGGCAGTCGGTGAGGAACAGCTCGGAGATACGGCTGGTCAGCGCGCCGGTGCGTAGCGGGGTGCGGTCCTGGACGGCGAGCAGCACATGATCGGCCTGCTCGATCGCAGGGGAGGAGGACAGCCGCGTGATCAGCACCGTGTGGCAGCCACGTCGTTTCGCCTCGGTGAGCTGAGGAACGGTCTCGCTCGCGGTCCCGGTCTCGGAGACCACCACCAGCACGTCCCCGGGCCGGGCGGCGGCCAGACCGATCACCGCGGAAGGCGGATCCAGGAAGCTGCTCGCGGGGATTGCGAGGCTGCGCAGCTTGTGCTCGAGGGAGACAGCGATCATGTGCGCGGACCCGGCACCCATCGCGTAGACGTGGGAGGCCTCTCCGAGCGCCCGCACCACGCTCTCGAAGGTCTCCATGTCCAGCAGGCGTGCGGTCTCCTCCATCGAGCGGGCACCGAGCACCGCATGGCTGGTGACCAGCTCGGGCAGGGGAGTATCGGCGGTGATATCGCCCGAGATCCGCGGGATGTGCGAAGCACCGGTGCGTTCGGCGGCCAGCACCAGCTCGGTGCGGAGCCGGGTGAACTTCTCGATCCCCAGGGTCCGGCACAGCCGGGTGACCGAGGCGGCCGACGCCCCTGCCCGTTCCGCGTATTCCGTGATCGTCATCCTCCCCACCTCCGCCGGTGACTCCAGCGCGAGCCGGGCCAGCAGCTGCAGCTGCGGGGACAGGGTGGGCAGCGCGGTACGCAGCAGGGCGAGGACGGGAAGCTGCTCCTGGCCGGGATCGGCCTGCGGGAGTGCGCCGACCGGCTGGCTTGGTGCTGGTGCTGCGTCGGCCGCAGGGCGCGGCGACCCTGCCGCGTCATGGTCGAGGGGAGGCATCGGAGGGGGACCTTCCTGGTCGTTCGGGGCCCGGCCGGATCAACCCGACCGGGCCTGAGTCACCGGTGCCGGGCATCATGGCACGGTCGGTGCGGACAGCTCACGGGAACAGCGCACTCGGGTGGCTTCTGTGAGGAGCTCACTTCAGGGCGCCGGCGCTCAGCCCCTCCTGCACCTGGCGCTGGAAGATGATGTAGAGGATCAGCACCGGCAGCATCGAGATGATCAGGCCCGCGAACAGCTGGGCCATCGACGTCGGCGAGGTCTCGTAGTTCTCGCCGAGGGCGAGCGCCACCAGTCCCTGGCTGAGCACGAAGTTCGACCGGGATTCGTCCTGCTGCGGGTTCAGCACCTGCGGGAGCAGGAACTGGTTCCACTGGCCCAGGAAGTTGAACACCCCGATCGAGACCAGGCCGGGCCGGGCGAGCGGGAGCATGATCCGGAAGAACACTCCGAAGTGTCCGGCACCGTCGAGGAAGGCGGCCTCCGAGAGCTCCGTGGGGAGGCTGCGGAAGAAGCCGGTGAGGAAGAAGATCGAGAACGGCAGGGAGAACGCCGCGTACACCAGCACCAGGCCCAAGTTCGTCTGGAACAGGCCGAGTGACTGGACGATCCGCACCAGCGGCACGATCGCCAGGAACACCGGGAACGTCATCCCCGCGAGGTACAGCCAGTACAGGACCCGGCTGCCGGGGAAGGGGTAGCGGGCCATGACGTAGGCCGTCATCACCGCGAGCAGCATCGTCAGCAGCACTCCGCCGCACACCACGATCATGGTGTTGCCGAAGAAGGCGCCGATGTTCGACTCCTGCCAGGCTGCGAGGTAGACCTCCAGCCGCAGCTCCCCGGGCAGGCCGAATGGACTGTTGTAGATCTCCTCGTTCGTCTTCAGGGAGGAGATCACGATCCAGGCCAGCGGGATCAGCACGGCCAGGGCCCACAGCAGCAGGATCAGGTGCGGGGTGCCGGACAGCAGCCGGCCGCGCCGGGGCCGGCCCGGCCGCACCGTGGGGGCTGACGGTGCGTCGCCCGGCGGTCGGATGCCAGGCGGGGCAGAGGGCCCCGTGGTGGTGGACGGTGAGGTCGAGGACAGCGGGGTGGTCATCAGTACTCCAGCTCCTCGCGCTTGGTGAGCCGATAGGTGAGCAGGGCCAGCGCCACCGATCCGAGCATCATCACGGTGCCCATCGCGGAGGCGTAGCCGAACTGCGAGTTGAAGGAGAACGCCGTGCGGTACAGGTAGGTCGACATCACGTCGGCCCCGAAGTCCGCGGCCGTTCCGGTCATGGACATCACCGCGACCAGCGCATAGGAGTCCAGGGTGCCGATGCCCAGGTAGATCAGCGCGGTCTGGGCGTGGGACCAGATCAGCGGCAGGGTCACGTGGAAGAAGCTCCGCACCCGCCCCGCCCCGTCCAGCGCCGCCGCCTCGTACAGCTCCTGCGGCACCCCGCTCATCGCGGACAGGAAGAGCACCATGTAGAAGCCGACGGAGGACCACACCGCCGCCAGCGCGATGGCCAGCAGGATCGTGCGGGGGTTGCCCAGCGGTCCGTTCGGGACCACGGCCAGCACATCTGTGCCCACCGCCCGCAGCATCCCGTCCAGCAGCCCGCCCCGGGAGGAGTAGAGGTAGCTGAACATGATGCCGATGATCACCACCGGCACCACCTGCGGGAAGAAGAACAGCACCCGGTAGAGATCCGCACCCCGGGTGGCGCGGAGGTTGCCCGCACCGCCCCGGGTGATCAGCGCCGCGAACAGCATCGCGAGCCCCAGGGTGACCACGGGGATCACCACCAGCAGGGCGGCGTTGTGGGAGACCGCCCGCCACCAGCTGCTGTCCCGCGCCATCCGCAGGTAGTTGTCCAGGCCGACGTACTCCAGCGAGGGCGTGAACCCGGTCCAGTTCGTGAAGGAGATCTGGACCCCCTGCGCGAAGCTCGAGAGCACGAACACCGAGTACAGGGCGAGGCCCGGCGTGATGAAGGTGATGATCAGCCACCACCGTCCGCGCTGGTGCATCAGCGGGTCTGCTTGGCGATCGCGTCGTCCTTCGCCACCTCGTCGGCCTTGGCCTGGCAGCGGGTCAGGAAGCCGTCCACGTCGAGGTCACCGATCATCAGCGCCATCAGCGCCGCGCGGGTCTCCTCCGCCATCGAGGGGTACCAGGCGGAGTACTTCACGCGCTGCCAGGGCTCGACCTGGTTGGAGCGGTCGATCATCGCGGTGATGGTGCCGAAGGCCTCGCTGAGCTCCTGGCCCTCATGGGCGCCGGCGACCATGGTCACGCTGTTGCTGAGCTCGGCGTACTTCCGGGAGACCTCCTTGGACAGCAGGGCCCGCAGGAACTCGAAGGCGGCGGGCTGGTTCGCGGCGGCCGCCGGCACGAACCAGCCGGCGCCGGCGTTGTTCGGTGTCAGATCCGCCATCGCGGGATCGGGGGAGGGGAGTGCGGCGGCGGCCATGCGGAAGCCCTCGGGGATCGCGGACTTCATCTCGTTCTCGAGCCAGGCGCCGACGGGGATGAACGCGGCCTCGTGGTTCAGCCAGGCCGTCTGCGACTGGATGTGGGTCATCTGGGCGACGCCGGGGAGGATCAGCTCATCGGTGCGCAGCTGGAGCAGCGCCTCGGCGGCCTTGCGGATCGCGTCCTGCTGCCAGGCGCCCTCCTCGAGGTTGTCCACGTTTTTCCACACCTCCTGGCCACCGATCTTGGAGACCAGCGGCTGGAGCACGCCCTCGTCGAAGTAGCTGGGGTGCATGCCGGTGAAGGCCCAGGGGTAGATGCCGTCGGCCTTGATGTCGGTGGACAGGCTCATCAGCTCGTCCCAGGTGCGGGGCATCTCCCAGCCCTTCTCCTCGAACAGGGCCGTGTCGTGCCAGATGCCCCACGCGTACTGCACCGTGTTCAGCCCGACCAGCTGACCGTTGATCATGCCCTCCTCGCGGACACCCGGGTTCAGGGACTCCTCGACGGTGATCGCCGGGTCATCCCAACTGGGGGCGGCCAGCAGATCCTCGAGGCTCGCCAGCTGCTCGTTCGCGCTGAGGGAGGTGACGTCCAGGGCTCCGGCGCCGGAGTTCTGGAAGAGGTCCGGCGGAGTCTGGTTCACGAACTGCGGCTGCAGGGTGCTGAGGTCCTCGGTGCCCACGATGTCGGCGGTGAGCTCGGGGTGCGCCGCGAGCAGCAGCTCCTTGGTGAGATCCAGGTGGGGGAGCCCGTTGCCGCCGTCGAACACGAAGGCCTGGAACTCGCCGCCGGCGACGCCGAAGGGGTTCTCGGGGCTGGTCTCGGCGGTGGAGGCCGCGGGGTCCTCATCGGCGGGGGCGCCGGAGGTCGCGCAGGCGGAGAGGCCGACGGCGCCTAGTGCGCCGGCGAGGCCGAGGAACGCACGACGGGAGGAGCGGAGGTGGGGACGGGATGCAGAGTTCGAGCCGGGGAGCGCAGACATGGCAGGCCTTTCGACGTCCAGGAGAAGGTGACGCCGTCAGCCTGCGCGGCCGAGGTGGCCGGGCGATGTCTGAGGAATGAAAATATCCGCTCAGTTGTGGGTTTTTGTTGTTAACAATTTTCGGCAATGGGGCTGGAGCAGAAGGGCGTGATGATCACGAGCCCCTCCTCCGCCGCGCCGTCGAAGCAGTCTGGGCCCCGTCGGTGTGTCGACGGGGCCCCGACTGGAAGTGCGGTCCTGCGGTCGCCGCAGAGCTCAGGCGCCCGCGCCCACGCCGCTCAGCCGATAGGCCTCCTTGAGGATCTCCAGCGAGGCCATCGCCTCCTGCGGACCGATCCAGAAGGGCTCGGGGTCCTCGAGGTGCTCGTAGAAGTCCCGGATCAGCAGCTCGTGGGAGACGCCCCAGTAGGAGCGGCCGCCGGAGGTGACCGAGCGCTCGCCGATCGTGTCCACTCGCCCGTCGGCCCAGCGGATGGTGAGCCCGCCATCGGTGCCGCCGCGCAGCGTCACGTAGGCGTTCTCGCAGTCCAGCTCGACCTCGACGGGGCGGTGCTGGGGGGCGGTGAGGGTCGCGTAGAAGGACGTGGTCACGCCGCCCGGGTGATGCAGCAGCAGCTCCGCGGTGTCCTCGACCTCGATCACGTCCCCGTACTTGCGGGTCGCGACGTGCCCGTCGGTGCGCTCCACGCCGCCCAGCAGCCACTGCACCAGGTCCAGGGTGTGGATCGCCTGGTTGATCAGCAGGCCACCACCGGAGTTCGCCCAGGTGCCGCGCCAGGGCTTGGCACGGTAGTAGTCCGCGCTGCGGGTCCACACCACCGAGGCCCAGGCCCCGCGCACCGCGCCGAGCTCACCGGAGGCGAGCAGCTCGCGCAGGCGCTCGCTGGCGAGGTTGTAGCGGTTCTGGAAGCAGATGCCCACCTTCGGAGCATCGGGACCCGCGCTCTTCAGGGCGTCCACCAGGCGCTGTCCTTCTTCGAGGGTGTGCGCGAGGGGCTTCTCCTGCAGCACATGCACCCCGGCGGCCAGCGCGGTGAGGGTGGGGTTGATGTGCTCGTCGTGCGGGGTGGTCACGTGCACCGCGTCGGGCTTCAGGGCATCGATCAGCTCCTGGGTGCTGGTGAAGCCGGGGACCCCGGTGGCCTCGGTGGCGCGGGCGAGCGCCTGCGGGTCAGTGTCGGCGACACCCACCAGCTCGAGTCCCTCGATGTCCCGGATCGCCTCGAAGTGCACGACCGAGACGTCGCCGCACCCGATCAGTCCGATGCGCCTGGCGCTCATGTCTCCTCATTTCTGGCCGCACCGATGCGACCGACGTCGATGTCCGCACTTTACGTGGGGCGTCTGCGGGAGAGCGAGTAGATGCCATCGGATGCATTCGACGCTTCTGGGGAGAGTGCAGACGGGGAGGAGGCGGGCGAGCGGACGGGAAGGATGCAGGCGAGCGGGCGAGGGGAACGCAGAGTGCATCGACATGCAGATCGACTGAAAAGCTACCCGGAATCAGTTTGTCCGACAAAAAGTTTACGCGCTGTGACCTGCATAGTTTATCGATATGTTACCCGTCCGGTAGCCAAGCGGCATGCACTGTGCGAGTATCTATACGGCTCCACGTGCGATGTGAGCCGCGGACCGTCCCGGGAGGGACGAAGAGCTGCGGCCGCCGTCCCGTCCCCGGAGCAGGCGCCAGGCGCCGCCCGGGTCGACGACGAACGGCTCGTGCGAGGGGGCCGATTGCCGGTCGGCCCCGCAGGGCTCCGCCCTGATGTCAGCGCGCTCTGAGCAGCGTGCGCGGATGACCGGTTGCAGGAGACCAGTTGTCCGCAATGAAAGGAAGCCCAGTGCCGCCCGCGCCCTCAGGTGAGATCGTCCAGCTAGGAATCATCGGAGTATTGCTCCTCCTGATCCTGTTCTACGGCGCCACGATGTGGATGTCCGTCTCGATCTCCCGCAAGAAGGAGAACGCCGACGACTACATGACCGCCGGCAACAGGATCGGCTTCGGCATCTCCGCCGCCTCGATGACCGCCACCTGGATCTGGGCATCGTCGATGTACGCCTCGGTCACCGCCGGCTACACCTACGGCGTCTCCGGCCCCATCCACTACGGGCTCTGGGGGGCGCTGATGATCCTGTTCATCTACCCCTTCGGCAAGCGGATCCGCAAGGTCGCCCCGCGTGCCCACACGCTCGCCGAGGTGATGTACGCCCGCCACGGCCGCTCCTCGCAGCTGATGCTCGCCGGCTCCAACGTGCTGGGCTCCGTCATCTCCCTGACCTCGAACTTCATCGCCGGTGGCGCGATCATCGCGATGCTCTCCCCGCTCAGCTTCGGGGCGGGCATCCTGATCATCGCCGCCGGGGTGCTGATGTACACCCTGTGGTCCGGCTTCCGTGCTTCCGTGCTCACCGACTTCGCTCAGGTGATGGCGATGCTCGGCGCCGCCGTGATCATCATCCCGGCGGTGTTCTTCCTGGCCGGCGGCCCGTCGATGTTCGCCGAGGGGGTCGCGGCCGGCCACGTCACCCCGCAGCAGGAGAGCTTCTTCTCCTCCGACGCCTTCATGAACCAGGGCGCCCCGTACATCGCCGCCGTGCTCGCGTACGCGATCGGCAACCAGACCATCGCCCAGCGCCTGTTCGCGGTGCGCGAGGACCTCATCAAGCCCACCTTCATCACCGCCACGATCGGCTACGGCGCGACCGTGATCGGGATCGGCATGCTGGGCGTGATGGCCCTGTACCTGGGCGTCGAGCCCATGGGCGGCGACGTCAACAACCTGATGCCGCAGATGGTGGGCACCTACCTGCCCGTGGCACTGGTCGCGCTCGCGTTCATCATGATCATCGGCTCCCTGTCCTCGACCGCGGACTCCGACCTCGCCGCGCTCAGCTCGATCGTGATGACGGATATCTACGGCCAGTCCGTCGGCCGCAAGAACGTGAACCCCAAGCTGATGATCCTCATCGGCCGGATCACGATGATCGTCGCCACGGGCCTGGCCCTCTACTTCGCCACGGCGAGGTTCAACATCCTGGACCTGCTGGTGTTCGTCGGCGCCCTGTGGGGCTGCCTGGTGTTCCCGGTCATCGCCTCCTTCTACTGGAAGAAGGTCACCAACAAGGCGTTCACCCTCTCCGTGATCGCCGCCCTGGTGGTGTTCCTGCCGGTGCGCTTCGCGCTGATCCCGATCACCGGGGTCTGGGCGCTGGTGGTCGAGCTGCTCGCCATCATCGGCGTGGGCGTGGTGCTCGGCATCATGAGCTTCGGCTTCTTCGGGAAGCGCGTGGCCGTGATCGTCGGCGTCGTCTCCATCCTCGCAGTGCTGCCCTTCGGCTTCGGCTACCTGCGCGACTTCGAGACCCTCTCCGGCTCGCTGGTGGCCTACTCGGTCTCCTTCCTGGTCTGCTACCTGCTGAGCTTCCGGTCGACGCAGAACTTCGACTTCTCCTCGATCCGCAAGGTCACCGGCGATTTCGACGACGAGACCCTCACCGCCGATGAGGACATCGACCTCCCGGGCGCCACCGCTGCTGTGGGGCGTTCGACCGACAGCTGATCAGCCCGTCCACGGCAACTGCGCCACCCCTTCGTGGCGGCTGCGCCATCCATTCGCGGCAACCGGACCGGCCGCCGCTCCGTCCCCCGCGTGACCGTGCTCCGGCCGGTCCGCACCCTCTGAGAGGAGAACAGTCATGACCGCTCTGCTCACCATCTACGTGCTGATGTGGCCCGTGCTCGTGCTCGGCATCCTGATCACGATCGTCCGCGGCTTCGCCAAGGACGCCAAGGAAGCCCGCGACGAAGGCCGCATGATCGTCTGATCCGGGACTGTCTGACCCGGTCCCGGGCCATGCACCACGACGGCGCCCGTCGCCCCCGCACTGTCGGGGACGGCGGGCGCCGTCCTGCACGGACCAGCGCAGATCAACCCTTTGGCCGATCACAGGACTCGGCACGCTTTCTAGTGTTGATGACATGAACCGACTGCTCAGCACCTCATTCGTCTACATGATCCTCGGCGTCGCCTCCGGCCTCTTCTACCGCGAGTACACCAAGGCCACCGACGCTCTCGGGGTCGACACCCAGCTCAGCACCCTCCACACCCACTTCCTAGCGCTGGGGATGCTGGTCTTCCTGATCGTGCTGGCTCTGGACGCGGTCTTCTCCCTCACCGGCCGCCGCTCCTTCACGGTATTCTACTGGACCTACAACATCGGCCTGCTGCTCACCGTGGTGATGCAGGCCGTGCGCGGCATCCTCACCCTCGACGGCCAGGACCCCGCGACCACCACCGCCGCGATCCCCGGCATCGCGGGCCTCGGGCACATCATCCTCACCGTGGGACTGTTCGCCCTGTTCGTCTCCCTGCGCGCAGCCCTCAAGGACCGCACCGTGGCAGCGGAGCGGGAGTCCGTCACCGCCTGAGGGCGAGGGGCCCCGAGTCTCCTCGCGCGCACTCCGCTCCGGGTAGAGTCCGAGGAGCACGTCAGGCACCGCTCGGCCTGTCGAGACGGCAGGTTCGGGCCATGACATCGCCCTGAACTCGACGACGAGGAGACCTCATGATCACCCCCGCCTCCAATGCTCCCGACCGCAACCTCGCCCTTGAACTCGTCCGGGTGACCGAGGCGGCCGCCATCGCCGGAGCGCGCTGGGTCGGTGCGGGGGACAAGAACCGGGCCGACGGCGCAGCGGTCGACGCGATGCGCTCCTTCATGGACACCGTGCAGATGAACGGCACCGTCGTCATCGGCGAGGGGGAGAAGGACGAGGCCCCCATGCTCTTCAACGGTGAGTCCGTGGGCGACGGCACCGGCCCGGATGTCGACGTCGCGGTGGATCCGATCGACGGCACCCGACTGACCGCGCTGGGCTATAACAACGCGCTCGCGGTGTTCGCGGTCGCCGAGAAGGGGAGCATGTACGACCCCTCGGCCGTGTTCTACATGGAGAAGATGGTGGTGGGCCCGGAGGCCGCGGAGTTCGTGGACCTCCGGCTCCCGATCGAGCAGAACATCAAGCTGGTCGCCAAGGCGCTCGGCAAGCCGGTCAACCAGGTCACCGTGTGCGTCCTCGAGCGGCCGCGGCACGAACCGCTGGTCGAGCAGATCAGGGCGGCCGGGGCGCGCGTCAAGTTCATCATGGACGGCGACGTGGCAGGGGCCATCGCGGCGGCCCGCGGCGCCGGCGTCGACATGCTGCTGGGCACCGGAGGCACCCCGGAGGGCATCATCGCCGCCTGCGCGGTCAAGGCCACCGGCGGCATGATCCAGGGCCGGCTGGCCCCGATCGACGATGACGAGAAGCAGAAGGCGATCGACGCCGGGCACGATCTCGACCGCGTGCTGACCACAGATGACCTGGTCGCGACGGATAACTGCTACTTCGCGGCCACCGGCATCACCGATGGCGACCTGCTGCGCGGCGTGCGATACCGAGGAGACCGCATCGTCACCGAGTCGATCGTCATGCGCTCCACCTCCGGCACCGTGCGCATCGTGGAGGCCGAGCACCGCGCGGAGAAGTGGGACCGCTGGCTCACCGACTGAGCTCCGCGGTGGACTGAACTCGGTGCCGGAGCTCGGAGGCCGACCGTGCGGTGGCTACCTGTGAGTCGCCTTGCAGTTGAAGTCAATCTGACCATAACTATGCTTAATCTGGACACATGGCTCCCACCGCATCCGAGATCCACGTCGCCGTCGACCTCACCGTCCTGACCCTCCGGGACGGCGTGCTGAACGTGCTGCTGATCCAGCGCGAGGACGAGCCCCACCGAGGTGCCTGGGCGCTTCCCGGCGGATTCATCCAGCACGGCGAGGATCTCGATGCGGCCGCTTACCGGGTGCTGTCCGATGAGGCCTCGCTCGGCAGCGGCGCCGTCCATCTCGAGCAGGTGCGGACCTTCGGCACCCCCGGGCGTGACCCCCGCGGCCACGTCGTCTCGGTGTCCTTCATGGCGCTCGGCGCGGATCTCCCGGATCCCCGTCGCGGCGATGACGTGGCCGATGCCCGCTGGTGGGCGCTCGAGGACCTCGGCGAGGTCACGCTGGCCTTCGACCACGCCGCCGTGCTCGAATCCTCGATCGAACGGGCGCGCAGCAAGCTGGAGTACACCACCCTGGCCGTCACCTTCCTGCCCGAGGAGTTCACGGTCTCGCAGCTGCGCGGGGTCTACGAGAGCGTCTGGGGGACCACCCTGGATGCCGGCAACTTCCACCGCAAGGCCACCCGCACCGACGGCTTCCTCGTGGAGCTGGACCGGCATGCCGCACCCACCGGGGGGCGCCCGGCGCGCCTCTACTGCGCGGGTCAGGGCAGCTACCTGGTGCCGCCGCTGCTGCGCAACGGCGACTGAGGCCGCAGCTGCGGCGTCGTCCCCGTGATCGGGGTGTAATTGCGGCCTTCTGAGCGTCCGGCCTGCTGACCCTGGCCCGCTGACCCGCTGACCCGCTGACCCGCTGACCCGCTGACCGTGACCCGCTGACCCTCTGACCGTGGCCCTTTGGCTCTGGCCCTCTGACGCTCCAGCCCGAGCGGCGCGCTCCGAGCGCGCCCGCCTGGGCGGGCATCATGGCAGGATCAGCGGGTGACTGATGACGCCACCACCCCCCAGCCAGACCTCGCCGAGGACACCCTCGCCGCCGCCTACGGCGCCCAGCGCGAGCAGGTCCATGCCCTCGCCCGCGCGATCCACGCGGATCCGGAGACCGCCTTCGAGGAGCGCCGCGCCCACGACCGCTGCGCCGGACTCCTCGAGGAGGCCGGTTTCACCGTCGAGCGGGGCATCGCCGAGTTGCCCACGGCCTTCCGTGCCACCCTCGGCTCCGGCTCCCTGGTGGCCGCGCTGTGCGTCGAGTACGACGCGCTGCCGGGGATCGGCCACGGCTGCGGGCACAATCTTATCGCCGGCGCCTCGCTCGGTGCCGCGCTGGCACTCGCGGAGCTCGTCCCCACGCTGGACGTGACGCTGCAGGTGATCGGCACCCCCGCGGAGGAGCACGGAGGAGGCAAGCAGCTGCTCATCGAGCGCGGCATCTTCGACGGTGTGCACCTGTCACTGATGAGCCACCCCACTCCGCACACGGACACCTATGACGTGCTGGGCTCGACCAGCCAGGCCGTCGGCCGCTGGCGCGCCACCTACACCGGTCGCGGCGCTCACGCCGCCGCCAATCCCACCGACGGCATCAACGCCAATGACGCCGCGGTGGTCGCGCAGGTCGCGGCCGGTCTGCTGCGCCAGCGGATCAAGGACGGCCAGCGCCTGGCCCTGGTTCCGCAGCAGTCCGGGGTCACGAACATCGTCCCCGAGACCGCCGTGGTCGACTTCGAATGCCGGGCGCTGACGATGCCCGAGTTCGAAGCGCTGCGCGACCAGCTGTTCGCCTGCCTCGAGGCGGGTGCGGTCGCGACCGGCGCCAGCCTCGAGATCGAGCAGACCGAGCCCGTCTACGAGCCGCTGCGCCAGGATGAGGTGCTGGGGGCCGCCTGGAATGCGGCGATGGAGCGACTCGGCCGGCCGCTGAACGGCTCGCTCGGTGTCATGGCCGCCTCGACCGACATGGGCAACGTGACGCAGCGGGTGCCCGGCCTCCACCCCTTCGTCGGCATCAGCGGTGCCGGGGGAGCGCTGCACACCCGTGAATTCGCGGGTCATGCCGCCTCCGTGGAGGGCTACCGGCTGATGGACGACGCCGCAGTGGCGATGGCCTGGGTGATCCGCGACGTCGCCACCACCGCGGGCTCCCGCGCCGCGCTCCTCGAGCGGGCGGAGCAGCTCGCCGCGGCTCATGCGGCGCGTCCGGACGTGACCGGGACGCCCGCCTGAGGGAGCGGGAACCGGCCGTTCCCCGGGTCTGCGGGCTCGACTCGGACCCTTGATGCGAAGGTGTGACCAGCAGGAACGTTCGTTCCAGTCGGTGGTGTGAGCCTCCACAGCGAGGGAACTAGGTCCCGGAACAAGTATCGTCGGGCCGCCTATCGTGGAGCCCACGCCTCCCCTCGAGCATCTCGAGGGTCGAGGTCGGGAGGGCCCCGAGTCGGCAGGGGAGAGCAGACTTGGGGACAGGGCGGTGAGCTGAGCTCACCGCCCTGAACCCTTTCCGGAGGGCCTCCACGAGCGTCCGCGCGAACGTCCGCGCGAGCGCCCGCACCGGCGCCTGCCGCCCGCCTCTGCATCTCGCGCCACAGCCCGGCGTGCCGCTCAGGTCATCGCCCATGAGCCACTCCACAGTCCGCTCTGGTTGAATTTTCTACCAACTCGGGGGATGATGGATCCATCGACCCCTCGATCGAAAGGATCGCCATGATCTCCTCCCCCCTCACCGCCACCGGCACGGAGAGCGACGCAGTGGATGAGCGGCACCTTTCCGGTGATCTCGCGATGGACGCCGTCACCTTGCGCGTCGGTGACATCGAGCTGATGAGCTCCTACTACGAGAACGCCCTCGCGCTGAGCCCGATCGAGGAGCGAGCGCGGGTGGACGGCGAGGTCCACCGCATCCTCGGCCGCGGGGACGTCCCCTTCGTGCGGCTGGTGGCCACCCCCGGTCTGCCCGCCGTGGACCCCGGCCAGGCCGGACTGTTCCATACCGCCTTTCTCTTCGAGGACCAGACTGCGCTCGCCGGCACCGTGCTGCGTGCCGCCCAGGATCCCCACTCCCGCTTCGCAGGCACCGGCGACCACCTCGTCTCCGAGGCCTTCTACTTCGCCGACCCCGAGGGGAACGGCATCGAGCTGTACTGGGACCGCCCCCGCGACCAGTGGCAGTGGAACAACGGCGAAGTCGCCATGGACTCCCTGTTCATCGACCCGCAGAAGTATCTCGGTGAGCACCTCACCGAGGACGTCCAGGCCGATCCGGGGATCCGCCCGGGAATCGTCGGCCACGTGCACCTGCAGGTCGGTGACGTGGACGCCGCACGCCGGTTCTACATCGACACCCTCGGCTTCGAGGTCACCGCGGGCAACCATCCCGGCGCCCTGTTCGCCGCGGCCGGCGGATACCACCACCACGTCGCGATGAACACCTGGAACAGCCGCGGTGCCGGTCCGCGCGCCGCAGGCCTGGGGCTGGCCGACGTCGCCATCACCCTCCCGGCCCGGGTGGACCTCGACGCGCTGACCGCACGCCTCACCAGGGCGGGCATCGGATTCGCCGACGACGGCCGCTCCATCTCGGTCCAGGACCCCTGGGGGACTCCGGTCACCCTCAGCCTGCCCGGCACCAGCACCGAGGAGCTGCTCGCCCGCTGATCAGCGAGGACAGAGGAACGCCCGGACGCGCCCCAGTGGCGCATCCGGGCGTCCCTTCTTCTGTGCGGCTTCGTGCGGCTGGGTGCGGGTGAGCGTCGAGCTCACGCTGGCCTGGTCGCGCTAGTCGCAGGTGCCGTCCACCTCGCAGCTCGTCCCGCCCTGGATCGTCCCGCCCAGCAGGGAGGTGAGTGAGGTCAGCGCGACGGGGGCATCGGTCGTCTCCGCCGCAGGTGCCGCGAGTGCAGCCTCCGCCGTCGCCGCGGCGCCGTCCCTTGTCGCGTCGGCCCCGTCGGCCGTGCTGCCGGTGCCGTGCTGCATGATGCTCATGCCTGGGCCCGCTCGGCCCGGGCCTCGTCGGCGATCTGCCGCAGCGCCTGACGGAAGGACTCCGTGGGGAGTGCCCCGGGGGCGGTGTACTTGTCGTTGAACAGGAAGAACGGCACACCGCGCGCGCCCATCGACGCGGCCTCGCGCACCTCTGCCTCGACCTTGTCATCGTGCGTCTCGCCGGCATGCGCGGCGCGGGCGGCCTGCTCGTCCAGGCCCGCCTCGACGGCGCGGGCGATCACGGTCTCGGCCTCGAAGG
Source organism: Brachybacterium sp. AOP29-B2-41 (assembly GCF_052378395.1). NCBI lineage: Bacteria > Bacillati > Actinomycetota > Actinomycetes > Micrococcales > Dermabacteraceae > Brachybacterium > Brachybacterium sp. AOP29-B2-41. Next base: position 132,980 of record NZ_JBQSXR010000009.1, read on the forward strand.
GGTTCATGGTGCCGGTGAAGTAGCCGCGCTGGAGCTGCATGAAGAAGTCCGTCGCCGCGTCGATGCCGTGCGCCTCGCCGATGGCCTGCATGACGCGGTGCACGCCGCGGGTGTTCGCCATCGGCCGCCCGGTGACGTACTCGCGGCCCATCTCCTGGGCCATCTCCTGGATCTGCGCCTCCATCTCGCGCACCTTCGCCTCGTCCATGCCCTTGGCCTCGACCAGGTGGGCGATGTTGTCCTTCACGCTGTCGGTGGGCGAGGTCGGATCCAGCTCGAAGGAGTGGGCGCGCACGTGGACCTGGTCGCTGAGGCCCTCCGCCTCGATCGCATCGTGCAGGCGGGACTCGCCGATGTAGCACCACGGGCACACCACGTCGGTCCATACGTCGATCGTGATCAGCGGCTCGGTGGGCTCGCTCGGTGCGGTCCGGCTCTCAGGGCTCTGGGTCATCGGGATCCTCCGTCAGCGGTTCGGGGGTGGTGACACGGCCACCACTTTCCTTGAAAATTCTGCTGCGCGGGCCCTCGAAAGGGCGGGGCGAGACGGGGTGGGGTGGGCGCTTCCGCTCCTGGCGCAGACTGAGGAAGTCCTCATCATCGTCTCACCTGGGGTTCACCGAGCCCGTCCAGCATGGGCACTGCCACGGACGATGACAGACTGGAGCGCCTCCCGCCCCGGTCCGTGCCTCCGGGCATCGCTACCCGACGTTCTCAGGACCGCCATGACCACCGTGAACCACCGCGCCCCGCACCACAGCCCCGCAGTCGCTGTGACCTGCCGGGCTGCCCAGCGATGCCAGGAGGAGCAGAGCGCATGAACACGAACGCCACCCCCGACGTCCCCCTCCGGAACGCCAGGGACACCGAGCAGACGGCCGCAGAGCCCGCATGGATCGAGATCGGCTCCCCGAAACGTCGCACCGCACCGCCGACCTGGTCGGATGAGCTGGCGCGGGATGCCTGGGATGCGCCGGGCGCGGCGGATGAGACCGTGCACGCGGCCGCACCAGGAAGGTTCGAACTCCTGAAGCCGGCTGCTCCGGCCGACGATCCCGCCGGTGCCGACGTCGATGCCGACACCAGCGCGGCAGAGGCGACTCCGCACAGCCCCACCTCTCCGTCCCTGCGCGGGGTCCGGCTGCGACGAGCGCCCCGTGCCACGGCACGTCCGTTCCGACGTCCCGCAGCCCGCGACTCCGCGGGGGAGAGGTCGCCGCACCTCGCGGTCGAGGAGGTATCGCGCCCCGCAGCGGAGGACGCTATTCCCGCTGACCTCTGGGTCCAGGACCCAGCGGGTGAGCCGACGCCGTCCACCCACGAGATCCCGGTTCTCCCACCCGGCCCCGACCCCGAGCCGCGTGGGGAGCCGGTGGCAGTCAGTCCCGAGGACCCCGAATCTGCGGAGCGCTGGCAGGTCATCCGCGATGCTGCTGCACCGGAGCCGGAGCCGGAGCCGGAGCCGGAGCCGGAGCCGGAGCCGGAGCCGGAGCCGGAGCCGGAGTTCGAGTTCGTGCCCGAGCCCGAGTCCGATACTGAACCAATGCCCGAGCCCGAGCCCGAGCCAGCGCCAGTGCGTGTGTCGGAGCCGATTGCGGAGCCCGAGCCCGTGGCCGGGCCTGAGTCCCTGCCGGAGCCAGAGCCGGTGCGTGAACCTGCCGGGCAGTCGCCGAGCCTCGTCGAGACTCAGGCTCCGCCGCGGCCCGCGCTGACGCTGGATCCCGCGTCCACCGCGGATCCCGCGTCCACCGCGGATCCCGCGTCCACCACGGACCCCGCGCCCACCGCAGACCAGGCCCGGCGAGCCGGCACCCTCGGCGCCGCCCTCGACCTCGTGCTCCCCGATCTGCAGGCCCACCGCTCGACGCTGATCGTCGGCCTGGGCGCCCTGGTGCTGAGCATCTGGACTCTCGTCGCCCTGCCCTTCCCGCTCAAATACTCGATCGATGCCGCGCTCGCTGCGGCCGGCGCCGGCTCCACTGCCCCCACCGGCATCGGGGGCGACCCCGTCACCGCTCTGCTGCTCGCCGCCGGAGCGCTGGCTGCCCTGGTGGCCCTGCAGGCAGGATTCCGTGCCCTCGCGGTCGGCGCCCTGCACCGGATCGGCGGGCACGTCGCCACCGCACTGCGCGGTCGCCTGCTCGGTCATGTCCATCTGCTCGGCCCTGGGCGCGACGGCGAAGGCCTCGGCCGCACCGGCTCCCTGCTGATCGAGGACGTGGCACGACTGCGCGACCTGGTCGCGCACACCGGTCCGCGCCTGGCGGCAGGCCTGCTGGCACTGGCATCGCTGACCGTGATGATGCTGGTCGTGGAACCGATCGCCGCGGCGATCGTGCTGGTCACCGCGGGGCTCTACGCACTGGTGGCGCGGATTGCCCAGTCCGCGCAGCGACGGAAGGAGACGGCTGCCGAAGCCGATGGGGCACGCCTCGCCGAGACGGCCCACGAGCTGCTCGCCTCCACCCGCACCATCCAGTCCTATGGGCTCGAACAGCGGGCTCAGCGCAGCCTCGCCGAGCTCGGCGGTCGCTCCGCCCGCTCGCACGCTGTCGCCCGTCGCAGCAGCGCCGTCGGCGACTTCCTCGGCGAGCTGATCGCCGGGCTGGGCGTCGGCGCAGCGCTGCTCCTGGGCGGCTGGCGCATGAACGCCGGCACCATGACCCCCGGCGAGCTGACGATGGTGATCGCCGCTGTGCTGATCGCGGTGGTCCTGGCCCGCGAGATCGTCCACCACTCGACCGGGCTGCGAGCCATCGCTGCCGCCGGGGACCGGATCTGGGCGCTGCTCGAGCATCGTGCGGTGATCTCCGAGCCCGCTCGCCCCCAGGCCCTCGGCGCGCTGCGCGGAGAGGTGGTGTACTCGGCGCTCAGCACCGCTGGGCCGCGGGGCCCGCTGTTCGAGAACATCTCGCTGATCATCCCGGCCGGTCAGCGCGTGGCCCTGGTGGGGCGCGACGGCACCGAGGCCTCCGCGCTCCTGTCCTATCTGCTGCGGTTGGACCAGCCCGACAGCGGGCGGGTGCTGCTGGATCGCTACGACACCCGCACCCTCGCCCTGGCGGATCTGCGCAGCGCACTGTCCGTGGTGCAGCGCGGATCGGCGCTGTTCAGCGAGACCGTGCGGGAGAACATCCGGGTGGGCAGGCCTGACGCCACCGACGACGAGGTCGTCGAGGCGGCTCGCCGCAGTGGCGCCGATGAGTTCATCACCCTGCTGCCCGAGGGGTACGACACCCTCCTCGCCCGCCGGGGGGAGGCGCTGACTGATGGGCAGCGTCGTCGGATCGCGATCACCCGGGCGCTGCTGCGTGACGCCACGGTGGTGCTGCTCGACGGCGCCGATGCCGAGCTGGACCCGGCCGACCACGAATCGGTGCATCGCGCCCTGGACTCCCTCACCGCCGGACGCACCGCTCTGGTCAGCAGCGACCAGCCGCAGTCGGTTCTCGATGCCGACCGGGTGCTGTGCTTCGAGAGCGGCGTGCTCGCCGAGGACGGCGCCCCCGGGCAGCTCGCCGAGGACCCGGACTCCTGGCTGGCGGCGTGGATGCGCGCCACGGGCGACACTTCCCGCTGACTCCAGCTCCTTCCCTGCCTTCCATCGCCACGTCACCTCGACGTCACCTGCGCCTGCCACGGTGCACACAGGGCCTGGCCCGCTCGGGGTCAGCGAGGAGGGAGCGACGCTGATGGTGATCTCCGTGATCGGAGTGGGGTACCTCGGAGCGGTGCATGCGGCCGCCATGGCCGAGCTGGGCCACGAGGTGATCGGCCTGGACATCGACGCCGACCGCATCGCCGCCCTCCAGGCAGGGCGAGCGCCCTTCCACGAACCGGGCTTCGAGGAGATCCTGCGCCGGGGGCTGCGCAGTGGCAGGCTGCGCTTCACCACGGACTACGCGGAGCTCGAGCCCGCCGAGGTGCACTTCCTGGGCCTGGGCACCCCACAGCGCAAGGACGGCTTCGGCGCGGACCTCTCTCATCTTGAATCCGCCATCGACTCCCTGCGCGAGGTGCTCGCGGCTCGTGGAGGCGCACCGACGCTGGTGGTGGGCAAGTCCACCGTCCCCGCCGGCACCGCCCGTCGGCTCTCCGATCAGGTCGAGCAGGTCGAGGGCGTGCAGCTGCTGTGGAACCCCGAGTTCCTGCGCGAGGGCTTCGCGGTGCAGGACACCCTGGAGCCGGACCGGCTCGTCTACGGGCTGCGCGAGCCCGAGGGGCCGCAGGCCGAGGCGGTGATCGCGATGCTCGACGCGGTCTACGCCGCGCTGCTCGCGGCCGGGGTGCCCCGCCTGGTGATGGGGTATGAGACCGCCGAACTGGTCAAGGCCTCCGCCAACGCCTTCCTGGCCACCAAGATCTCCTTCATCAACGCGATCGCCGAGATGTGCGAGGCCGTAGGCGGGGATGTCGCCGACGTGGCTCGGGCGATCGGGATGGATGACCGTATCGGGGCGAAGTTCCTGCGCGCCGGGGTGGGGTTCGGCGGCGGCTGCCTGCCCAAGGACATCCGTGCCTTCATCGCCAGCGCCGAGGAGCACGGTGTGGGGGAGTCCCTCGGCTTCCTGCGCGAGGTGGACCTGATCAATGAGCGTCGCCGGGCCCGGACCGTCGAGCTCGCCGGCGAGATGCTCGGCGGGGTCGAGGGCCGACGGATCACCGTGCTCGGCGCAGCCTTCAAGCCCGACAGCGATGATGTGCGCGACTCCCCGGCCCTCGATGTCGCCGACCGGCTGATGCAGGCGGGAGCGCGCGTCACGGTCACCGATCCGCAGGCCCTCGCCAACGCCGCCCAGCGGGTGCCGGGCCTGACCGTGGAGGCGGAGCTGGCCGCCGCACTGCGTGGCGCGGAGCTGACGCTGCTGCTCACCGAATGGCGCGAATACCGCGACCTCGACCCGGTCTGGGCCGCTGACCTGGTGGCGGTGCCGCGCATGCTCGACGGCCGCACTGTGCTCGAGCCTCGGCGCTGGGCGGAGGCCGGCTGGGAGTTCCGCTCCCTCGGCCGCGCTGACTCGAGCGCACTCCAGCAGCCTGCTGCCTCGATACCGGCGGTCCCCGCTCTGCTCTGACCCGGCCTCACCCTGGCCTCTCCTCGGCCTCACCCCGGGCGACGGTACCGTGAGCCGCCGAGCACGGGCATTACCGGCTTCGACCTCATGGAAGCGCCGTCACCCCTGGTCACAGGCCGGTGAACGGGATGAGAGCCTCCTCATCGACGACTCATCGACTCCTCATGGCCGCTCGGCAACCTTCTGATCGTCACCGAACGAGCAGGAGAGTCCGATGGACACCACGATCGCGCTGTACTCCCACGATTCCGTGGGACTGGGCCATGCCCGCCGCAACCGCGCCCTCGCCTATGCGCTCGCCGAGCAGCTGCCGGCGCTGACCGGCGGCGGCGTCAGCGGTCTGCTGATCGCCGGCCATCCGGACGCCGGCCGCGACCCGCTGCCCGAGGGCTGGGACTGGCTGGTGCTGCCCGGGATGACCCGCACCCGCAGCGGGTACGGCCCGCGCCGCCTCGGCATGGAACCGGATGCCCTGCGGGACCTGCGCAGCGCCACCATCGACGCGGCGCTGACCGCTCTGAAGCCGGACCTGTTCATCGCCGACCGCCACCCCTTCGGCATCGACGGCGAACTCGAGCCCGTGCTCGCGAACCTCCGTGCCTGCGGCACCGCCACCGTGCTGGGCCTGCGGGAGGTGCTCGACTCTCCGCGGGTCGCCAGCGCCGAATGGGAGGCCCTCGGCGGCGCCGAACACGTGGCCTCCTACCTCGATGCGGTCTGGGTCTACGGCGACCACCACGTCTACGACCCGCGCCTGACCGGCGAGCTGCCGCCTGCACTCGCGCGACTGGCCACCCCCACCGGCTATCTCTCCCACGGCCGACCCGCCGCCCGCCCGGCGACCCCCGGCCGCACCTCGCCGAAGCCGCCCCCTCCGTACGTCCTCACCGTCCTCGGCGGCGGCTCCGACGGCGCGGAGCTCGCCCGCCTCGCCGCGAGTGCGCAGCTTCCGAAAGGGCATCAGCACCTGCTGATCACCGGGCCGCAGATGCCCGAGCAGGAGATCGCCGAGATCCGTGCGCTGGCCACAGCCACGAGCGAGGCCACCACCGTGATCCGCAGCGCCGCGGACGTCCCCGAGCTGATCGCCGAGGCCGTCTCGGTGGTGTGCATGGGCGGCTACAACACGATGGCCGAGGTCATGGCGACCGACACCCCCGCCCTCGTCGTGCCCCGCCACCGCCGCCGCCAGGAACAGCCGCGCCGCGCCCAGGCCCTCGCCGCCGTCGGCGCCGTCGAGACCTGCGACCCCGAGACCCTGACCAGCGAGGACATCTCCGCCTGGTGGCGCCGCTCGGTCACCGGCCGCACCGACCGCGGCCACATCGACCTCGGCGGGCTCGCCATCGTCGCCCACCTCGCCGCCCAGCTTCTGCCAACCCCGCTTCTGGCCGCCCAGCTCCTGCCCGCTTCCGTCCCCGCCCACCCGGAGGTGTCCCGCCATGTCGGTTGAGAATCCCCACCGCATCGCCTACGTCCTGAAGATGTACCCCCGCTTCTCGGAGACGTTCATCGTCTCGGAGATCCTGGCCCGCGAGGCCGCCGGCGAGGAGATCGTGATCTTCTCCCTGCGACCCCCGATCGACGCCCGCTTCCACCCCGAGCTCGCCCGGGTCCAGGCCCCCGTCATCCAGGTGGGCCGCTCCTCCAGCCCGCGCCGCCTCTGGGAGGTGTGGGGTGCGGCGATGGCCGATCCGGAGCTCGCACCGGGCATGGCCGCGCAGCTCGGAGAGCTGGTGCGCGCCGGGGTCGACGACGCCGAGCAGGCGCTCGCCGTCGCGATGCTCGCCCGCGAGCACGGCGTGAGCCACCTCCACGCCCACTTCGCCTCGATGGCGACCACAGTCGCGCGCCTGGCCGGCCTGCTCACGGACCTGCCCTTCTCCTTCACCGCCCACGCCAAGGACATCTTCCACCGCGACGTGGAGGACGAGGACCTCGCCCGCAAGCTGCGCGACGCGGACCACGCCGTCACCATCAGCGAGTACAACCGCCGCCACCTGCACGCCCGCTTCGGCGCCCGGGACACCGCCCGCCTGGAGCTGGTGCGCAACGGCCTCGAGCTCGAGCGCTTCCCCTACCGCGGCCGCACAGGCCTCGCCGAGGTGCCGCTCCTGCTCGGGGTGGGGCGCCTGGTCGAGAAGAAGGGCTTCGACCAGCTGATCGACGTCGTCCGCGCCCTGCGCGAGGAAGGCCGCGAGGTGCGCGCCGAGATCGTCGGCGACGGCCCGCTGCGCGACGAGCTCGCTGCGAAGATCGCCGAGCTCGGACTCCAGCAGCAGGTCCGGCTGCTGGGACCGCGCACCCAGGAGGAGGTGCGCCATCTGCTGGACGTGGCCGACCTGTTCGTGGCCCCCTTCGTGATCGGGGCCGACGGCAATGCCGACGGGCTGCCCACCGTGCTGCTCGAGGCCATGGCCACCGGCATCCCGTGCGTAGCGGCCTCCGTCACCGCCGTCGGCGAGGTGATCATCGACGGCCGCACCGGCTGGCTGGTCCCCACCGGGGACACGACCGCACTGGTTGACGCCGTCCGCGAGGCGCTGGATCCCGCCACCGACCGGCTCGCCCTCACCGACGCCGCCCGGGAGCTGGTCGCCGCGGAGTACGACTCCCGCTCCCAGGCCCGCCGACTGCGCGCCCTCGCCGAGCGCTCCGCGCATCGCAACATCCTCACCCAGCCGATCGAGCTGCCTGCGCTGCAGCGGGCCACGCAGGCGCTCTCGCCCGCCGCTGCCCCGTCGGCCGCCCAGCCGATCGCCCCCGCCGGAAGGACCCTGTCATGAGGATCGCCTACGCCCTGCTCGACCCCGGCATCGGAGTGTTCGGCACCAAGGGAGCCTCCGTGCACGTCCAGGAGGTCATCCGCGCATTCCGGGCCGACGGCCACGAGGTGACCGTCTTCTGCACCCGCGTGAACGACGACATCCCCGCCGACCTCGCCGACCTCGAGGTGCGCCGCCACCGCCTGCCCAAGGGCAGCGGCGCGGAGCGTGAACAGGCCGTCGCCGCCGCCTCCGCCGCGATCGCCGAGGAGATCGCCGCCGGCGGCTTCGACCTGGTCTATGAGCGCTACTCCCTGTTCTCCGACACCGCCGCCCGGCTCTCGACACCTGCAGGCCCGGCAGGCCCGGCAACCACCCCGATTCCCGCGATCACCGCGACCGCCCCGGTCACCCCGATTCCCTCGATCCTCGAGGTCAACGCGCCGCTGATCGCCGAGCAGCGCCAGCACCGGAGCCTGGCCGATGAGGCCGGGGCGCTCGCCGCGACCCGGCGCCAGCTGCGCGGCGCGACCCTCGTCTCCTGCGTGAGCGAGGCCGTGGCGCAGTGGACCCTGGACGAGGGCGCCGGCCCGGCCCGCGTGGTCGTCACCCCCAACGGCGTGAACACCCGCCGCATCACCCCCGGCAGCCGCCCCGTCGTCCCCGCGGCACCGGAGGCGCCGGTCACCGTCGGCTTCGTGGGCACCCTGAAGCCCTGGCATGGCACCGATGTGCTGCTGCGGGCCTTCGCCCGCACCCGGGAGAACCTGCGCCTGGACATCTGCGGCACCGGCCCGCAGCAGGAGGAGCTCGAGCAGCTCGCCGCCGAGCTCGGCATCGCAGGGAGGGTCCGCTTCCGCGGCGCCGTCGCCCCCGAGCTGGTGCCCGAGATCCTCCACGAGATGGATATCGCGACCGCCCCCTACCCGGCCGGGGAGCACTACTTCTCCCCGCTGAAGGTCTACGAGTACCTCGCAGCGGGACTGCCCACGGTCGCCTCCGCGATCGGCACCATCCCGGCGCTGCTCGGCCAGGGCGAGCTGGGCGTGCTGGTGGCGCCCGGGGACGTGGACGAGCTCGCCGCCGCCCTCGACGAGCTGGCCGCCGACCCTGCCCACCGCGCCCACCTCGCCAGGAGCTCCCGCGAGACGGCCGTGCGCGAGCACGACTGGAAGATCCGCTGCCGTGAGCTGCTGCGCCAGGTGGAGGCTGCGAGCCCGGCAGAGGCACGGAGTCCGGCCCTGGCTGCGAGCCCCGCTCAGGTTGCGAGCCTGGCCGAGGTGGGTGCCTGATGGCCATCGGCACCTCGCGCACCGGGATCGACCAGCGCGACCCCGCACCGCGCGACCCCGCCCCTCGCAGCGAACGCACGCCCCTGCTGCGCCGCCTCCTGGGCACCTCGGCGGTGCCGAAGAAGGAGCGCCTGGATCCCTCGGCCCTGCGCCGCACCCTCCAGGTGGTGCGCCCGCACCTGCCGCGCCACCTGCTGCTGTGCCTGGTCGGCATGATCGGGCTGTTGCTCGACGTCGCCTTCCGGGTGCTCGAGCCCTGGCCGCTGAAGTACGCGGTGGACGCCGTGACCTCGGCGCTCGGCGCTGACCTGCCCTCGGACGCCTCACCCTTCGGCCTGAACATCGAGCAGACGGTGATCGCCGCGGCGCTGGGCCTGGCCGTGATCATCGCTGGCCGTGCGGGCTCGAACTACCTCGCCACCGTCTCCTTCGCGAAGGTCGGCGCGCGCATCGCCACCGAGCTGCGCACCCGCGTCTTCGACCACATCCAGGCGCTGTCGCTGCGATACCACTCGCGCGCCTCCATCGGAGACACCTCACAGCGCCTCGTAGGGGACGTGGGGAGGCTGCAGGACGTCGCGGTCACCGCGGGGCTGCCGCTGATCGGCAACGTCATCACCCTCGCCGTGCTGCTGGTGGTGATGGTGATCCTGGATCCCTTCCTCTCCGGCATCGTGATCGCCACGGGCCTGATCTACCTGCTGCTGTCCCGCCGCTCCTCCCCGAAGATCGTGCGCGCCTCCCGCAGCACCCGCAAGGGCGAGGGCTCCCTGGTGGGCGCCGCCGCCGAGGCGCTCGGCGCGATCCGCGTGGTCCAGTCCTACGGCCTGGAGAAGACCGTCGCCCACGAGTTCGCCGGCGGCAACGAGAAGGCGATGAAGGCCGGGGTGAAGGCCAAGAAGTTGGCCGCCGGCCTCGAGCGCGCCACCGACGTGCTGGTGGGCATCGCACAGGGCACCGTGCTGGTCGTCGGCAGCCTGCAGGTGCTGCGCGGGGTGATGAGCCCCGGCGACATGGTGCTCTTCCTGACCTACCTGAAGATCGCGATGAAGCCGCTGCGCGACATGGCCAAGTACACCGGCCGGATCGCCCGCGCCTCCGCCTCCGGGGAGCGCATCGCCGACCTCATGGACGAGGAGATCGAGATCGCCGACCCCGAGCGCCCGGTGCCGATGCGCCACGTGCGCGGCACCGTCGAGTTCTCCTCGATCACCTCGCCCGACGGTCACGGCCGCCCCCTCTTCAAGGACCTGGACCTGAGGATCCCCGCCGGTCAGCACCTCGGGATCCTCGGCCCTTCCGGCGGCGGGAAGTCGACGCTGGTCTCCTACCTGCTGCGTCTGAACGAGCCGCAGGAGGGACGGATCCGGATCGGAGGCTACGACACCCGCTCGGTGAGCCTCTCCGATCTGCGCCGCCACGTGGCGATCCTCCCGCAGGAGTCGGTGCTGTTCACCGAGTCCGTGCGCGAGAACATCCGCTTCGGCAGGCGCGACGCCACGCCTGCCGAGATCGAGGAGGCCGCCCGCCGCGCCGGTGCGCACGACTTCATCGTGGGCCTGCCGGAGGGCTACGACACCGTGCTCGGCAACCGGGGCGACACCCTCTCCGGCGGTCAGCGCCAGCGCATCGCGATCGCCCGCGCCATGATCCGCCGTGCCCCGGTGGTGGTGCTGGATGAAGCGACGACCGGCCTCGACCCGGCCGCGAAGGCCCAGGTCAACGAGTCGCTGCGCGAGCTCGCCCGTTCCCGCACCACGATCTCCATCACCCATGACGCCACCACCGTGGCCGGGCTGGACCGGGTGCTCTGGCTCGAGGACGGCCGGATCCTCGAGGACGGCACCCCGGCGCAGCTCGCCGCCGATCCGGACTCCCACTACTCGCGCTGGATCGTCGAGCAGCGCGCCGCGGAACAGGCCCTCGACGCCCCACAGCCGAAGGGACAGGAGATCCGGTGATGACCATGACCGCCACTCCGCTGCAGCTTCTCAGCGACCACGCCCGCCTGCCCGGAGCCGCCGTGCTGCTGGAACCCGAGCAGCTGTCCACCCTGCTGGGGCGCGAGATCACCTTGGACCGGGTGCGCATCAAGCCCACCGCCTCGGTGCTCGTCTCCTACCGCGCCACCGTCCCCGCCGGGACGCGGGGGCAGGATCTCGCAGGCGTCGGCTGGGTGCAGCTGGTCGCCTCCCGCGACAAGCGTGGCAACATCCTGCACCGCGCCGAGCGCAGCGGGACGGAGATCCTCGAGCACACCACCACAGCCGACGGCCCGTACCTGCTCAGCGGCGGTCTCGACAGCGACCCGCGGCTGGGCCGCGAGATCCACCGCCTGCTGCACCGATGCGGAGACGAGACCGCCCTGCGGGTGCTGAGCTACAACCCCGGCCGCCACGCCGTGCTGCTCCTGCCCGACTCCGGCGAGGTGCTGCGCATCGCGGCCAGGCCGCTGGATGACCTGCTGCGGGTCGGTGAGTGCTGGCGGGAGCTGGGCCTGCCCACCGTCGCCCAGCGCCGCTGGCGCGGCCGCCCCTCGGTGCTGATCGGTGGGCAGTGGGGCCAGGGAGATCTTGCGGGGCTGTCCTGCCATCCCCACTCGATGCCGGCCGCCGCCCGGCTCGGCGAGATCATCGCCCGCCTGCATGCCGCCGACGTCTCCGGGCACAACCTGCCCGCAGCCCGCATCGGCGACCCGGTCCCCGCCACCGCAGAGGCCGTCGCCGAGCTGCTGCCGCACCGCGCACAGCAGGTCGAGCAGCTCACGCAGCGACTGCGCGCGACGCTCACGACCGACGGGCCCCTGGCCCTGATCCACGGCGACCTCTCCCCGGACCAGGTCCTGATCTCGGTCGACGAGACCGCCGTCCCTGGCGAAGGGCACCTGCCCCTGCGCGTGGTGGACCTGGACCGCTCCGGCCTCGGGCCGCGCAGCGCCGACCTCGGCTCCTGGATCGCCTCCTGCCTGCTCGCCGGTGTCGAGGAGCAGGCCACCGCCTTCCTCCGCGGGTACACCCGCCACCTCGCCCTGCCGCCGAGCGCCGAGCTCGCAGCCTGGACCGCCCGCGCCCTGCTCTCCTCCGCCCTGGACCCGCTGCGCCGTCACCGCGATGACTGGATGGAGCGGGTCGAGCGGCGCCTCGCGCTCGCCGAGATCGTCCTCGAACGGCCCGGCCGCCTGCCTCTGCCCGCCCCGGCCCCCGCGGCCCCGAGCACAGGGGAGCAGCAGCGCCTGGTCCCCACCACCGTCACCCATGACGGACGCGTGCTCACCGTGCACCGTGCGTGGGCCGACGACGGCCGCGGCCTGCCCCTCGAGCTCGAGGACAGCGCCCCTACCCGCTCTGGAGCCCGACTGCGCGCAGCCCGCCTCGACCCCGCCACCGGCCAGGTCACCGTGCTCGAGGACGGCACCGACCCGCGCCTGCCCGCACTGGCCCGCGTGCTCGGAGAGCATCCGAGCGGCACCGTCGTCTCGCACCGGCCCGGCAAACGCGCCGTGGTCCGCCTCGAGGGAGGCGAGGGCAGCGAGGGCGAGCACGCCGGGACCCGCTACGTGAAGATCGTCCGCCCCGGCCGTGCCGCACCGCTGCTGGAGGCCATCGACCGCTCCACCGCCTTCGAGGGCCCCTTCCGCACCGCCCGGGTGCTCGACGCCGACGACGACACCGTCACCTTCGCCGAGCTGCCCGGACACCTCCTGCACGACGGGCTCCCCACCGCTGACGGCACCTGGCGCCGCGCCTGGCGCGAGACCCTCGATGCCTGGACCACCGCCGTCGAAACCTCCCGCGACCGCGCGAGAACCGCGACCCTCCACGGACCAGCGGCGGAGGCCGAGGTGCTCGAGGCCTGGGGTGGACGTGCCGATGCCGTCGATCCCGCCGGGGCCGTCCTGCGCGGTCGCGCCCTGACGCTGGCCCGCAGGGAGCTGCTGCGCCTGGAAGACGTCGAGCGGCCTGCCCTGATCCACCGCGACCTGCACGACAAGCAGATCCTCTGGCAGGAGGGCGACCGTCCCGCCCTCCTGGACGTCGACACCGCGACCGCCGGTGATCCCGCCCTCGACGCCGCGAACCTCCGCGCGCACGCCACCTGGCGCGAGCTGCAGGGGATCTGGACCGAGGAGCAGGCCGCCGTGGTCCGCGACGAGATCGACCGGGCCGCCGCGCGCAGCGGCATCCCACCCGAGACCCTCGCCGCCTACGAGAGCGGCACCATCGCCCGGCTCGCCTGCGTCTACGCCTTCCGGCCACGGTGGCGCGGCGCTGCCCGCATCCTCGCCGCCTCCCTCGAGCCGGCCGGCCCCGGCCCTGCATCCCGGGCCTCCCTCCCCGCACCCGCGGCAGAGGACACCCCACTGGGCGGCGCCGTCGCCCACCTCGAAAGGAGCATGTCGTGAAGACCACCAAGATCTCCGTCATCGGAGTCGGGTACCTCGGTGCGGTGCACGCCGCCGCCATGGCCGACCTCGGCCACGACGTGGTCGGCCTCGACATCGACGCCGAGCGCATCGCCACCCTCCAGGCCGGGCGCGCCCCCTTCCACGAACCCGGCTTCGAGGACATCCTCGCCCGTGGCCTGGACGCCGATCTGCTCCGCTTCACCACCGACTACGCCAACATCGCCGACGCCGACGTGCACTTCCTCGGCCTCGGCACCCCGCAGCAGGCCGACGGCTTCGGCGCCGACCTGTCCTACCTCGAGGCCGCGGTCGACACGCTCGCCGAGGTGCTGCCCGTCCGCGGCGGTGCGCCGACGCTGGTGGTCGGCAAGTCCACCGTCCCCGCAGGCACCGCCCGCATGCTCGCCGGCCGCCTCGAGCAGATTGAGGGCGTGACCCTGATGTGGAACCCCGAGTTCCTGCGCGAGGGCTTCGCCGTGAAGGACACCCTGGACCCCGACCGGCTCGTCTACGGCGTGCACGACACCGAGGACCCCGTCGCCGCGCAGGCCGTCGCGATGCTCGACGCCGTCTACGCCCGGATCCTCGAACGCGAAGCACCCCGCCTGGTGATGGGGTACGAGGCCGCCGAGCTGGTCAAGGCCTCGGCCAACGCCTTCCTCGCCACCAAGATCTCCTTCATCAATGCCGTGGCGGAGATGTGCGAGGTCACCGGGGCAGACGTCACCGACGTGGCCCGCGCGATCGGCATGGACAACCGCATCGGCGCGAAGTTCCTGCGAGCCGGGGTCGGCTTTGGCGGCGGCTGCCTGCCCAAGGACATCCGCGCCTTCCTCGCCAGCGCCGAGGACAACGGCGTGGGGGAGGCCCTCGGCTTCCTCCGCGAGGTCGATGCCGTCAACGAGCGGCGCCGCGCCCGGGTGGTCACGCTCGCCGGTGAGATGCTCGGAGACCTCACCGGACGCCGGATCACCGTGCTCGGCGCAGCCTTCAAGCCCCTCAGCGACGATACCCGGGACTCCCCGGCGCTCGACGTCGCCTGCCGCCTGCGTGCCGCCGGGGCCATGGTCACGGTCACCGACCCCAAGGCGCTGCAGAACGCCGAACGCCGCCTCGGCGGACTGGTGGAGTTCGAGCCGGACACCTCCTCGGCACTGCGCGGAGCGGAGCTGACCGTGCTGCTCACCGAGTGGGACGAATACCGCGACCTCGACCCCGTACGTGCGGCCGGCCTGGTCGCGGCACCGCGGATGATCGATGGCCGCAACGTGCTCGACCCGCGGCAGTGGCGCGACGCCGGCTGGGAGATCAGCTCCCTGGGCCGGGCCAGTGCCCTGCCGGCGACCCCCATCACCGAGCGGGAGCCCGCCCTGGCCTGAGCATGAGCACAGCCGCTCCTGCCTACCAGCTATCTCCGGCCGTGCGGGCGCTGCTCAGGTACCGCTGCCTGGTCGGGTGCTGGAGGCCTGGTCAGGGGCTGGCCGGTGGTCGGGTAGTGGAGGTTTGGCCAGGGGGTGGCCGGTGGTCGGGTGCTGGGGGCTTGGTCGGGTAGTGGCGCCAGGGCGATGAGTACGGCGATATCGTCGTAGATGTCGCCCACACGCCAGTTCCCGACCATCATCCGGCGAGCGGCCGCCGGTTCTCGACCATCATCCGGCGAGCGGCCGCCGGTTCTCGACCATTATCCGGCGAGCGGCCGCCGGTGGTCGCGCCGGCGGATGATCGCCAGCAGCTGGGATGCCGTCTCCTCCCAATCGAGGAAGACCTGCTCCCAGGTGAGCCGGGTGACCATGTAGCGCCGAGCCTGGAGCCGCAGGTCACGAGCTCTGTCCCGATGGTACTGCTGGGGATCGTGATGGAAGCTCACGCTGTCGCATTCGATGATCCAGCTCGCGCCGAGCTTCAGATCGACGCGGCCGACTCCCGGGATCTGCACCTGGGGCGTGACCGGGATGTGCAGCGACTCCAGCCACCATCTCACCGCTGTTTCCGTCCCGGACTCGGCGAGCGGCGAGACCCTGCCAAGCTGGGCCCGCCGCGCAGCGGGAAGGAAGGCGAGGAGACGCTGCACCTCGTGCATCGTGATGCTTCGCCGATTCAGCGCGGACTCCACGAGGATCGCCGTGTCGCGAACGGACAGGCACCGTGCGGCGTGCGCAAGGGCCAGCGGCAGATCAGCGACCGGGTCGCGGTCCGGCCAGATCCTCATCTCGGAGCCGTGCTTCACAAGGCCCGAGCCGGGGGCGCCGGGTACGAGGCCTCGGGGCCGGTACACGTGATCTCCCGTGTGCAGGGGCACCCAGAGATCGTGCTGTTCCGCTGCGGTGACACAGGTGGGTCGCACTCCCTGTTCCAGCAGGGCGACGAGGGCTTCAGGGGCCTCGTCGGTCACGTACCAGGTGCCGACCCGCCTCATCTGCCCCTGTCGGAGCAGTCGCCGACGAGTGGCGTCGGTGATGCCGAGACCCGGGAGATCTGATCTGTGTGCGATACCGGGGATTCTCATACCTGCAGTACAGGTCAAAGCTGGTGCGGACGAGGGCCGAGAACCTCCGCTGTGGAGGGAGCACCGCCGTGGAGGAAGCATCCGTTGCCGGCGCAGCAGCGGCATCCCCGGCCTCTCACTGACCGCCCCGGTCATTTCTGGCCGGATAATGGTCGAGTGCTGGCGTCAGGGCGATCAGTACGGCGAAATAGGCATAGTCATCGCTCCTGCGCCGGTACCCGACCATGTGCCGGTGTCAGCATGTGCTCGTGCCGGTGTCACCATGCGCCGGTGTCACCATATGCCGGTGTCTGGGCCGAGGCCCGGCGCCCCTCCTTCAGCGCGCCGGCCAGGCCCAGGGCGATGCCGAGGAGCAGCCACCCGCCGAGCCACTGCAGATCCCCGGCGGGGTCGATCCAGCCTCCGCCGATCGCTCCGCGGAAGGCGTCCACGGCGTGGGTCATCGGCAGATACGGGTGGATCACCTGGAAGAACTGCGGCAGCGTCGAGACCGGATAGGTGCCCCCGGCACCGGAGATCTGCATTGCGATCAGCACCAGCGCCACGAACTTCCCGACCGGCCCGAACAGGGCGCCGAAGCCGTGGTTCAGCGCCACGAACACCACCGAGGTGAACGCCGCCAAGCCCATCATCAGGGGCAGGTCGTTCATCGAGACGCCCACCAGCAAGTACAGGGCTCCCACGGCGATGGCGGTCTGCACCAGGCCCAGCAGCTGTGCGGGCACCAGGCCACCGGCCAGCAGTCGTACCGGGCCCACGCCGCGAGCGGCGGCCTGGGAGGAGAACGGCGGCATCATCAGGAAGATGGCCATGCCGCCCACCCAGAGGCTGATCGCGAGGAACAGCGGCGCCAGGCCCTCGCCGAAGCGGGTGAGCTCATGGGCGCGCTCGAAGCTCATCTGCACAGGCTCTGCGGCTGTCTCCGAGAGCGCGTCGCTCTCGTCGTCGGTGTAGGCGGGGATGTCGTCCTGGGACTCGGCGAGCCCGTCTCGCAGCTCCTCCGAGCCGTCCGCGAGCTCGCCCGCCCCGTCGTCGAGGGCGACCGCGCCGTCGGCCAGCTCGGTCGCCCCGTCGTCGACCTGTGTCGCGCCGTCGTGGAGCTGCGTGGCACCATCCTCGAGCTGTCCGGCACCGCTGGCGAGCTGCTGCGCACCGTCTCCGGCCTCGGATGTCCCGTCGACCAGCTGCTGGGCGCCGTCGGCTAGCTGACCGGTGCCTCCGGAGAGCTGTTCGGCACCGGTGCGGGCGGTGCCCACCCCGTCCGTGTAGCGGGTGACCCCGCCGGAGAGGGTCTGTGCGCCGTCGCTCGCAGTGCCGCTCGCTTCGGCGAGCCGGTCGGCGCCCGAGGCGACCTCCTGGGCGCCGGTGTTCAGGCGGCGTGCGTCCTGCGCGCCCTGTTCGAGCGCGCCGTAGGCCTCGGGCAGGGCCGTCGCTGCGGTGCGGGCCTGCTGCGCGAGGTCTGTAGCGAGGTCGGAGGCGCTCGTCCCCTGCTCGGGGGAGGGAGCGGCCGAGACGGCGTCGTCGCGCAGGGTGCTGAGGTCCTGTTCGAGGGTCGAGGTGTCCTCGGCGAGGGTCCCCGTGGCCTCGGAGAGGGAGGAGGTGCCCCGGGCGAGGGTCGAGGTGGTCTCGGAGAGCCCCTCGGTGTAGGTGACCATCGATTCCGCGGAGCCGGTCATGTCCGAAGCGATGCCGGCGATGTCGGTCGACTGCTCGGCCGCGGTGCCCGTGGCCTCCTGGGCCGTGGCCGTGTCGACGGAGGCCTGCTCGGCGTCGTCGCGCACCTGATGGGAGGAGTCCGCCGTGCTTGTGAGGTCCTGGCAGAAGGAGGCGTCGGCGCCGGAGGCCTCGCAGCGTGCGGCGAGAACATCGACCTCCTCGGTGTAGTCCCGGACGCTCTGCTCGCTGGTGGCGGCGCTCTCGGAGGCGGTGGTGGTGGCCTCGTGCGCGCTTTGCACGTCCTCGTCCAGTGCGGTGGCGTCCTCACCGATGGTGGAGGCGGCGTCGCGCAGGGTGCGGGCGTCCTCGGTGCGGTCGGTCGTGGTCTGGTCGAGGTTCTGCGCGGTCTCGTCCAGGCTGGTCACGGTCTCGTCGAGGGTCGTGGCCGTCTCGGAGACGGTGCCGGCGGCGGTGACCGGGTCGGCGAGTCGTCCCGGCAGGTCCGTGGCGATGCCCTCGAGAGCGTCGATCGCGGTGACGAGGTCCTCGCTGGTGCGCTGCACGCTCTCGGGGGTCACGCCGAGCTCGTCGGCGCGCTGCTGCGCGGCGGTGACGGTCTCGTCGAGCTGGCGGGTGCCCTCGGCGACCTGCCCGGCGCCGTCGGCGAGGGTGCCCGCGCCGGTCGCGAGCTCCGAGGTGCCGGTGGCGAGCTGCTGGGCCCCGCTGCGCAGCGGCTGTCCGTTCTCGTCGAGGGTCACCAGGCCCGTGCGGAGCTCGCGGGCGCCGGCGTCGAGGGTCGCGGTCCCGTCGCGCAGGGTGACCGCGCCGGTGCTCAGCTGGTCGAGGCCCACGACCAGGTCTAGGCTCCCGGAGTGCAGGGCGTGCGTGCCGTCAGCCAGCTCCGCACCGCCATCCACCAGCTGTGCTGTGCCGTCAGCCAGCTCGGTGCTGCCGTCGACCAGGTCTCCGGTGCCGTCGTGCAGGGTGGTGGCACCGTCGGTGAGCTCGCCGGCGCCGTCGACGGCATCGCCCAAGCCGTCGTGGATGGTCGTGAAGCCCACGTAGATCTGGCCCAGGTACTGCTCGAGCACGCTCGAGCGCAGCGAATCGGTCAGCGCTGTCCCCACGGACTTCGTGAAGTTGCCGCCCACGTAGTTCACCGAGTCGTTGGTGGTCACCGTGAGCAGAGCCGGAGCCGCGTGTTCGGCATCGCCGCCGAGGGAGGCGATGTTCGCCGAAAAGTCCGAGGGGATCTCGACGGTCGCGCCGTAGGTGCCGTCCGCCAGGCCACGATGAGCTTCACCGGGAGAGACCTCCACGAAGCGGTACACGGTCTCCTTGTCGAGGTCCAGGAGCGTGTCGGTGAACTCCGCGCCGACGTTCAGCTCGCTCTCCTCGCCGTCCGGGGAGGTGGCCGTGGCGCCCTCGTCCTCGTTCACCACGGCGGCGGTGATCTGGTCGAGGCTGTTGCTCGGATCGAGGAACGACCAGGTCATGTTGCCCGAGTAGATCAATGGGACCAGGGCAAGGCCGGTCACGAACAGTGCCGCGATCGGCTTCTTCCACTCACCGGGCAGCAGGGCCAGGGCTCCGCGGCCGACGGCGGAGAGCCCGCGACCGGTCGCTCCGAGGGCGCGGGCGAGCGCACCGCCCAGGACGCCGACGGCCGAGGACACAGCGCGGCGGGCAGTTGTGAGGACGGTGGACAGGGCAGAGAGGAGTGCACGGAGGAGTCGCATCACGCCGCACACGATACATTTGTGTATCGAGAAGTGTTACTGTTCGGCAATAAGTGTGGTGCGGCAAACGCCCGCAGACACCGACAGGGTCAGCCCGGCAGCTCGACCACCCACGGATGCCGCGGCGATGCGGCCGGGTCCCATCGCTCGAGAACGTCGGCCGCAGCACGGCAGCCGCGCAGCCCCAGCGAGTTCCCGATCCGGCCCATGACCTCGGGCACGCTCTCGCCGCGTGCCAGACGATCCCGCAGCGTCACCGCGCCATCGCGCTTTGCGAGCCGGGCCCCGGCGAAGTTCACCGCGAGCGGGACGTGCGCATAACCCGGCTCCGGCAGGCCCAGCAGCTGGGCGAGATGCGCTTGGCGTGGAGCCGAGCTGAGCAGATCATCAGCCCGCACCACCTGGTCCACTCTCGCTGCGGCATCATCGACCACCACGGCCAGGTTGTAGGCGACCACGCCGTCGCCGCGCCGCAGCACCAGATCATCGACCGTGCCCGTCACCTCTCCCGCCCAGAGATCGTGGATCTGCCACGACTCCACCTCGGTGCGCAGTCGGAGGGCCGGTGCGCGCCGCAGCTCCCACATCCGCTGTCGTCCCTGCTCGCGCGCGGCGAGGGTGAGGTCACGGCAGGTCCCGGGGTAGGCGCCGGGCGGAGCGTGCGGGGCGCTGGGAGCCTCGAGGATCTCCCGGCGGGTGCAGTAGCACTCGAAGACCTGGCCCTGCGCCTCGAGGCGGCTGATGGCCTCGTCGTACGCCGCCCCCCGCTCGGACTGGCGGACTACTTCCCCGTCCCAGTCCATCCCCAGTGCGGCGAGATCCTCGAGCTGTCGCTGCTCGGAGCCCTCCTTGACCCGGTCCAGGTCCTCGACGCGCAGATGGAAGGCGCGGCCGGTGCGGCGGGCGAGTGCCCAGGCGAGGATCGCGGTGCGCAGGTTCCCCAGGTGCAGGTCACCGCTGGGGGAGGGGGCGTAGCGGCCCGCGCCGGGCGGGTTCGGGGCGGCAGACATGCCGGCCAGTCTAGGAAGCGGGACGCACGAGCAGCACATCGCCCACCCGCCTGCCGGGCACGGGGCGCGCAGCTGCCGCGGGGCGGAAGCCGAGACGGGCCGCGAGGGTGCGCGAGGTGAGGTTGCGGGAGGCGGTCACCGCGATCACTTCGCGACCGCCCGGTCCGCGGTGCGGATCGGTGAGCACGGCGCGCATCGCCTCGCTGGCCACGCCTCGGCCGGTCATTCCGGGATCCAGTCGCCAGTAGGCGCTCAGCAGCTCGGAGTCGTCGGCTCGCAGAGCGGTGATACCCACGACGCCGAGCAGGCCTGCCGGCAGTTCCTCGGCCCCGCCATCGGCACCCTGTGGGCCGCCGCGCGGCGACTCGCACCGGGCGTCGGGCTCCGCCGCAGCCCGTGCCCGCACCGTGAAGTACCCCAGCCCGTCCCGCTCCCACGCGCTGCACCACTGCGCGAGCACCTGCCGCATCTGGGCGAGCTGCGTGAGCGGGGCGGTGGTGTCCTCGGCGAAGGCGCGGGGATCGGAGTGCAGCGTGAACAGCTCCTCGAGATCCTCCGCGCGCACCGGTGCCAGGCGCAGGCGGGTGGTGACGATCCCGGAGATGACGACAGCGCGGCGGTCACCGTCCGGGGACGGGACCGCCGCGCTGTGGTTCACGGACTGCTCCGTGAGGCGCTCACTCGTGAAGCACCGAGGCGCGGACTCAGGAGTCGCCGCGGTGGTTGCCACGCTTCTCGTCGTCGGCTGAGGAGGCGTCCGGATCGGAATCGACCTTGACCTCCTTGGGCTCCACGTCGGAGGAGCGGTCCTCACCCTTCAGGGCCGAGGCGACGTCACCGGCATCGGCCGAGCCGACGGTGTCGGAGACGGTCGAGGAGTCGGACTCATTCGCGGCGGACGCCGGGTAGTGCGCACGGGCGAAGTCGGCGGGCGGGGCCCACGGATCCTCGACCGGACGGGTCTTCTGCCACACGACGTAGCCGGCGGCGGCACCCGCGGCGGTCAGGCCCAGGATGAGCAGCACCTTGCCGGCACGGCTCTTCTTGGGCTGCGGCGTCGGCTCGAGGACGGCCGAGCGGATGCTGCCCTGGCCCTTGTCGAGCTCCTTGCGGGCGGCGTCGACGGCGGCCTTCAGGACGGTGCCGGTGGTCTCGGCGGTCTTGCGAGCGCGCGGGATGTAGTCGTCCTGCACGTCGTGACGGATCTTGTCCGCACGCGGGCCGAGGTTCTGCGAGAACTTCTCCGACTGGTCGCGGAGCTTGTCCGACTGCTCGCGCAGCTTCTGCTGGGCCTCGGGTGCGTAGTGGTCGTACAGCTCGGTCGCACGGGTGCGAGCCTCGCGAGCGCCCTCGGACACCACGGGACCCACCTGTGCGGCGAGCTTCTGCAGCTCCTCGACGGCCTTCTGGGCGTTCTGGCTGGTCGCACTCGCGGCATCAGCCGTCTTCGCGGCGTGCTTCTTAGCCTTCTTGGCTTCCCGCTTGGTGGTCAGCGCCATGGGGTTCCCCTTTCGGTCGAATCCGTCGGGTCGGGCCGACGGTGGTCCCTGGGCCCGGACAGTCGGAAGACCGTCACGAACCCGTGTGGCACAACTCTAACGCGAGCGAGTCTGCACGCTCACAGCAGATGTGAAGAACCAGAGGTGCGCGGTGCCCGTCCAGTCGGTCGGTCAGGCGTCCCATGTGGGAGGATGTCGCCATGTTTGCAACTCTTCACACCAACCATGGCGACATCCGCATGGAGCTGTTCCCGAACCATGCCCCCAAGACCGTCGAGAACTTCGTGGGCCTCGCTGAGGGCACCCGCGAGTTCTCCGACCCGGAGACCGGCGAGAAGGTCACCCGTCCGTTCTACGACGGCGTCATCTTCCACCGCATCATCTCCGGCTTCATGCTGCAGGGCGGCGACCCGCTGGGCACCGGCACCGGCGGCCCCGGCTACAACTTCGATGACGAGATCTCGGAGAAGAACTTCAACGAGCCCTACGTGCTCGCGATGGCCAACGCCGGCAAGCGCCGCAACGCGCTGACCGGCAAGCCCTCCGGCACCAACGGTTCGCAGTTCTTCATCACCGTCGGCCCCACCCCGCACCTGCAGGGCAAGCACACCGTCTTCGGACAGGTCGCCGACGAGGACTCCAAGAAGGTCGTCGACGCGATCGAGGGCGTCAAGACCGATATGCGCGATCGTCCCCTCGAGGACGTCGTCATCACCTCGGTGACCATCGAGAAGTGATCTGATGGGCGCTCTGAAGCGCTCGCTCCTCCTGGACGCCGTCGGCGTCGTCGCAGTCCTGGCCCTTGCCGGATGCGGCGGCGACGGCGGCGTCTCTGATCCGGCGGGGGAGGGCAGCGGCGGGCAGTGGGACGCGACGCTGGGCGGCCACGCCGTCGAGCTCGAGGACGCCGACGTGGTCTGCGAGGCGGCCGAGGACAGCATGCATCTGCGGATCGGGGACATCGACCCCAGGAATCCCGCTCGCGCCACCGGCATCCACGCGATCGTCGGCACCTCGGACACGCCGGAAGGGGAGCCCGAGGTGCGGCTCGTGAACTTCTCGCTGCCCGATGGCCGGACTCTGCTGTATTCCCCGGCCGATGCCGAGCGCCCCGGCGTGCCGGGCAGCGGCGTGGAGGTCGAGGGTGAGATCTACACGATCCAGGGTGCCGGCACCCTGCACGACCCCGAGCGCCAGGACAACACTGCGGCGTTCACCATCTCTGTGACCTGCGCCTGAGCCGTCGCTGTGAGACCCCGGCACTCGGCGCCCGGCACCCGGCGCCTTGGCAGCCGGCCGCCAGCTCAGCCGAAGGTCAGCGTCGCGGTGAGCGTCTCCTCGACCTGCTCGAACTCCTCATTCAGCACCTGGCCGAACCGAGGCATGATCTCCAGGGTCGCCGCCTCCAGCGCTACCGGGATGGTGAAGGTCGCGATGAAGTCTCCCAGCGACCCGAACATCGTGGACTGGTCCTGCGCAGGGCGCAGATCCGTGCCGTCGGGCAGCACGAGGCGCACCTCGGTGAGGTCTTTGACGTTCGAGGAGCTGTCGCGCTGCCAGCTCAGTGGGATCACCAGGTGGATCTCGTCCTCGGAAGCCCAGCCGAGGTTTCCTCCGTAGTCGAGGCCGGCGTTGACGTAGGGGGTCAGATACGCCTCGTCGACGGTTCCGCGCAGCGTCATGAAGTCCTGGCCGAAGCCGTCCGGGACCTGGGTGTCCAGGGTGACGGACCCGCTGATCTGCACCTCGAGCCCCCGCTCGTACATTCGGGGTGCAGGGGTGGACACGATGGTGCCATCGATCAGGGAGATCTCCTGGCTGCCGCCTTTGATCGTGGCGCGGATCGCGGCGGCCGACGGGGCAGGTGACGCGTCCACGATCGCCAGCACGATGCCGCTGCGCTCCGTATCCCCCCTGCTCACCCGGTCCATCCGGATGGAGTCGTTCCCCTCATGGGTGACGCGCAGCTCCGTGGACGTCCCTGTCGGTTCGGGCTTCCACGAGGAATCGGTCGACTCCCAGGAGGCCAGCAGGAACTTCTTCAGCTCCCCGGGCAGCAGCGTGGTGGCCGGAGGTGCGTCGCCGTACGGATCCGCGCCGTCGGCCGTCGGCGGCTCCTCACCGGTCAGTGCGGTGTACTGCTCGGCCGTGAGGCTGTCGAGCAGGGCGGTGGCTGTCACGGTGACCTGCGCAAAGGGGTGAAGCAGCGTCGCGGAGTCCTTCAGGCGGGTCATCAGTCCGCCAGCGGTGACCTCGTTCATCACCTCGACCGCAGTGAGGTCCAGGGTGGCTAAGGTTGCGGGGTCCGCGGCGAGCTCAGCGCCCGCTTCGCCCTCGACATCCTCTACGCCCTCGGCCGCGGCCGACGGCGCCTCGTCCTCCTCTCCGAAGGGGAGCAGCTTCTCTCCGGAGGGGAGCAGCCCGCAGCCGGCCAGCAGCAGCGCGGGCCCTGCGAGCAGTACGCCGCGACGTGCCAGGGCGTCGGGGCGAGGGGTGGTGAGGGGCAGGCGTCGGGGCGTCATGGGGCGCTTTCTTCAGTGGTGGGGTCCCAGCCCAGAGTACCTTTTTCGCGTCGGCGGAGGTTCCTCGTCGGCGGAGCGTCCTTCCCTGATGCACGCGCCTCCTCGGCGCGGAGCTCAGGCGATGACTGCTCCGAGCGCGGCGCCGATGCCGTAGGTGACCACGATCGCGAGCAGGCCACCGGCAATGGTGCGGAGCGTGGCGCGGCCGGCAGTGGCCTGGCCGAGGCGGGCGCTGACCACGCCGAGCACCGCGAGCGAGATGACCACCGCGAGCATCGTCACCGGCAGCCGCAGCACGGCGGGGGAGGCGAGGATCGCCAGCAGCGGGATCAGGCCGCCGATCGCGAAGGAGACCAGGGAGGTGATTGCGGCGCCCCAGGGCGAGACCACCGCGCCATCCTCGACATTGTGTCGGAAGCGGGTGTGCGCACCGAGCGCATCGTGCCGTTCCAGGGACTCCGCGACGGAGCCCACCACGTCCCGGGGGATCCCCGTCTCGGTGAGGGCCTGGACCAGATGGCGGTGCTCCCGCTCCGGCTGGGCGGCGAGATCGGCGCGGGTGCGAGCGATCAGCGCGCGATCGGTGTCGCGCTGCGTGGAGACGGAGACGTACTCGCCCATCGCCATCGACAGTGCGCCGGCGATCAGGGCCGCGAGCCCGGCGACCAGCAGCCAGCGGGTGTCGGTGGTGGCGCCGGCGACACCCACCGCGAGCCCGGCGACGGAGACGATGCCGTCGTTCGCACCGAGCACCCCGGCGCGCAGCCGGTTCACGTGCTCGGAGCGAGCGGTCCGCTGCTGCTCGTGGTCGGACGGGGTGCGGGCGGTGCCGGTGGGAGCATCGGCACGGCGGGTGCCGAGGACGCCAGCAGAGGTGTCAGGACGGTCGGCGGTGACCGCTCCCGCGCGTGGCTGTGGCTGTGGCTGGGGTCGCGGTGGAGTGTGCGAAGGGGTGGTGGGCGAAGGCGAGTCGACGAGGGTCATAACCGCACTCTAGTTGTTTGGACTCAGTCCAGACAAGGAAGGTGAGGCTACGCTGACCTGCAGGAATGTAAGGCTTAGCTAAGTCAGACAGGCAAGCCCGTCGACCCGTAAATCGCCGACGGGGCCCGCAGGTCTCCCTGCAGGCCCCGTCGGCCACGATGCTGTCGCCACGACCGGCCTCAGCACCCGGGCGCGGCGCGCGGCTGCGGTCCCCGGTCGTGACGCCAGCCCTGTCCTCGGTCCCGCTGTCCGCTCTGCAGCGCGGCGGCCGGGCGCGTGGGCCACCACATGCGATCACCGATCAGGGCGAACAGGGCCGGCACCAGCACGGTGCGCACCAGCAGGGTGTCCAGCAGCACGCCGAGGCCCACGATCAGGCCCAGCTGACCGAGCACCACCAGGGGAAGCACCCCGAGTGCCGCGAACACGGCGGCGAGCACCACGCCCGCGCTGGTGATGACCACCCCGGTGGAGCCGACGGCCCGCACCATGCCCTGCGTGGTGCCATGCGTCGCAGCCTCCAGCCGGGCGCGGTGGACCAGGAAGATCGTGTAGTCCACGCCCAGCGCCACCAGGAACAGGAAGGCCAGCAGCGGCACGGTCACATCCAGCGCCGGGATGTCCAGCAGCAACCGGCCGGCCCACAGGCCCAGCCCGATCGCTGCGACGGCGCTGGCGACGTTCACGGTCAGCAGCACCAGGGGGGCGACGACCGCACGCAGCAGCACGATCAGCACCAGCAGCACGACGGCGAGGATCATTGGGGCCACCACCAGCAGGTCACGGGTGGAATCGGCGCGCACGTCCATGGCGCTCGCCGTGGTCCCGCCCACCAGGGCGTCGGCCCCGGCCAGGGAGTGCAGCGCATCGCGCAGGCCGGCTGCCTCCTCGACCGCCGCAGGGGACTCCGGCTGCGCGGTGCCGACGGCGGAGAGCACTGCCCAGCCGTCCGGTGTGGTGCCGGTGAGCGAGACGCGGTCGATGCCGGGCACGGACTCGGCAGCAGAGATCGCCGCCTCCACAGAGCCACCCATGGCCTCGCGCACCACGATCTGGTGCGGGGCGCTCTCGCCCGCGCCGTAGTGCTCCGCCATCGCGGCGAAGCCGGTGGAGGATTCGTTCGCGGAGGCGAACTGCTCATCCTGCGAGAGGCCCACCCGGGTGCCGATCAGGCCGGTGGCCAGCACTGCCAGCAGTACCACGGAGACCACGGCGGCGACCGCAGGAAGACGGGTGACGGTGCGGGCGACCTTCGCGAACGGCCCGTGCTCGGCATCGTCACGACGGACGGCCGTGCGTCGTGCGCTCTGAGTGCCCTCTGCGCCCTCGGGCTTCGGGACGAAGGGCCAGAACACCTTTCGGCCCACGACCGCCAGCAGCGCGGTGAGCGGGAAGAGCACGGCGACCAGGGCGATGAGCAGGCCCGCCGCTGCGGCGATGCCCAGCCCGCGGGTGGCGGGCATGACGGCGGCCAGCAGGGTCATCAGCGCCAGCACCACGGTGATGTTCGAGGCGATGATCGCCGGGGCTGTGCGGACCCAGGCGGTGGCGAGGGCGGCGCGGTGATCGGTATGGCTGTGCAGCTCCTCGCGGTAGCGGGAGATCAGCAGCAGGGCGTAGTTGGTGCCCGCGCCGAACACGAGCACGCTGATCACGCCGGTGTCGAAGGCGAGGGAGAACTGCTCGCCGAGGGTGCTGGTCACGGCGCCGGCGGCACCGTCGGCCAGCGCCACCACCGCGAGCGGCACCAGCCACAGCACAGGAGAGCGGTAGGTGAGCAGGAGCAGCACGGCGACCACGGCGATGGTCACCGCGAGCAGCGTGAAGTTCGCACCGGCGAAGGCGCCGCGGATGTCGGAGCCGACGGCGGGGCCGCCGGTGACCGACACGGTCAGCTCAGCGGGGACGGAGTCGTCGGCCGCGGCGCGGAGGTCCCCGATCATCGCGTCGATCGTCTCCTTGTCGGCCTGGGAGTCGACGGTCGTCATGACCAGGTCCGCCTCACCGTCCTCGGCCGGCATGGGCCCGATCGCCTCGCGTCCGGAGACCTCGGCGAGGTCGGTGCGCAGGGTCTCGACGGCGGCGGCGTCCTCGGTGGTCAGGGCCGTGCCGTCAGCCCGGGTGACCACGGCGAACACCGGCTGGTAGCGGCTGCCCTCCATGGTCTCGGCGATCGCCGCGGCGCGCGAGGACTCGGAGCTCTCCGGCAGCGCGTCCATCCCCGCGGCCGGACCGGCGCCGCGCATCCCGCCCATCACGGCCAGCAGCAGCACCACGAAGACGGCGAGCACCGCCCAGGCGGAACGACGACCGGTCAGCAGGGAGGAGATCCGGGCGGCGACGCGGCCACCGCGGCCGGCGGGTGCGCCGGATACAGCTGCGGAGTCGGCTGCGGCCGCCGGAACGGTCGGGGCAGGGTCGCCGACCCGATGCCGGTGCGGGAATGAGGTGGGAGCGGGCACTGAGGTTCCTTCGAGAAAAGACCGCTGGTGGCGGCCATGTGATGGTCCCGGGTGGGTTGCTCTCCACGCTATGGAGCATGCCGCGCGGGGGGATCAACCATTCGATGGATCCCCGGCTCCACCCGGCAGCGGCCGTTACGCTCGCGCTATGACGCAGCGACACCTCGCCGGAGCCCGGATCCTCGCCCAGGGCCTGGTCGGATCTCTTCGCTGGGAGGGTCCCGTGGAGGTGGCCCGCGACTTCGGCGCCCACCAGGGCCAGGACCTCGCCGGGGTGATCGCTTCCCTCGCCCTGCGCACCGACGGCGACCTCGCCGGGGTGCTCGCCGCCTTCGACCGGGGCGAGATCGTGCGCGGCTATCCGATGCGCGGCACCGTCTTCGCCGTCGCCGCCGATTCCCTGGCCTGGCTCACCGAGCTCTGCGCGGCCGGCCCTCTGCGAGCGGCGATCTCCCGCCGCGGGCAGCTCGAGCTCGAGGAGCACCACCTCGAACGGGCCCAGGCGGCGCTCGAGGAGATCGCCGAGGAGCATTCCACGCCGGGCATCGGTCGCGGGGTGCTGCGCAGGGAGCTGCTGGAAGCGTGGGAGGCTGCTGGGATCAGCACCGGCCAGGGGCGCGGCTATCACCTGCTCAGCGAGCTGATCTCCTTCGGGATCGCGGCCTATGGGCCCTGGCGGGAGGGGGAGACGGCTGTGGTGCTCGCGAGGTCCTGGCTGCCTGCGGGCACCGACCTGGAGGGAGCCTTCAACGGCGAGGAGGCAGCTGCCGTCGCCGAGCTCGCCCGGCGCTACTTCCTCACCCACGGGCCCGCGGGGGAGCGGGACTTCGCGTGGTGGTCGAAGCTGCCGCTGGGGAAGATCCGCGCAGCGATGCCGTTGCTCGGCGAGCATCTCGAGAGCGGGTACGCGGACCGGGACGGGCGCCTGCACGCCACATCCGACGGCGCCCGCGGGGGCGACGGCGAGACGCTGTGGTGGCGTCCGGGCCTGGCCGAGGAGTACGCCGCTGCGGAGAAGGAGACCATGCGGGAGCTGCTGCTGCCCGGCTTCGACGAGCTCGTGCTCGGCTACCGCGACCGCCTCTTCCTCATGGACCAGGAGCGTCACCACGCCCTGGTGCCCGGCAACAACGGGGTGTTCAAGCGAGCTGCCGTGCGCCGCGGCGAGGTGGTGGGCGTCTGGTCCCGCAAGGGAGCGGCCGGGAAGCGGAAGCTCGTCCTGGACGAGCAGCGACCCCTCAGCGACCCACAGCGCGGCCGCTTCGAGAAGCTCTTCGCCGCCTTCCCCTACACGACTGCCTGACCGCCGGGCTGGCCGAGACGGGATCGTGAGCGGTTCACTCGGCCGCACTCCAGGTGGGCGTGATGGAATGGCCCCCATGGAACGACCCAGCTACGGCTACAGCGCCGAGGACACTCCGGACCCGCAGGCCCAGCCGGTCTGTCCCCGCCACCCCGACCGGGTGAGCTACGTGCGCTGCAAGCGCTGCGAGCGCCCGGCCTGCCCGGACTGCCAGCGACCCACCCCGGTGGGCGTGCTCTGCGTGGACTGCGAGCGCGAGCTGTCCCGCCAGCAGGCCTCGACCCGCCCCCGCAACGCGATGGGCGGAGGCATGGGGAACCGGCCCCCGTACGTCACCTACACGCTGATCGGCCTGAACGTGCTGGTCTACCTCGGGCAGATGCTCGCCCCGCAGATCGTGGAGCAGCTGGGGATCTTCGCCCCCTTCCGCGCGGTCTTCATGCCGTGGACCTTCTTCACCGCGGGCTTCCTGCACGGCGGCATCCTGCACCTGGCGCTGAACATGTACGCGCTGTGGATCGTGGGACAGTACCTCGAGCGGACCCTCGGCCTCGTCCGCTTCTCCGCGGTCTACCTGGTCTCGGTGCTCGGCGGGCACACCGCCGTCTACCTGCTCGCCGACCCGCTCGGGCAGGCCTGGTACACCGGCACCCTCGGGGCCAGCGGCGGCGTGTTCGGCCTGTTCGCGGCGATGTTCATCGTCAACCGCCGGATGGGCCGGCAATCGGCGCAGATCCTGGTGCTGATCGCCCTGAACCTCGTCATCACCTTCACCATCCCCAACATCTCCTGGCAGGGGCACCTGGGCGGTCTGGTGCTCGGCGCCGCGGTCACCGCAGGAATGTTCGCGCTGCGCCCCAAGGCGACGCCCGGAGCGGACCGCCAGGCTCTGGCCCGCCATTCCGCGCTGGTGCACTCGGCAGTGGTCGCTGCCGCGACGGTGCTG
The DNA here is from genome assembly GCF_052378395.1 of Brachybacterium sp. AOP29-B2-41. Taxonomy (NCBI): domain Bacteria; kingdom Bacillati; phylum Actinomycetota; class Actinomycetes; order Micrococcales; family Dermabacteraceae; genus Brachybacterium; species Brachybacterium sp. AOP29-B2-41. Next base: position 163,144 of record NZ_JBQSXR010000009.1, read on the forward strand.
TGCGTGGTGCTGATCGTCGTGAAGACGCTGACGGTGATGTCGCTCTGAGGTGAAGCGCCCGGCAGGGGCACGGAGCTGAGGACGACGACGGGCTGGAGCGGCGAAGGAGCTGCTCCGGCCGTTTCGCATGTGCGCTCGGACCCGTTGACCCGCTGACCCGTCAGCCCCATCAGCCCCATCAGCCCCATCAGCTCCGTCGGCCCGTCATCCCCGTCAGGCCCGTCGGTCGGTCGGCCCGTCATCCCCGTCGGCCCCGGCAACCTGCCGACTCCGGCGGCGCCGGTGCTTCGATCCGGACAGCATCGCTCGATCGAGACGCAGTATCACGGATCAAGCCGTCGCGAGACTCCGTCGATGAACTACAGCAGTGTGGTTTTCCCCAGATGTGGACGGAGTTGGGGATAACTCTTCGGACGACTGGGGATTACTGGAGCTGGCTGTGGATAACCGTGCTTCGGGTGTGGACGGACGGTGGGGACAGCGCAGGATCGTCCAGACTTTCCCACATGGTGGCCGTCGCCGCCAAGAGCCTGCAGCCTGCAGAAACGTCTCTTGAGGCGAAGAGAGTGTGTCATCCCATATTTCCTGCTGACTCCGTGACCTGCAGGAATGGTGGGAAATCTGCGCTGTGCGGGAGCTCCTCGAACGCGAGGGTGAAGGGCGTTCCCGAGTCCCTCGGCGCGACGCGACACGCCCGGCACGTCTCGCGTACCTGCGGAACTACATGTCTGTCATTCGTCCACGCCTGTGGAAAACGTTGTGGATAACCCTTTGGGGAGGACGCAGCGGAGGCCTTTTCCCACAGTCGCTCGGGCCTGTCACGGAGTTGTGCACACTCCAGGCACGGGTTTGCTCCCCAGTCTCCGCCTGCCTTGACAGGCCGTCGGGTTCAGTGCTCGGCGCCGCCCGTGAGGCGGTCGTCGACATCCGTACGCAGTGCGACCCCGACCATCCGTGTGAGTGCCCGCGCCGTGCTGGGAGCGTCGAGCACATCGACTGCCGGGACATGGATGAAGCCGCCTCGGGTCTCTGCAAGCTCCGGGTCGGTCGCGAGCAGATGCTGGAGCGCGTAGAAGACGTCATTGCACACGTAGGTGCCGGCCGTCTGCGAGACCGATCCCGGGATGCCGGCGGTCGCGAGGGCCGCGACAAGCGCCTTGATCGGCAGTGTGGAGAAGTACCCGACCGGTCCTCCTGCCACCACCGGCTCGTCCACCGGGCTCGCTCCGGCGTTGTCCGGGATCCGGGCATCGCGCACGTTGACCGCGACCCGTTCCGGGGTGATGCCGCTGCGCCCCGCGGCGAGGCCGACGGCGATCGCCAGCGACGGGCGATGCTCGCGCACCGCCGCGGCGAGCAGCTCGCCCGCGCGGCCGAACTCGACCGGGAGCTCGAGGGTCTCCACCGTGAGGCCGCTCGAGCGCAGCTGCGGTGCGGCCAGGCGCACCGCTTCCCAGGACTCGTTCACCGCCGCACCGCCGAAGGGGGCGAAACCGGTCAGCAGCGCATCGATGGTCATGGGGACAGCCTAGGGAGCCTACGGAGTACGGAGTACGGGGTACGGGGTACGGGGTACGGGGTGCGGGTGCGAGTGCGGAGGCTGCTGACGAAAAGTCGGAGGCCAGCTCGCTGCGGGGCCCCTATCCTGTGCCGATGACGGACTTCCCGGACTTCCCCGATCTCACGGCCCTCCATCCGCCCTTCGGCCTCGTGCTGCGCGCCGGCGATCTCACCCTGCGCCCGCTCGCCGATGCGGACCTGCCGGAATACGCCGCACTGCTGCGTCGGCCGATCTTCGAGGATCCGAACTCGCTGGCGATGTTCTGGTGGTACCAGGAGCAGCCCGAGGTGCGTGTGCGGAACGCGCTGAGCTTCCAGTGGCGGCTGCGCAGCGGCATCTCGCCCGAGGGCTGGACCCTGCCGCTCGGGATCTGGGCCGGTGGCCGACTGATCGGCTGCCAGGACGTCTCGGCGGTGCGCTTCGCCGAGCGGCGCACCGTCACCTCCGGCTCCTGGCTCACGCTCGATGCCCACGGCAATGGCTACGGCACGCTGATGCGCCAGGCGATGCTGGTCCTCGCCTTCGACCACCTCGGGGCGACGCGCGCGGAGTCCTCCGCCGCGGTCGGGAACGACGCCTCCTTCGGCGTCTCCCGCGCCTGCGGGTACGTCGACAACGGCACCCAGATGTCCACCCTCCCCGGCCGGGTCGTGCTCGAGCAGCGGTTCCTGGTGACTCCCGAGTCCTTCCGTCGACCGAGCGTGCCGGTTCAGGTCGAGGGCGTGGGCGAGCCGCTGCGGGCGATGCTCGGGGCGTGAGGTCGCGGCGGCCATCCTCGGGGACGGCGACCGCGACTCACGAAGCTCACATCGAGTCCTGCCACGCCTGGTAGAGCGCGGCGAAGCGGCCGCCCGCGGCGACCAGCTCGGTCGGGGAGCCGTCCTCGACGACCTCACCGCCGTGCACCACCAGCACCCGGTCCGCGATCATCACGGTGGTCAGGCGGTGGGCGATGATCAGCGAGGTGCGATGCCCGAGCAGCTTCGTCAGCCCCTCCTGCACCATCCGCTCCGAGGGGATGTCCAGCGAGCTGGTGGCCTCATCGAGGATCAGCACCCGCGGATCGGCGAGGAAGGCGCGGGCGAAGGAGATCAGCTGCCGCTGCCCGGCGCTGACGCGGCCACCGCGCTTGTTCACGTCGGTGTCGTAGCCGTAGGGGAGGGACTCGATGAAGGAGTCCGCGCCGATCGCCCGGGCGGCCGCCTCGATCTCCTCCCGGCTCGCGCCGGGCTTGCCGAGCGCGATGTTGTCCGCGACGGTGCCGGAGAACAGGTACGCCTCTTGGGTGACCATCACGATGTTACGGGTCAGATCCGCCATGGAGATGTCCCGCAGGTCCACCCCGTCCAGGCGCACGCTGCCGTCGGTCGCGTCGTAGAAGCGGGAGATGAGCTTCGCGACGGTGGACTTGCCGGCGCCGGTCTGGCCCACCAGGGCGACCGTCTGCCCAGCGGGGATGTGCAGGTCCATCGGCTGCAGGACCAGCGGGCCATCCTCGCTGTACCGGAAGGAGACGTCCTCGAAGTCCACCTGGCCGCTCGCGGCGAGCAGCGGGGTGGGGGTCTCGGACTCCTTCACGTGGGGCTGCACCGCGAGGAGGTTCGCGATCTTCTCGAGCGCGGCCACCGCAGACTGGAAGGCGTTGTAGAAGTTCGCGATCTCGTCCACCGGCTGGAAGAAGCGCCGTGAGTACAGCACCAGCGCCACCAGCACACCCACCTGCAGATCGTCGGACATCACCCGGAATCCACCCACCACCAGCACCGCGGCGATGGTCACATTGGCGAGCACGCGCAGGGCGGGCTGGTAGATGCCGAACACGTTGATCGAGCGCATCGAGGCGTCACGGTAGTCCTGGGCGAGGGTGTCGAACTCAGCCTGGTTGCGCTCCTCCTTGCGGAAGGCCTTGACGGCGCGAATCCCGGCCATCGCCTCGACGAAGTGCACGATCAGCCGCGCCGAATGGGTGCGGATCGCCCGGTACTCGATGCGGGAGCGCTTCTGGAACCAGATCGTCAGCAGCACGCAGGGGATCAGCATCAGCAGCATCACTAGGCCGGTCACCGGGTCCATGGTCACGATCAGCACGATCGTGAACACCATCGACAACGAGGCGCCCACCATGACGTTCACGCCGGAGTCGAGCAGCTCGCGCAGCGCCTCCATGTCGGAGGTCTGGCGGGAGACGATCCGGCCCGAGGTGTAGGACTCGTGGAACTCGAGGTCCTGCTTCTGGGTGAAGCGGAAGACCTTCCGGCGCAGCGCGAGCAGCATCTTCTGGCCGACGACGACGGACTGGCGCACGTACCCGTAGGTGAGCACGCCGCCCACGATCGCGGCGCCGACGGCCAGCGCCGCGGCCTGGAACGCGGGGCCGGAGTCCCCGGCCACCAGGGATGGCAGGCCGTGGTCGATGCCCCAGGCGATGATCGCTGGGCCGGCCACCACGGCGAGCTGCGCGAAGACGACCATGATGGCCATCCCCACGAACTGGCCCTTGACGGGGGAGATCAGCTCGCCGAGCAGGGCGAAGGAGCGCTTCCGCGAAGCGGTGTTCTCGGCGTCGTTGAAGGTCTGGTGCTCGGGGTCGTTCTGGTCCGGGCGCTGGTTCTTCATTGCGGGGGCGCTCATCGGCCCTCCTCCTGGATCGCGCGGAGCTCGAGCTCGCCGGTGAGGGTCTCGATGTCCTGGTCGCGGCGGCGTTCCTCGGCCTGGTTGGCGATCACCCAGCGGTAGCGGGCGGAAGTGGCCATCAGCTCGTGATGGGTGCCGACGGCGACCACCCGGCCGCCGTCGAGCAGGGCGACCCTGTCCGCAAGGGCCACGGTCGAGCTGCGGTGGGCGACGATCAGCGTGGTGGTTCCGCTGAGCACCTCTCGCAGGCGCTCGGTGACGGTCTCCTCCGTCTTGGTGTCCAGAGCGGAGAGCGGATCATCCAGCAGCAGCACGGCGGGGCGGGCGGCGATCGCACGGGCCAGGGCCAGGCGCTGGCGCTGGCCGCCGGAGAGGCTCATGCCCTCTTCGCCGATGCGGGTGTCCACGCCCTCGGGCAGCTCGTACGCATAGGTGGCATCCGCGGTGCGCAGAGCGAGGTGGAGCAGGTCCTCGGCCTGTTCTGCGGTGAGCGACTGATCTGCGCCGAGCAGCACGTTCTCGCGCACCGAGTCGGAGAACAGGGTGGCGTCCTCGAAGGCGACTGCGGTGAGGGTGCGCAGGCTGATCAGGTCCAGCTCGCGGATGTCGATGCCGTCGATCGTGATCGCGCCGGCGGTCACGTCGTACAGGCGCGGCACCAGCTGCAGCAGGGTGGATTTGCCGCTGCCGGTCACGCCCACCAGTGCCATGGTCTCGCCCGGGCGGATCTCGAGGTCCACTCCGTTGATCACGTCGGGCATGTGGTCCGGGGCGTCCTCGTAACGGAAGTGGACGCCCTCGAAGCGCACCGCGCCGGTGGCGGCGGCGGGATCGAGGCGCTGCGGAGAGGCAGGGGAGGTGATGGCCTCGGCGGAGTCCATCACCTCGTAGTGGCGGTCCAGGGCGGTGGTCGCGTTGACTGCCTGGCCCAGCAGCATGCCGAGCATCCGCACCGGACCCACCACCAGGGTGGCGGTCGCGAAATAGGAGGCCAGCTGGCCGGTGGAGATCGACCCCGAGGCCGTCAGGTGCAGGCCCACCAGCAGGGCCACGCCGAGGGCGAGCTCCGGCAGCATGAACATGAACATGTCGAAGCGGGCGATAGCGGTCGCCTTGCGCACCTCGGTGCGGCGCAGCTCCTCGGCCTGCTCGGTGAAGCCCTCGAGGGCCGTCGGCCCGCGGCCGAAGGCCTTGAGCACCCGGATGCCCTGCACGGACTGCTCGATGGTGGTGGCGAGGTCACCGTTCTGATCCTGCGAGAGGCGGGAGAGGACGGAGTAGGAGCGGTTGAAGCGATAGGCGATCACCGTCACCGGCACCGCGGCGCAGAAGAAGATCAGCGCGAGGATCGCGGAGGAGCGCACCAGCAGGCCCATGCCCACCACGACGGTGACCATGCTGGTCACGGCCATGATCATGCCGAAGGCGATCCAGCGGCGGATCTGGTTGATGTCGCTCAGCATGCGCGAGAGCAGCTGGCCGGAGCCCCACCCGTCATGGAAGGTGACCGGCAGGTTCTGGACCTTGCGGTAGAAGTCCACCCGGATCTGCTTCTCGACGGTGGTCGAGGGGGCGACCGCGAAGGTGCGGCGCATCCAGATCAGGGAGGCTTCGACGATGCCGAGGGCCAGCACGATCGCGCCACCGGTCCAGATGACGACGGAGGTCGCGTCGGAGTCGAGCCGATTGACGATGTACTCGAGGACCTGAGGGATCATGAGCGCCACGATTGACGCGGTCATGGCGCTGAGCAGGCCGAGATAGAGGCGGAAGCGGATCGGACGGACCGTCTGCCAGAGACGGCGCATGGTGCCGAGCATGGGGGGAGAGAACCTCGGGGGGATCGGGCGGCCCGACGTTCGGACCGGAGGCTTAGCTTAGTCAACTATCTCAACGATGGAAACCTGTTAAGCGCATTCCTCTGAAGCGCGACCGGAGCCGTGACCGATTCCGTTCCCGCATCGCGAGCCTCCCCTCAGCTCTCCCAGCCCTCATGCTGAGTCGGGCATCAGCTCTCCCGCCCGCGCCCGGAGTTGCCCAGAAGCTCTCCCGCCCGCGCCCGGAGCCGGGCATCCCCTCAGCTCTCCCCGCCCGCGCCCGGAGCCGGGCATCCCCTCTCAGCTGTCGCCACGAGGGTGGTCGGACGACAGCTCAGAGGGGATGGATGCACGAGCGGTGAGCCATCCCCTCTGAACTGTCGCTCGCGGGGCGGCGCAACGACAGTTGGGAGGGGATCGGCGGGGCGGGGGAAGCTTGGGCTTGGGCTTGGGCTTGGGCTTGGGCTTGGGCTTGGGCTTGGGCTTGGGCTTGGACTCGAGCTCAGGCGTCGGCGTCGGGCTCGGCGGGGAGCCATCCGCTGTACGCGGCGTCGGAGAGCAGTGCGGCGGCGCCGGCGGCTGCGGCGGTGACGGTGAGCACCGCCGGCCACGGGCCGATCTTCTTGGCCAGCGGGTGGGAGAGCCCGAAGCCGACCACGTAGGTCGCGCCGAGCACGGCGGTGGTGGCGGGGCCGCGACGGGCCAGCCAGCTGCGGCCCGCGTAGAGCCCGGCGGCGGCGAGCACCACGCCGCCGAGCGGCCGGATGCCGGTCTCGCGGGCGGTCAGCCAGCCTCCGACCAGCCCGAGGGCGACGACGGGGGCGGTGTTCACGGACTCGGCGGGCTTGATCGCGATGCTCATGGGACGAGCCTACGACGGAGGGGTGCGTGGCCGCGGAGGCGCTGCTTCGGGGTGGGGTGAGGCGGTCGCCTACTTCCGTCGAGACGACAGCGCGAACCCGCCCACACCGGCAACGATCGTGGGGGCCGCGAGCAAGGTGATCCCCGTCGACCGCGCGCTCCGGAACGACTCGCAGGACTGCCCGATCAGGAGCTCATTGCCGCTCCCCGTGGGGCCGCTGACCGCTCCGGCCTCTTCGCCGTCCACGGTATCGATGACGTCGTAGATGACGTGGGAGTTCAATCCTTCGGCCACAGATCCACACTTGATCTCCGCGATCACCGCCGTGAAATGCTCCGAATCGATGCGTTCCTCCAGCATGACCCGTGTCGTGCCTCCCGTGACGAACAGGGCCAGCGCCCACCCGAACAGGACGAACGACACGACGAGCAGGAGTATGCGACCGGCGATGATCATGTCCGAATCGTAGGTTACGGGCAGGCCGACGGTTCACCGTCCGGTGTGTCCGGCCCGTCATCGACGGGGTAGCGGCCCCATATCACCGCACCACGGCGATGCCGTGTGCGGGCACCACGCCGGGTGCCGCCGGGCCGACGCCGTCGAGCATGTCCGCGCCGCTGACCACCTCGAGCACCTCGCCTGGCGCGGGTCGGTCCTCGTCCCCGAGATTCAGCACCAGGGTGAGTGGCGAGGGCGGCACCCCGTCAGCGCTGTCCCCCTCCCCGGGCGTGAGCACGATCTGCACCCAGGTGTTCTCGAGCGAGTCCTCCTCCACGCGCACCGACGCGGTCACGAGCCATGGCTCCCGGCGGCGCAGCGAGAACAGCCGGCGATGCACCTCCAGGATGCGCTCCGCGGCGTCGGGCTTCAGCAGAGTGAGGTGGTGGGGCCCGCCCGGGGCGCTGTCCGCGGCGGCGGCCGCGGCGACCACCTCCTCAGGGCTGCCGGGGAACCAGGGCCGGATCGCGTCATCCCCTCCCACCCGCTCCTCCTTGATGCCGGTGGCGCCGAACTCATCCCCGGCGTAGATCGTCGGGATCCCGGGCAGCAGCGCCAGCAGCGCGAAGGCTGCGGCGAGGTCTCGCCCGTCGGTGAGCTGGGAGGCGATGCGGGTGGTGTCGTGGTTGCCCACGAAGGTCTGCGGATGCGCCCCGCCCTCGGCCTCCAGGAACTCCTGGTGGCGACCCAGGGCGTGGGCGAGCTCGAACAGGTTGTGATCGCGCAGCCCGGACCAGATCGCCTTCCACAGCTCGTACTGGGTGATCGAATCCGCAGTGGACGCGGCGGCGAAGGCCGGATAGTCGCCGTGGATGACCTCGCCGAGGATCCACGCTTCGGGATGCGCGGCCCGCACCCGTTCGAGGATCGGCGCCCAGGCCTCGGCCCCTGCCGCGTACATCGCGTCCAGCCGCCAGCCGTCGGCCCCGCGATCGAGCCAGAGGCCCATGATCTCCACGACGCGGTCCTGGATGACGGCGTCGGCCAGATCGATCTCGATGAGGTCCGCATTCCCCTCGAAGCCGTAGGGGCTGGTGCCGGACCAGCGGATCCGGGCGCCGTCCTCGGTGCCCGGGCCGGCGGCGATCGCCTGCCGCGCCACCGGGTGACTGTCCGAGACGTGGTTGAACACCCCATCGAGGACCACCCGGACGCCCCGGGCGTGGCAGGCGGTGATCAGGGCGTCGAAATCGTCCTCGTCGCCGAGCCGCGGGTCGAGGCGGCGATGCTCGAGGGTGTCGTAGCCGTGGGAGACGGAGTCGAAGATCGGGTTCAGCAGCAGCACGTTCGCACCGAGGCCCACCAGGTGGTCGAGCCAGCCGTCCAGGCGGCGCAGACGGTGCACCACGTTCTCCCCGTCGGCCCCGCCGTAGCCCTCGCCGCCGAGGTCTGTGCGCACGCGCGGTGCGCCGCAGAAGCCCAGCGGGTAGACCTGCCAGCAGATGGCATCGCGGATCCAGGACGGAGCGGGCACGGTAGTCATGGCGCCATCGTAAGCGGGCCGTCATGGGCGGGAGAGTGTTCAATGGATCCAGCACGTTGCCGGTACCGACCCAGGAGCGATCACCGATGATCCGCATGCGCACTGACTTCTTCTCCGAATCCCTCGGCATGGGCACCTCGATGGTGGTGCTGATGCCGCAGGCCGCAGCCGGTATCGGGATGGAAGGGGCCGACGGTGACGGCTCCGCGGCGGGCGCTGAGCGCGGTGTGCCGGTGCTCTACCTGCTGCACGGGCTGAGCGACGACTGCACGATCTGGGAGCGCCGCACCTCGATCGAGCGCTACGCGACCGAGAAGGGCATCGCCGTGGTGATGCCCGAAGTGCGCCGCTCCTTCTACGCCGACGAAGCGGTGGGGGAGAAGTACTGGACCTTCATCACCGAGGAGCTGCCGCAGCTGATCGCTCGCACCTTCCGCGTCTCCACCGCGCGGGAGGACACCTTCGTGGCGGGCCTGTCGATGGGCGGCTTCGGGGCCTTCAAGCTCGCGCTGAACCATCCGGAGCGGTTCGCGGCCGCGGCGAGCCTGTCCGGTGCGCTGGACCCTGCCTCGCTGAGCCTGGATCTGAACACCGGCCATCTCGCCGAGCGGATCTGGGCCGGACGCGATATCGCCGAGACGCAGGACGATCTGCTGGGCCTGCTCGGCGCCGCCGATCCGGCGGTTCTGCCGGCTCTGTTCCTGGACTGCGGGACCGAGGATCAGCTGTTAGACCACAACCGTCGCTTCCTCTCCGCCGCCGAGGAGCAGGGCGTGGAGCTCAGCTCCCGGCTGCGCCCCGGCGCGCACACCTGGGAGTTCTGGGACCAGGGCATCCAGGACGTGCTCGACTGGCTGCCGCTCCGCAGCTGAGCGACCGGGTCAGCCTGCGGCCAGCGCGATGACCAGCAGTCCGAGGTAGAGCAGCCCTTCCGTGATGAGGTTCGAGCGGCTCGGCGCGGAAAGGGCAGTCGCCTGGCGCCGGGAGGGCTGAGCAGGCGGAGCCTGGGTGAGCAGGCGCCGACAGGCGACGACGACACCGGCGGCGAGCAGCAGCGTCAGCAGCCACGGCACCCACCACAGCGACGCGGGCACGATCCCGATCACGCCGATGATCGCAAGGAGGCTCGCACTGCCGAGCGCCCGCTCGAGGATCCGCCACGGATGCTGGTGGTGGCGGAGCAGGGACACGAGAGAGGTCAGCAGCATCGCGGCCAGGAGCAGTCCCACCAGCAGCGGGAGCAGGCTCATCACAGCGCCACCTGCTTGGTGAGCACGTCCATCGCGAGGGCATCCAGGCTGCGAGAGGTATCGGTGAGCAGCACGATCCCGCGCCCGGTCTCCGGCGTGAACCCCACGAACGAGGCATAGCCCCCGGTCATGCCGTTGTGGAAGGTGTGCCAGGTGCCGTCGCCGAAGTCCTCCTGGAACCAGTTCATGCCGATGTTCTCGGTCTCGTCGACCCTGTGCAGGACCTCCGAGGCGGCGGCCGCGCCGGGCGCCGAACCGTCGAACGTGCCGGCCAGGTAGGTTGCCATGTCCTTCGCGGTGGAGCGGATGCCGCCCGCTGGAGCGCTGCCGTACATCGTCCATGCGGCCTGCGCCAGGCCGTTCTTCCCTCGGCCCCGGGTCGCCGACTCCCTCAGGTGCTCGGGAAGGATCGGGGCGTAGGTGCCGCTCAGCTCCATCGGGTCCAGGATCCGCTCGGTGAGCAGTGAGGCATAGTCGGTCCCGGCCGCGCGGGCCAGCAGCTGGCCCTGGAGGGCGACGCCCAGGTTCGAGTAGGCGAACTCGCCCCGCCCGGTGAGAGCGCTGCCCAGGGCATCATCGATCACCTGTGCGGCATCCCGCCGCGCATACGGGTCCTTGCGCAGGAAGTTCGCGACCATCGAGCCGGGCAGCGCGGCGAGGGCCAGGCGCGGCATCCCCGAGGTGTGGGTGGCGAGCTCGGCGAGGGTGACGCCCGCGATCTCGCTGCCCGCGGCCTCCGCCCCGAGTAGTTCGGCCACGGTCGTCTCCGCGGTGACCTCGCCGCGGGTGATCGCCTCGGCGAGCAGTGCGCCGGCGAAGGTCTTGGAGATCGAGCCGATCTCGAACTCGCTGGTCTCGTCGGCCCCGAAGCCGGCGAAGCGGGGGCTGCCGCTGCCGTCGAGGTAGGCGACGGCGACCCGTCGGTGGCCGCTGAGATGCGGGGCGAGGGCGCTGGTCAGCTGCTGATCTCCGATGGGGTCTCCAAGGCTCGCGGGGCGGGGGTTGGTCAGTGCCCCCAGGCCGACGAGACCGACGACGGCCGGGATCCCTGCCGCGAGGACCGTGCGGCGGGTGACCGGGCCTGAGGGTGCCGATGCAGTGGGTGCCGGAGCGGCGGGGCCGACCGGCTCGGCGGGATCGGCAGGAGCGGTGGTCTCGGGCGCGGGGTCGTGAGGGCTGGCGGGCCGGGGGGAGTTCACGCTCAGCCCCTCTCGAGGGCGATGAGGATGGTCAGCAGGGGGATCACGCGGGGAGTGAGCAGGGCCCAGCTGCCGCGGCGCGGCGAGTGTACCCAGCCGCCTGCCTGCAGAGCGGAGAGGTGGTGGTAGGCGATGCCGGTGGAGCCCAGCTCGAGCTCCTCGACCAGCTGGGCGACGGTGTGCTCGCCGTCCAGCAGCCGACGCAGGATCGCCATCCGCAGGGGATGGCCGAGGGCGCCGACGGATTCCGCATGCTGCTGCCAGTCCGTCTCCAGCAGGTGCTCGGTGGGGCGCGCCCACTGGTACTCCAGATGTCCCGCCCCGACATCGACCGCGCCGGTCAGCAGCACCCCGCCCGGTGCGGGCAGGTGCTCCTTGAGCGAGGCGAGCGCCCAGAACGGATCCTCGGGCGCGCTGTCGCCCGCATCGCTCGCGGTGGTGCTGCGGGGCGGTGATGGAGCGTCGCTGCGTTCGCCCTCGAGCTCGGCGACCCGTGCCTCGAGGGCGGAGAGCCGCTCCAGGAGCTCGGCGGGGGCGGGGGCGACGGGAATGTCGGGCCTCCTTGCGGGTCGGGAACGAGACCCACTATATCCGTAATTACGGAAAAGGAAAGATGCGGTCTCCTGGACGACCCCGCGTGACCCGCGCAGATGCGGGACGATGAACCCAGATAACTACGGGCCGCGCACCGGCGTCGGCCCCCGCCCCAGGGAGAAGCCATGGCCGCTTTCGCCGTTCAGTACACCTACATCGATGACGCCTCGCGCGTCGCGACCTTCCGCCCCGAGCATCGTGAGCACCTCTCCGAGCTGCACCGCGAAGGGACGCTGCTGCTGTCCGGCCCGCTGAGCGGCGAGCCCGGGGCGCTGCTGATCCTCCTCGCGGACTCCGCGGAGGATGCGCTCGCCAAGCTCGACGGCGACCCCTTCAAGCGCGAGCGGGTCATCGCGGACCGCAGCGTGCGCGAGTGGACCGTCGTGATCGGGCAGCTGCCCGGCGCCTGAGTCAGCGCTCGCCGACGTCCCCGCCCTCGGTCCGACGCCGCTGCTCGGCTTCCTGCAGGTCCAGCAGCATCCCGGCGGTTGCGTTCGCGATCGTCTGCTCGCCGAGCAGCACGAGCGGCAGTGCGCCCGTGCCGCCGTGCGCGGTCAGCAGCTCCTGCGCGTGCGGGTCGCGGAACACGTTCACCCAGGCCACGTCCTGGCGGGGGCCGCGGATCGCCGCTTGCAGGCGGGCCGAGAGCGGGTTGCCGGGTGCCCACAGGATGATCGCGGTGCCCGGTCCCTGCGTGCGGGCCTCGGCCAGCGGAACGTGCGGGCCGGAGCGCAGTGGGCTGGTCCAGTACGCCATGAAGACGGAGAACAGCGCGACAGCGATCGCGGCGATCCACTGGTCGGCGAGCAGCAGCAGTACCGCCAGCAGCAGGCCCCCGATGAGCATCAGGCCCGGCCGCACCCAGGTACGTGCCGGGGCACCGCCGGCCGTGCGGGGGCTCAGATCATCACCGCCGTGTCCAGGCGCTCGGTGGTCTCAGCCACCAGCGCATCCCGCAGGGCGCCCACCGCCGGGATCGCGAGCGCGCCGCGACGGTTCAGCAGCCCGATCATCCGGTTGTCGAGGTTCGGGATGGCACGCACCACCAGATCGGCCGACGGTGCCGCCTCGAGGGCGGTCTCCGGCATCAGCGCGACGCCGCCGCCATGCATGATCAGCTGCTGGACCACGATCGTGTCATCGGTGGAGTGGCGCACCTGCGGGGAGAAGCCGGCGCGGCGCGCACTGGAGATCAGGTTCGCCCGGCAGCGCTCGCAGCCCGCGATCCACGGATCCTTCGCCAGGTCGCCGAGGGTGAGGTCCGGATCCTCGGCCCGAGGGTGGTCGCGCGGCAGCACCACCATCACGCGGTCCTCCATCAGCGGGGTCCACTCCAGGGTGCCCTCATCGCCGATGTCGCTGCACGGGTAGCGGAACACCAGCGCGAGATCCAGCTCGCCCTCGCGCAGCGCGACCACCGCATCCGGCGGCTCGAGCTCCGCGAAGGTCACGTCCAGATCCGGAGCGGTCTCGGAGAGCCGCTTCAGCACCGGCGGCAGCAGCATCGCCGCGGCCGACGGGAACGTCCCGAACTTCACCGTCCCGCGCCGCAGCGCCGTGATGTCGGCGAGCTCCTCCTCAGCGGCATGCATCTGCGCGGCGATCGCCTCGGCATGCGCGGCGAGGCGGGTGCCGGCCTCCGTCGGCGTGATGCCGGCGGAGGAGCGCAGCAGCAGCTGGGTGCCCACCTCCTTCTCCAGCGCGGCGAGGTGCTGGGAGACCGCGGGCTGGGTCCAGCCCAGCTCGCGGGCGCCGGCACCGATCGAGCCGTTGCGCACCACAGTGCGGAAGATGAGCAGGCGACGTGGATCCATGACCCCATCCTAGGCGCGGGTGGCAAGCCTGGCTTATGGGTTCGGGCACAGCGCTCCTTCTGGGGGTCGGGCACTCTACGACTCGGCTGGTCAGGTGCAGCGGGATGTAGCGAGCCGTAGGAAACGTGCCCCGAAGCGGAATCTGCGGCACGTTTCCTACGGCTCGGTGGGGTGGAGGACTCAGGTTCTCCCGCAGCATCGAGCTGCTATATGCGGTGAGGCGAGCTACTTGGCCTGCTCGTCCACCGGCTGCGCGGTCGCCGATTCGTCACTCGCCTCGGGGTCTTCGCGACGGACGGCTTCGCGGAACGCGCGGGCGCCTTCCGAGAAGCGACCGGCTCCGGAGCGGACGCGACCCGCGGTGTCGCCACCGAACTGGATCGCTGCGCCGGCGCCGTCAACGCCGGTTCTGACGACCTTGTCGCGCACCTCTCCGGCTGCCGTCCGCCATCGCTTCGCATCTGTGGAGTCGTGGCCGTCCTCGATCTCCAGGGCCGTCTGGAAGTCGAGCACTCGGCCCACGACGAGATTGCTGGAGGTGACCGCCGCGCGAGCCGGCCGCGGGGACAGGAGGACCTTGGCGTTGGCCCGACGGATGGTGGTGTTCATGCGCTCGAGCAGCTCCTCCGTCGTGCGGTGGATCAGCGCGAGGCGCTTTGCCCGTGCCGCGCGGAGTCCGAGGCGGTGGCGGTCGAGATCCTCCGGCGCGCTGTCGAGGACTCGATCGAGCTCGAGGACCGCCAGAGCATCCTGCAGCTGGACGCAGCGCGCAAGCACGGCGAGCCACTCGCGCACGGTGGACTCGGCGGCCTTCGCCTTCGTGGCGAGGTCCGCGACACTCGCCTTCTCGACCTTCTCCGCCTGCGCATCGATCTGCCGCAGTGCATAGGCCTCGGTGGTGGCGAGGGTGAGTGCAGAATTCTGGATCTTGGACCAGGTCACCTCCGAGACGCGGCCCACCTCGTCGCGAACCGTCATGGCTTCCTCGATCATGAGGTCGACGCCGATCATGTCCGAGAACACCGAATCCTTCTGCGCACGCAGGATGTCGTCGATCTTCTCGTCGATGACGGCGAGGTACTCGCCGATCTCCTCGATCGCCTCCTGCATCGCCATCTGCGACATGACCGCTCCGGCGGCGGCGAGGGCGGCGGGGTTGAGCAGGGATGCCGGCCCCGCAACGAACTGCAGGTTCTTGGCGAACTGGCCGCTCGACGCGCGGAGGGTGGCGTGGAGGTTCCCGGTGGAGGCGTTCTTGACGAGCGGCAGAGCCTTCGACGCGGCGAAGGATTCCGACGTGAGCTTCATCCAGCGGCCCGAGTTCGCCGCGACCCCAGCCCCGGCGTTCAGCATGCCT